>CAZNWT010000011.1:0-45697 GCA_964576795.1 uncultured Victivallales bacterium
ACTAATGGAGATGAGATTATCATGACGGTTCGTACACGCATTGCACCCTCACCGACAGGCGCGCCCCATATTGGGACGGCCTATATCGCGCTGTTTAATTACGCCTTTGCCAAGCACCATGGCGGACAGTTTGTGCTGCGCATTGAAGATACAGATCAAGTCCGATCTACTCAGGAATCAGAAGATGCTATTCTTGAAGCCTTGAGTTGGGTTGGACTCCCATGGGATGAGGGGCCTGATACGGGCGGTGACTATGGTCCTTACCGTCAAAGCGAGCGTACTCAACTCTATCAGGATCACTGCCGTCAATTGGTGGATGCTGGTAAAGCATATCCCTGTTTCTGCACAGCCGAACGCTTGACCGCTTTGCGTCAGCAGCAGGAGGCTGATAAGGCGGATCGGTTGGGGTATGATGGACACTGCGCCAGCTTGTCTCCGACGGAGGCTCAGGCTCGCATTGATGCGGGCGAACCCTATGTGATCCGGTTGCGGGTTCCCGCTGAAGGGGAGTGCGTGTTCAAAGATCGTCTACGCGATGCTGTTAGCATTCCCTGGAATACGATTGATAATCAGGTGCTTCTCAAGACGGATGGTTTCCCTACCTATCATCTCGCCAATGTTGTCGATGATCACTTGATGGCGATTACGCATGTTATTCGTGGCGAAGAGTGGATCAGCTCAACGCCCAAGCATATATTGCTTTATGAAGCATTCGGTTGGGATCCCCCTGAATTTGCCCATTTGCCTTTGTTGCGCAATCCCGATAAATCGAAGCTATCCAAACGCAAGAATCCTACGAGCATTCTCTACTATCGTCAGGCCGGTTTTTTGCCCGAAGCCTTGGTGAATTTCCTGGGGCTCATGGCCTACAGTCCTGCAGATGGCGAGGAGACGTTTACGCTTGAGAAAATGGCTGAGATCTTTGATCTCGATCGCGTGAGCTTGGGTGGCCCGATTTTCGATATACAGAAACTGAAGGCATTTAATGGTCGCTATATTCGCGAGCTTTCTGCCGATGCTCTGTTGCAGCGCCTCAAGACGTGGATGCTAAACGATGAGATGATGTTGAAGTTGTTGCCATTGGCGCAACCACGATTGAATCAACTTTCTGATTTTGTGCCCATGACCTCCTTTGTGTATGCGGATCGGTTGATTTATGACTCCGAGCTTTTACTGAAGGGGGTTGATGCCCCCGAACGCGCTCCTGTTCTTCTCCGTATTGCGCAGTGGGAGATTGAGCGCATGACCACGTGGGATGCTGAGAGCATCCAGAGCATGTTTTCGAAAATAGGCGAGAAGGAAGACATTAAGTTCAAGAAGCTGCTTTCGCTATTCTTTGTAGCCATTTCCGGGAGTCCGGTTTCCTTGCCACTATTCGATACGATGGCTGTGCTTGGGCGTGATATGAGTTTGCGCCGCGTACAGTATGCGATTGAGTTGCTTGAGCAGGTGGATGTGAAGCTGAGTGGCAAAGCGTTGAAAAAATTGACGAAAGATTACGATTTCCGTTATCGACGGAGCCTTTAGGCAGGAGTTTGTTATGGCGACAGAAGAGACAGGAGTCACGAACTTCATTCGTGATAAGGTTGACGAAGATCTCAAATCGGGGAAGCACACTGAGATAGTTACCCGCTTTCCTCCAGAGCCAAACGGGTATTTGCATATTGGGCATGCCAAGTCGATCTGTCTGAATTTTGGCATTGCGCAGGACTATAAGGGTGAGTGCCATCTGCGGTTCGACGACACAAACCCGGTGGCGGAAGATGTCGAGTATGTTGACTCCATTATTGAGGATGTGAAGTGGTTGGGTTTTGACTGGGGACCAAATCTCTTCTATGCCGCCGACTATTTTGAAAAAATGTATCGCTATGCTGAAGCCCTGATCCAAAAGGATATGGCCTACATCTGCACGCTCTCTCCAGATGCGTTTAAAGACTATCGCGGGGTTCCCAATCGCCCCGGTAAGGCAAGCCCCTGGCGTGATCGTCCCGCAGCAGAAAGTCTAGATCTGTTCCGCCGTATGCGGGCGGGGGAGTTTGCGGATGGCCAGTATGTGCTTCGGGCAAAGATTGATATGGAATCTCCGAACCTTCACATGCGAGATCCGGCAATCTATCGCATCAAGCATGCGCATCATCACCGAACGGGAGATGCCTGGTGCGTCTATCCCATGTATGACTTTGCGCACTGCATTGAGGATTCCATCGAGGGTATAACGCACTCAATCTGCACGCTTGAGTTTGAAGTGCACCGCCCGCTCTATGACTGGATTCTTGATGCGCTTGAGGTGGACTGCCATCCGCAGCAGATCGAATTTGCCCGATTGAATTTAACCTATACGGTGATGAGTAAACGCAAACTGCTTGAGCTGGTTCGAGATGGTTTTGTGAGCGGCTGGGATGATCCCCGTATGCCCACGGTTTCCGGGCTACGGCGTCGTGGGTTCACGGCAGCGGCGATTCGCGAATTCTGTCGGCGGGTGGGTGTCACAAAGGTGGAGAGTCTTACCGATATTGCATTGTTGGAGCACTGCATCCGAGACGAATTGAACCAGTCGGCTTATCGCGTGATGGGTGTTCTCGACCCGCTTAAGCTCATCATCACTAATTATCCCGAGGGACAGGAAGAGATGCTTGAGGGCATCAATAATCCTGCGGATGCGTCCGCAGGAACCCGCGATGTTCCGTTCTCCCGCGAGCTCTATATTGAGCGCGGTGATTTTCAAGAAGAAGCCCCGAAGAAATTCTATCGTTTAAAGCCGGGCCAGGAGGTGCGTCTGCGGTATGGCTACTTGGTGACATGCACTGCCTTTAAGAAGGATGAGACCACAGGCGAGGTGACGGAGGTCCACTGTACCTATGACCCCGAGACACGGGGTGGAAATGCACCGGATGGTCGGCGCATCAAGGGAACGATCCATTGGGTTTCGGCGTCGCATGCCAAAGCGGTAGAGGTGCGTCTGTTTGATCGGCTTTTCAACTGCGAACGCCCGGATGCTGTGCCAGAAGGTGGCGACTTTAAAGATAATCTGAATCCCGATTCGTTAAGCGTGGTGCAGGCGTTCGTTGAACCCAGTTTGGCAACCGCTGAGCCCGGAAGCCGCTTTCAGTTTGAGCGTACCGGATACTTTGTTGTGGATACAAAGGACTCAACCCCTGACCGTCCGGTATTCAATCGGATTGTTCCGCTACGAGACTCTTGGGCCAAGCGGGGGTGATACGGTTCTGATCGCAAGATAAAATGATACATAACCCTATATTTACACTCTCAGAGAGAAATATATGAGCAACAAACAATCAGCATTTGAACAGGCGTTCAAAACCGTCTGCCCGTCCGGAAAAGTAAATGGAGTAGACCTGATTTACCCATTTGGACAGATATGTTCATTCCTTAGAGAAAACCCAGAGAGTCTCTCGTGGCGAGGCAAGAACAAGCCATCTCTGGATGACTCAGATGGAATCATTGTATTAGCGAAAAAATTCATTAATGGTTATACGCGTTCTGATTTTCCGGCTCAACCAGGCACCGTTCCGGATGAAATGGTGAGCATTGTCATGCAGGTGGCTTATGGTTATTCCAAGGCTGAAAGCGTGAAGATAAAAATAGAACATCAACATGCGATGTGTGCAGAGAACTGTGTGGGAGCTCTTCTGGAGCGATATATTGATTCTGTAATGAGGAGTTATGGCTGGGTCTGGTGCTGTGGAGAGTTTGTAAAGGCCGTAGACTTTATCCTGCCTAATGAATCAGGATGGAATGCATTGCAAATAAAGAACAGAGATAATTCAGAGAATTCATCAAGCAGTGCCATTAGAAATAATACAAATATTCAGAAATGGTTTAGGACGTTTTCACGCATAGGGAAAACCAATTGGGATAATCTTCCGGAGATGATGCAAGACAAAGGCCTCAGCGAAAAGGACTTCATTAGGTTTGCAAAAAAATATCTAAAGCAACAGAAGGTACGGTTAACCCAAAAGTAACTCAGCTTGTTTGGTATTGTTTTTTCTGGTGTTTTTCCTGAAGTCTTCCTCCCATTCACAGTGTGATGTTCTTTTATACCGTGAATATGGGAAGCAAACAACCCCGGCTATTTTCTTCCCATTAAGAAGATTCTTAACATGATTTCCTATTGCCATACCAAGACTTTTCGGAACGGCATTTCCAACCTGTTTATACTGCTGGATAATGGGCCCGGCTAGCTCCCAACTGTCAGGAAATTCTTGAATACGTTTGTATTCTTCCACGGAAAGCGGGCGATCTTCCTCGGGATGTGAAAGATCTGTGGCAGGCATTGCCGGGTGAGTTACTAAAGTTGGCGCTGGTTTATCCCAGGCCAGTCTGCGGAAAAATCCAGTTTTACCTCCCCCGCAATAATAGGACTTCCCCATAGCTTCTTTCTGAACTTCAGAAGGAAGGTTTTTCCAATTCTGTCCAGATTTTAGCATTCTGTAGTATTTCAAACGACTCTCTGGGAAGTCTATGTGGTGGTGGTTTTTTATTTCGCGGACAGCATCCTGGAATGTCTTCCACTTTGGTAATGAAAAGTCACCACTTTGAGAGTGGGTCGGGGTAAGAAACGGAATATCAACGTGATCGCGTGAACAAATAATGACAACACGTTCTCGAACCTGCGGGCTTCCAAAGTTAGCTGCATTATAGAGATTGAATGAATAGTGGTATCCCGAAGATCTAAGTTGCTCTAGAATAAAGTTTAATGCGCCTCCTTTTTGTTCATCCAAGAGCAATGGAGGATTCCCATCACCCCTTTTATCATGAGGCCGATGTTGCATGGGACAAGATAGAAGTCCTCTAACGTTCTCTATTACTATGAATTTAGGGTTCAGAGAAATTGCGAGATCTAGGTATTTCAGGAAAACATTGCCCCGATCATCGTTCAAACCTTGCCGCTTTCCTGCTGTGCTAAATGCTTGGCATGGTGGTCCGCCGATAATTAAGTCAATATCGTCTCTGTCTGTTAAACCAGCAGCATCAAGAATGTCATCTTTGCTGTATAAACTGATATCTCCAAGAAGAGCCGTATTTGGTCGATTGATAGCAATTGTCTGTCTACAGAATTTATCAACTTCACAGGCTAGCCGAACGTTAAATCCAGCCGCTTCCAGACCGAGATCTAATCCCATAGCACCAGAAAAGAAGCTGAGTGCAATATGTTTGTTTTGTGTGACATGGTAAGCAGCATGATCCTCTGCAACAATATGACCACTTCTAATTCCGTAGTTAGAAACACTCTCTCCGTCAATGATCCAAGATGATCCAACTTTTTCAGAGAGAATGATGTTATTTGCACATAACCGCCTTACGCGCTGCTCGCTAATACACAATATACTTGAGGTCTGCTTGCACGACAGAGGAGTTGCTTTGTATTTCATAAGCGAAACTATATTCAACTCCCTGCGGGCTGTCAACATAATCAAACTGGATTCTGTAGATGTTCTATACCACAATTGAGCATGAACTATTTATATGAACAGCGGGGAGGCGACATGCAACTACTCATTGCCACGCGAAACGCACACAAGCTTGAAGAAATTCGGGAGATTCTAGACTTTCCCGGTGTTGATATTGTGGGGGCCGACGCAATACCGGGACTTCCCGATGTTGTTGAAGATGGCGACACGTTTGAAGCAAACGCAACGAAGAAAGCCGTTGAGCTTTCCGCAGCGAGTGGAATGCTTACGCTGGCGGATGACTCTGGTCTTGAAGTTGATGCTCTGGATAAGGCGCCGGGGGTCTACTCCGCGCGCTATGCGGGAGAACCTTCTGACGATAAGGCCAACATTCGCAAGCTTCTCGTCGACCTCGATGGGGTTCAGAATCGAACCGCCCGCTTTCGTTGCGCCATGGCGCTGGCAACGCCAGACGGCGCTTCTGAAACGGTCGATGGTCGCTGCGAAGGTCGCATTGTATTGCGCCCACGCGGCGATCACGGTTTTGGCTATGATCCCGTGTTTGTTCCTGATGGTTCCGAGCAGACCTTTTCCGAACTTGATTCCGCCGCAAAGCACAGAATCTCCCACCGAGGTTCAGCTTTGGCAGCAGCTAAGCTGGCATGGTGGGATGGCGCGCGGCTGGGGCTCCGGGAGACGGAGGTATGAGGAGAGAGAGAGGGCTGGTGTAGTGCGTCATTGCATGACCTATTCCCGCCCGTTAAGCGGGACGGGCTGAGAGCCCGGAAACTTGCGGCCCGAGAGCGGGCCACCTCCATCATTTCTAAATGACCTGTTTTGCAATAATGGAGCTGGGGCGCCTCGCCCCGGAAGCCCAGATACAATCTGGGGCTACAACCGACCTCTGATTTCTGACTTAAGGGGGGTGGACCGCTCAAAATGAGCGTGTCTTCAAGGTATGCCGATCTTCGGATACTACTGTGTGATCTTGGATCCACGGTAGTGCATTTCGGGAAGTGGAGTCTTCTTAGACTCGAAGACGATCCGGAAGGGTTGACGTTGCACGGCTTGAATGGCGCTGGGTTCATTGTCGAAGTTAAAGGTCCAAGAGGCGGTATGCAGTGTGGTTCGAAATGCTGTGGTCGCCAGAATACGTCCAGGGGTTGTGATCTTTACGGTTACGTTAAAGCCAGCGACGAGCGGAATCATTTGTTTCAGCTCTTCGTCCGAAGGCACCTTTGCCACTTGCCCGGGGATGTTGATGTGTGGGTCGCGCGAGAGCACGTAGCGGCTCTCGGCGTCCTGAGTCAGGTTGAAACCGTGTGTTTTGAAGAACTCTGTTTTGGAGACCTTTTCGAGGTCATCTACCTCTATACGGATATCCACATTGCGCCAGGCCGAGCGTGATTCGATCTCAAGCGATTTTAATTTGATGCCGTCGTTTTCGTATTGCTTGATGGCTTCGCGCAGTGCGCCTTCGTTGGGATCAAGAAAGAGGTGGAATAGCGGGTCCATTTCGATTCCGGGAGGCGGTTCGCCGTTGGCTTTTGCCAGATCGGCTTTCAGCTTTTCCATGGCCCTGAGCTGTGTGATAGCCTGCTCGGAAATTGAGTATTTGAGGCGGTAGGTTGCCGTTCCATCCTCCAGAATGCGCAGATCATGCTCCATCTTGATGCAACCGGTAGAAAGAAGGAAAACCGAAAGCAGAAAGGCTGTTGCTGTGCGAGTGACTAGGAGGTGAGACATTCTGAGGTTCCTCTATTAACGGGCTTCCGGGATCTTTCCATTTGCATCTGTGAACTTATAAACGACCTCATCTTTAGTCACCATGCCCGCTTCTCGGGCGGTGCGTTCTACAAAGGCCGGTTCACTTGAAAATCGTTCCTGTCGAATCTTTAGATCTGTAATTTCTTCAGCCTTTGCACTGTTTTTGGCATCAAGTTCTGCTCGCGTCCTTTGCAGACAAGACAGTGTGTGGCACTTTGGGGTAAAGACGCAGAGCAGGCCAATTGCTACCAGAACGGCCAGCAGGGCCCACGAGAAGCGATAAATCATTCGCCATGTGCTCATCAGAATCCACTACTCCGAGTTCAGGGCTCCACCAAAAAGAAAGACCAAAAGGCGAGAGACGTGTCCCGCACCTTTCGGTCATTAACGCTAGCGAACTTTCGGTCAAAAGACCAGAGGGAACTTAGCCACCATAGATTGCATCTGCACCCAGCATTTCTTCGATACGAAGGAGCTGGTTGTATTTGCAGATTCGGTCGGTGCGTGACATGGATCCCGTTTTGATCTGTCCGGCATTAACGGCGACCGCGATGTCGGCAATCGTATTGTCTTCGGTTTCGCCCGAGCGGTGACTGATGACGGCGGTGAAACTGGCTTTGTGAGCCATTTCAATGGCGTCGAGTGTTTCGGTCAGGGTGCCAATTTGGTTAACCTTGATCAGGATCGAGTTGGCAGACTTCTCTTCGATACCGCGCGCGAGGTATTCGACGTTGGTGACAAAGAGGTCATCGCCCACGAGTTGGATCTTGTCGCCAATCTTCGCGGTCTGCATCGCCCAGCCTTCCCAGTCGCCCTCGTCGCAGCCATCTTCAATGGAATCAATCGGGTACTTGCTGATGAGCTCGGCCAGATACTCGACCTGTTCTTCGCGGGAACGCTTGGCGCCCTTGGCGCCTTCGAACTTCGTGTAGTCATAGACCCCATCGGCATAGAATTCGCTAGCGGCACAATCCAAAGCGATGGTGACATCTTCGCCCGGCTTGTATCCGGCCATTTCGATGGCCTTGATAATGCTTTCGAGCGCATCTTCTGTGCCTTCCAGCTTGGGAGCAAATCCACCCTCATCGCCAACTGCGGTGCTAAGACCTCGGTCATGGAGCACCTTTTTGAGGCTGTGGAACACTTCGGCGCCGGTGCGGATGGCTTCGCGGAATGTTGGGGCTCCGACGGGGCGGATCATGAATTCCTGAAATGCGATGGGGGCGTCAGAGTGCGATCCGCCGTTGATGATGTTCATCATGGGTACGGGCAGGATCTTTGAGTTGGTGCCGCCAATATAACGGAAGAGTGGCATTCCAACGTAGTCGGCTGCAGCACGAGCGGATGCAAGGGATACGGCAAGAATGGCGTTGGCGCCAAGCTTGCTCTTGTTCTTAGTGCCGTCGAGCGCGATCATGGTCTTGTCAATGCCGACCTGATCCAGAGCATCATACCCGAGAAGTTCGGGGGCGATCACATCGTTGATGTTTGAGACGGCCTTCTGGACGCCTCTACCAAGATAGCGGCTCTTGTCGCCATCTCGGAGTTCGACAGCCTCGTTCTCGCCTGTGGATGCGCCAGATGGCACGGCTGCGCGACCCATAACGCCGCTTTCGAGGTAGACATCCGCTTCAACTGTTGGGTTGCCGCGGGAGTCGATGATTTCTCTTGCACAAATATCAATGATTGCAGACATAATTACTCCTTATCGTGGTTAGAATTCAACTTCATAAAATCTGCGTCAACCTAGAAGAAAGGACAGGGGGAGTAAAGGGAAAAGGGGTGCGGGTTTAGACGCGGAAATCTCTGCTATTCAGGTTTTTGGTCTTTTTTTGCCTTCATGTCCTCGATCATATTCTGCCAGTGCTTGGCCAAGAAAGGGGGATTCTTCATGCTGTCAAGTATGTAGGAACGGTCAGCGCGGGAAAGATCCAAAACTGACGTTATCATTTCTTCCTGATAGAAGCCCGCTTCTGCCAAGGGGATACCGTTTGGTTCGCGCATAAAGGATGCGCCGCTGGAGGTTTGCTTGCCATCAGGCGATTCGCCAATTGTGTTAGCAACACAGTGGAATATTTTTGAGTTTGGTCCAACAGGCTGCTGGGCACGGCCGGAAGTACGTTTCCAGCAGACAGCCTCGATCTCATCTGAACTGCAGGATGGCTGGAATAGAATCTGTGCTCCCGCCATTGCGGGAATGCGATAGAGTTCGGGATGTCGTCCGTCACGACAAATCACGAGCGTGCAAAGCACGCCTTCAATCTCGAAGAGAGAGAGCTTGTCGCCGCCGCGACAGTATTTTAGTTCGTCCTTTCCTGCCATATTTACCTTGGCGTACTCATGTACGATATGACCATTTCGGTCAATGACGTGGGCGACATTCAAGAAGCGGTCGTCCGTCTTCTGAATCGTACCAGCAATTACCCAAATGTCATGTTCGGCAGCAGCCGAACAGGTTTGAGCAAGGGCGTCTTGAACTTTCTTCTGGTCAAGCTCCACAACGAGTGGAAAGTAGTAGCTTGTCAAGTTCGCCTCGGGAAACAGTACGATACGACTTCCTGAGTCAGCCGCAGACTTGATGTAGTGCAGTGTTCTTTGCAGGTTGAACTCCAGTGATTTAGCCCAGTGCATCTGGATACACGAAACCTGCAGTGTTTCTGTCATTCTAGATTTCCTTTCTCCAGAGGGCTCTTGGGGGAGGCTCGTGATTCGTCATTCTCTTCAAGTAGACGTTGTAGACGCAGCAATGCCCCCAGGCATCATTGCGCAGCCGCTCATGTAAATCACCATGAATGTCACGTATGTCATGGTAATAAGTGATCGTGCAATTCTCATAGTGGACTACTTGTTTGTTGTTTGTTTCAGAACGCCCACGCTAACGGGCCGCGGTGTGCAATTTTTCGGGCAACCGTCAACCGAGATAATCCCGATTGATACGCCAGCCCACATAGACACCCAGAATGCTGCCAATGCCGCTCAGACTGAAGGCCGTCATGGATCCCACCTTTGCTCCGACCCACCAGCCAACCCAGCCTAAGACCGTCATCCCAACAAAAATGCAGAGCTTATTCATCACACCTCTATTCCGCGTTCACACTTTTTTGCAACACTTGAGCGGTGAAAAATCGCTTGGAACGCTTTGTTCGAATTATCTCATGTTTCTGTTTTGTCTATGGGATTTGCAAAAAAAGTGCATCAGGACACACTTCGTACCCGCTAGTTGTGAAAGCTTACTCTTATTGAGAGGGGGTTGTCTATAGGGGAAAGACTGAGTTTGAGAAAAGGCTGAAAAATAGATTAATCATAAGACACCTCTTGATTTTGGAACGTCCCGTGCGCCAGAAAGTATTTGGTTTGTGCAATCGCTTTTGCGTTTTGTGGGATGAAAGTGTGTGTGGCATGGATCTGAGTGTAGTCCGTCATGGTTGATGACTTGACGCGCGATAATGCAACCTTTCCATCGTCCGGGCCAGGAATCAGCAACGAGAGAATTGGGTTTACAGAGCGGTCGCCTGCAATGATGCCCAACTCAAAATTGGGTTCATGCAGCTGGAGAGGGATGCTCTTGTTGTCGGTACCGAGTTGATTGCCGGCGGGACCATTGATCCATTTATAGAGAAAGATGCCTCCCAGTTTGTCGGGCACTTCGCTTCCGCGACTGGGAGGCGCCAGCATAACGGTTCTTCCAAGGTTTGGGATGTCATGCGTTTCGAGATATTGGCGCAGAATGATGCCACCCATGGAGTGTGTCACAAAATGGACGGTCTCGGCCTTTTCAATCTGCGGATTAATGGCGTCAAACACCGTTGTGGTCAGCTCGGCGATGGGGGCTGTTGTGGAAGGGTAGTTGTGATTGATCACACGGTAGCCATCCGCCCGCAACGTTTTTGCCATTTTTTGCATTGCGCGCTCGGTTCGGGCCAAACCATGAAGTAGGACCACGGTCTCGTTGCGGGTTGGTGGCGAAGCTATCTCGGATGTGTTCGTATGTGCCGGGTGTGCCGCTTCAAGTACAGCAACGATGGTGAGAATGAGTGCTATGGAAAATAGCTTTTGCATGTATATTGCTCCCTTGCGATCAATGATTTGACACCTATGCCTGTAATTGTTAAGCCGAATTCCTTCGATTTTCAATCTCTCGTTCCGGTGGAGCGCGCCCACCGGGGGCGCATAAGCTTAACCGTTTCCTATCTGAAGCTATGCAGATGCCGTGCCAATCGTAATTTGCGAACGAGTGCTGATTAGATAAGGGCTTTCTGAGGTGGCGGGTGCTTTCGGATTGGCGTGAAATGTATGTTTGGTGTGCATTTTATGTACGCCAAGATGAGTTGGGCACCCATTCTGTGCACCCCGGAGGTGCGCACATACTTAAGAATAGATATATCCAAATCAAACGGTCAATTTTCAGGCAAGACAGCGCTGCATGCTATCGGCAAGACCACTCACGAAATTGGACACGTCAAATTGTTCTGCGTGTTTTCGGATCGCCTGTGGGTCCCAGTCTTGCGCGGCGCCTCTCTCGATAGCGTCGATGAGGCTTTCCTCAGTTTGCTCGCTAAAGAAGACCCCCGTGAGGCCATCGCGCACGGTTTCCAAAGCACCCCCACAGCCATAGGCCACAACGGGCTTTCCACAGGCTTGAGCCTCGAGCGGCACAATGCCGAAGTCTTCTTCACCGGGGAATACGAGTTGCCGGCAATTTCGGTAAAGCTCAAGAATGGTGGCATCAGTTTGCCACCCGAGAAACTCTACGTTATCTCCAGCAACGGCTTGAATTTCAGCGAGCGCGCTTCCCACGCCGACGACTTTGAGGGGATACCCCAGTCGTGTATAGGCATCCACGGCGAGATCCACGCGTTTGTAGGGCACCATGGCAGATACGATCAAATCGAAGGTCCCTGTTCCAGGCGTGGTCGCTGGGGTGCAGCGTTCGGTGTCAACAGGTGGGTAAACCACGTCTGAGTCGCGCCCATAGAAATCTTTAATTCGTTTCTGGATGTGTTTGCTGATGGCCACAAAGCGATCCACGCGCGAAGCGGTTTCGCGGTCCCAATGGCGCAGTGCTGCCAAGAGCGGTTTTGCGACTAGGGCTTTGGCCGGATTGGTTCCGAAGTATTCATCATAGAATGTCCATGCGTAACGCATTGGGGTAAAGCAGTAGCACAGGTGTCGGGTGTGTGGGGCGGTGCGGATGCTCTTAGCGACGCAGGAGCTAGTGCTCACCATGATGTCGACATCGGAGGGCTGTAGACTCTTGATTGCGGAGGGGAATAGTGGGAGAAACGAGCGGTAATGGTCTGCGATACCAGGGATGCGTTGTATCCACGAGGTCTCGATTGGATGTTGTCGAATAATGTCTGACATGGCGCTGGAGTTGGCCAGCAGTGTGTAGATATGGGCTTTTGGGAATCCTTCGCATAGAATTTCAAGGACGCGCTCGCCGCCCCGCATTCCGGTGAGCCAGTCGTGGCAAAGCGCTGCGGAGGTAGAGGGCCAGTTTTTCGGGAATGGGGGTGGGAGTTCTGGGTTCTGGGCTTGCCCACCTCCGTTGGGTTCTGGGGCTGTCATTGTGTTTTCTGTCATCGTTCGCAATCCGTTCCGCTTGTCCCAACGGTTTCATATACGTTTAGGGTTTGGCGTGCGGCGGTCTTCCATGTGAAGTGTGCGGCCTGTGCAAATCCTTTCTTGCGCATTGCGGAGGCCACCTTGGGCTGCGTTAGTACACGAATAATAGCCTGAGCAAAACCGTTGATATCATCGGGATCAACCTGGATTGCAGCATCTCCCGCGACTTCAGGCAGCGATCCGCCAGTGCTACAAACAACCGGGGTTCCACAGGACATGGCCTCAATAATCTGCAGTCCAAACCCTTCGTAACGCGAAGGATGTACCAGAACGTCGGCGTTGCGGTACGTGTCTACGAGAGCCTCATCTGTCAGGTAGCCGGTCCATGTCACGACATTCGAGAGCCCCAGTGTGTCTGCTAGCGCAGTTGCCTGCGGGTAGCGTGGGTCGGGGGCACCCGCAATTTGCAGTCGCACATTGAGATCCGTTGTTATCCGGATAATGTTAAGCGCGTGAATGAGGGCATCAACGTTTTTGTAAGGATCAGCTCGCCCCACATAGAGCAGCGTTTGTGGGGCGTCAGCCTTTTTGGGTTGCGGTGTTTTCGTTGACGGGCAAAAGTGATTGGAAACGCCGTTGTAGATTGTGTGAACTTTGTTGGCGTGTTGCGATGGGATGTGAAGCTGCGAAAGGATGTCGCGGCGTGACGCATCGCTGACGGTGATAATGGCATCTGTGCGTTGACCGACTTCGTTCATTAGGGCGTGAAAGAGTGGAAAGAGGCGGCTTTTTTTTGATTTGGGGGCATGATAGGGAAATAGCATAGGGATGACATCGTGAATGGTTGCCACGCATTTGATGTTTCCTGAGTGGGAGCGAGGAAAGGCTAGAAATGGGATCATGTAGTTAGGTGAATGAAAGCAATCAATGCGTTTCCGCTTTAGGTATCCGGGCAAGAACAATTGACTTTTTGGTGAGAACACACTCCACGGCAGACAGACGGCTTCAACATGCTTTGTGGCGCGAAGTTCGGTCTGTTCCAGGGTTCGATTCAACAGCGCTTCATTATTGAAGAGTAAGAGCAGGGAATGTGGTAGATCCGATTGACCGTACTCGTGAAGCAACTGTCGCGTATAGTTTCCAATACCCGATATCTCCGGAAAAATCCACCTGGCGTCTATGGCTATTTTCATTGCATAACCTGCCGATAGACAGCCATGGTTTCCGTTGCCGCCTTTGCCCACGTATAAGAGGCCGCTTTTGCGCGTCCCCGGTCAATCAGATGTTTGCGAAAAGCACTATCTCCGAGTACGCGACGAATGTGCTCTGCCCACGCCTCTGCCGAATGGCTGTCCACAAGTACAGCACCATCACCGAGTACTTCGGCAAGTGAGCCGCCTGTACTGGAAACAACCGGGGTTCCACAGGCCATGGCTTCTACAGGGGGAAATCCAAATCCCTCATAATGTGAGGTCAGCAAAAATGCACTTGCTCCGGCATAGAGTCCGGGCAGGCTGCTGTCATCGGTATAGCCCAAGAGACGGATAGACTTGGCACGGGGTGACTTGCGAATGTGTTCCAGAATGGATTCGACTCTCCATCCCAATCCGCCGGCAATTACAAGGTCGCCGTCAAAATCGGTTAGCTGTTCATAAATATCTATAAGGAGGTGAAGGTTTTTGCGAGGCTCAACGGTTCCAACGGTTAGGAGGTAGGGGCGTTCCAATTTGCAGTCGGCGAGAGTGCGTGCCGTGGTTTCGGCATTCGGGCGTGCAAAGGCGTCTGAAATTCCGTGGTGCACGGCAAAGATACGACCTTTGTCAACATTGAGATAGTTGCAAATTTCTTGGGCACTGAATTCGGAAACAGTGATGATAGCATCGGCCCGATCGACCGTTCTGCGCATATGGGTTCGGAGATAGTTGACGTTTCGCTCTTCTGCAAAATGGGGGTAGGGGACGTAGGACATGTCGTGGATGGTAACAACCGCCTTCTTGTTCTTGTGTATGGGCGGGATGATGAAATTGGGGAAATGGTATAGATCGGCATTTCCAACAAAGCTATCGTATGGCGGCCAGTGTAGCTTTCTCCAGGCGAGTTGAGCCATTCGACCGGGGCACCAGCGAACGACGTGTTGTTCTGCATTAGGGATTGTGATGGGGTTTGCATCCCCTTTGAAGTCGAAGTAGGACAACAGAAACTGGTCATCTGGAGCGGCTGACCCAAGGTGCTGTACGAGCTCGCGAGTGTAGCGGCCCACTCCTGCGCGTTGCGTCACGGCTGACTGAATATCAATACAAACCTTCATGGCTGCTACGGTATCCCTAAGCACGCTAAAGGAAAAGGTCAAATGTGCTCGGTCTTGACTCCTGTGTTGGGAGTGGTACGTTGCATTTCCGACGATAAGTTTTGTTCTGGAGCACCACAAGTTCATGAAAAACGTAGCGAGACCTAAAGATGAGCTATTGGTTGCTGTTCGCAAGAACTGTGCCTTGGTCAAGGTAAGTGGACGCGGTTCGTTTAAGGCGGGCCCATCGTTAAAGCGCTTCGGGGCTTCTGTTATCGAAAAGGGCTGTACACAAATTATCTTTGATATGGAAAGCTGCCTAGCCATGGACAGCACGTTCATGGGGGTTCTTGCGGGGTTAGCTCTGCGTATTCAGCGAGAACAGTCCAAAGGGCGAGTGGTAGTGATGAACCTGACGCCAAAGACGGCGTCAATGCTGAGGACGCTTGGACTGGATCGTTTGGTGGAGTGTTATGAAACCGGAAAGCTCCCCAACGCGTTGAGTGGCTGTTTGGTTAAGCTGCTGGATCTAGAGGATATTTCGTCCACGGATGAAGCCGAACGCGACTCGCTGGAGACCATGTTGGAAGCCCATCAGAATCTGGTCGAAATTGCTCCGGAGAACAGGGTGCGTTTTCGTGATGTTATTTCCTATCTGGATCAGGATCTTAAGCAGCTCGAAGATTAGTCCATTCGAGCTGACTTCGTGTTTTGGGGTCTGATCTTCAGAGCCGCTTGCAAAACTCTGGCCAATGCGCGGGCCGAGGGCGCCTATTGGCCGATCTAAAAGATCCTCTGTTTTTATTGGTGATATAGGGTCGAATAATGGTATGAAACGGGTCGCTTTTGCGGAATTTGGGAGCAACTCCCGAATGAAAAATCCGCCATGATAGAGGATGTTGAGGAGAGAAGGTCAGAAATGACAACGACGAAAGATAAAAAGGCCAGCAAAGAAATGGGGAAACAAAACTCGGAAAAATCCCATAAAAAGAAATCCGCTTCGCGCACCCCTAAAGAAAAAGCTGCTGAGCCGGCTGAGAAGCAGGAAGATACTTTGCCACCCGTAGACGATCGCTATCTTCGTTTGCAGGCGGATTTTGATAATTATAGAAAACGTGTCTTACGTGAAAAAGATGGCCTCTATCGCCGAGCCAACGAAGACATCATGGAAGAGCTTTTGCCGGTGCTTGATCATCTTGAGCTTGCCCTGAATTCTGTTGGAGAGGAGCATGTAAACAATCCAGTGGTAGAGGGCTTTCGGCTTGTGACAGATCAACTAATCAATGTTCTTGGAAAATTTGGGCTATCTCGCATTGAGACTGAGGGACAAGAGTTTGATCCCAATTTACACGAAGCGATTTTGCATATGCCCGATGAGGCGGTGGGAGAGAATCAGATCGTGTCTCAGGCACGCGGCGGATACAAGCTTGGAGAGAAACTCTTGCGAGCCTCTCAAGTTGTCGTGTCAAGTGGCGCGGCCGAAGCAGAGTGACAGAATCCACTAGAAGACATGTATCGCAAACCAGTTGGAGTATTTGAGTGGCAACAAAACAAGATTACTATGAGCTGCTTGGCGTCAGTCGCTCGGCATCACCGGATGAAGTAAAGAAGGCATACCGCAAGTTGGCGATGAAATATCATCCCGACCGCAATGCGGGAGATGCCGCGGCTGAGGAAAAATTTAAAGAAGTGTCAGAAGCCTATGAGATTCTGAGCGATACCAAAAAACGCCAGCAGTACGATCAGTATGGGCACGATGGTCTCAAATCGCAATTTGGCCCCGGTGGGTTTGATTTTGGCCGCGACTTTACGCATGGTGCCGATTTGCAAGATGTCTTAGGCAGCATTTTTGGCGGTGGTGGCGGTGGTGGCGGAATGTTTGACGACATCTTTGGTGGTGGCGGCGGCGGTCGCCGACGTGGAGGGAGACCCGATGGTCCCCAGACCGGTGCGGACTTGCGCTTTGATATCGAAATTGATTTTGAAGAGGCCGCCTACGGTTCTGAACGTGAAATCACGCTGCCCATCTCTGTGCAATGTGATCCGTGTTCCGGTTCAGGCGTTGCACCCGGAAGCAAGCGTGAGACCTGTCGGCAGTGCGGGGGTAAGGGGAGCGTCATTTCAGGCGGGGGATTCTTTCAAGTTCGGCAAACGTGTCCCGTGTGCGGCGGTCAAGGAACAATAGTAACGAACCCATGTACCAAGTGTGGGGGTACCGGTCGCGTCAAAACGCGTAAGCGTATCACATTGAAAATTCCCCGTGGCGTTGAGACAGGGTCTCGACTTCGCCTTTCTGGAAAAGGCGAGGGTGGGGTTCGTGGCGGTCCGGCAGGTGACCTTTATGTAGTGATTCGGGTTCAACCTCATGCATTGTTTCGCCGTCGCGAAGACGATTTGTTTCTTGAAATGCCCGTTCCGTTTGACGTGTTGGCGTTGGGCGGCAATATAGATGTTCCGACAATTGATGGTTTTGCCAAACTCAAGGTTGCTCCGGGTACCGAAACCGGAAAGGTTTTCCGGCTGCGCAGCAAGGGCATGCCCAGTGTTGAGGGGCATGGGCGCGGCGACCTTCACGTTCAGGTTGTCACTGAGATTCCCGTTAAACTGAGCGGTAAACAGAAGAAGGCACTCGCCGACTTCAAAGAGAATGTCAACGACAAGAACTACCCGTCGGCAACGCACTTCCAAGAACAAGCTGTGGCCTTTCTTGAACGCAAGAAATCTATGAACACCCCGTGACGGATATCTAGGCATGCATCGCTGCTTTATTGAACCCGAGCGTTGGGACGAACAGAGGATTAAGCCATCCTCCGATGAAGCGCATCACCTGCGTCATGTCCTACGTGTAGTGAATGGCGATGTAGTAACGGTATTTAATGGTGCCGGCCTTGAAGCACACGCAAACGTTCGGTGTGAATCGGGTTGTCCGCTTGTTTTGGATGTTCAGGACGCCATGCATGCGGCAGAGCGCCCCTTTGACCTTGTTCTGGTTCAGGCGATTCCGAAAGGCTCTCGCATGGATCTAATTGTCGAGAAGGCCACGGAACTTGGTGTTGCTCGGATTGTACCGGTGCTGACAGAGCGGGTAATTGTTCGACTTGATGCTGCTCAGGCCATTAAACGTAGGGAGCGCTGGGCGCGCGTTGCAAAAAGTGCATCGAAGCAATGCGGCACACCGTGGTTGCCGCAGATTGACGCCGTTCAATCGTTTTCCGATATGCTGATGCAAGCCTCAGAGTATGATGTTGTGTTGTTGGGCTCTCTCGCGGAAGGTGTGCAGCCGCTGCGTGTAGCTGTAGCAGCTGTGCGAGCACAGTCCCCACGTTCGGTTGCTGTTATTATTGGTCCCGAAGGGGATTTGACGCCAACGGAAATTAAGTCAGCACTTGAGGTTGGAGCCATCCCTATCAGTTTTGGTGAGTTGACCCTTCGAGCAGAAACGGCAGCACTCTATGCCCTGAGTGTGTTGTCGTATGAGTTTCTCTGGCGATAGCGGGCCGTCGCCGGCATTCTTTGAGGATTCGGCTGGGTTTCACTCGGAATTCGTGCTTCCCTTCATTGCATCATTCCGCCGCCAACAGCCCCCCCCCGGTGTCGTTCCTCCACCGGATTATACAGGGCGAAGCTTTGGAATGAACATCAAACACTCAACATCGAACATCGAAGTGTGAAATTTTCTCTTCGGTCGATGTTGGACGTTCGAAACGAACGAGTGTAACGAGGGAAATTTTCAGACTACAGCCCCAAGCCTATGAGATTCTTGGTCTGGGTAGCACGCTTCTGTTGAATTTGTTTAAGCATAGGGTTGTTCTGAATGGACTGCTGTGCTTCAGATCCACCGTACCGGATGGCTGCACCGAGTGATGCGGCTGCCTGGTTCGCATCTCCAAGTTGGGTTTCCAATAAGGCGAGATCCAACCATGCCCGCCAGTCATTGGGGACGCGTTTCAGATAAGCCTTCATGGCAGATCGCATACCGCCAACGTTCTTACTTTTGGAGTAGAGTTTGGCAATATCAAGAAAGGGTTGAGCAGGCGCATCTGGTGGCATCCGTGTAAGGCATAGCGTCAACGCCTTATCCATTTTGTCGTACTGCTTATTGCGATCATAGGCCTGCGCAACTTTGAAATGGATAAATGGAGGAAGCGCTTTGTTTGACAGCATAGAGCCGAGGATGTTGTCAAACTGGCCTCTCCGCCCTGCCTGCCGATAAAGTTCAGCCAATTGGAGTGCACGGTCTGCTGTCAGTTTGCCGCCAGCGCTCTCTTTTTCAAATTCTTGAATCTTCTGGTTGACACCTCCTACGTGGTCAATCTGTTTCAGAAAATCTGTGATCTTGCTGTTGGCGGGGTCCATGTCACCAAACTCTGTGATGATTTTCTTGGCTTTGTCGAATTGTCCTGAGCGCATGTAAACTTCTGCCAGCCTGAAGTTTGCTTCCGGGCTTAGTGGATAGAGCTTCCGAGCTTCCATAAATGCCGTTTCGGCTTGTGCCCGAAGTCCACGGTTAGCATACAGGCCGGCAAGGGCGCTGCGAAGTTTGGAGAACGATTTGCGGGCGACGACGTCACGGTCAAATTCGCGCCTTGAGATGAGACGCCGTGTGAACCAATCCCAGAAGTCCGTATCATTCTGGACCATGGTAGTGGTAAGTCCCGGAAGCCTGTCGTGATTAATTTTCATGATCAGACCATGTGGCTCAAGATAGGGATACATCCAACGAATCACATAGCTCTCTTCAACAAAGAACTCATGTTTGTAGTTGTTATAGTCGAAGATGTTTTTCGCAAGAATACCGTTGATCTCCATAACACCAAGAACCCCACTCACCTGCACGCGACCATTTTCTTTGGTAATGCCGGCCGTCATGGGTCGCTTGCCGGATTCGATTTCATCAATGTAGGTCTTAAAGGCTTGAGCGCTATCGGCAACGCTGGGGATCCAGATATCATTACCATAGAGATCGCGCATCACGTTCATGTAGGTGTTGTCAGCCAATGCGTTTTGTGTGATGAGAAACACATCTTCACGCACCTTTGCTGAGTAGATCATGTAGGTAGGAACAAAACGTCCTGGATCTGTTCCTCCGAAAAAGATTGCCCCTTGCCCCATTTCAGGGGGAAAGACGGGATTGGGAAGGGGTTCCTCGTCGGGCGTGAGTTCTTCCAGAATTGCTTCGGCGCCGCGCAATTGGTAATTCCCAAACTGCCATCCGAAATCATGCCCGTTTTGTTCGGCCCCGCCATAGACGTGCAAGAGCTGCTTGTTGTACTGGTTCATATAAATTGGTGTGATGGGGAGTGCGATGGCAATGGCGATGGCGACCCACTTGAGAGGTGAATTTTTGCTGAGCCAACCGTCGATATGGGCAAGGAGAAAGATGAGTCCATAACCAATCCACAATGCAAAGAGCACGTGGGACGAGATGAACTTCACCCGCTGAATGAAGGTGTCCTGGATGTCCATTTTAATGTTTGCCAGGGCAATAAGGCCGATGCCAAGCATCACAAATGTGACAGTTGTTGACATCATCCACTGTTGTGAGTTCTCGTTCACGGAGAGCTTGATACGGTCAGATCGAAGGAGCCAGTAGACAACCCCCATTGCCACAAGGATGATGGCCACCATGAGGCCGACGCCAGAGCACTCCCTAATGATTTCAATCACCTTGTCGTGAGATAAAGGTGCTTTTGCGAAGCGCATGGGTTTTGTAATATTGAGAATATCGCGTGTCACCAAAGCAATGCCCGACACCGCGACGAGAATGAGTACCAAGCTTGCTGTGAGGCGTTCCCAGAATCGGGCATTGGGTGCCACGAGATGCTCCTGTATCATGTACCTCATGCGGGCGATAATGATTCCGATGGCCCCGATTCCCATGATCAGGACGACGCCGAGCGCGGGTACTTTGTAGATGGGGAAGCTTGGAAAGAGAGCGGCAGGGAAGGCGAGTAGCACGGCGAGGGCGGCTAGCGCTGCGGCAACAGGCATGGCAGAAAAATCGCGCTTTTTGGTGCGAACATGCCACGTAGCAAAGGGCAAGAATCCGATTAGCGCCATGGGAAGACGATAGTTCAATGTCAGGTCAGCCACATAGGTACCCATCTGGCTGATGAACCGCATTGAGAAGATGTGCGCGGGAATGATCTTTTCGTACTGCCCGCGGGTTATTGCGTGTTTGAACCCCTCCCATGTGCGAGGGTATCCCCAATTCATCGGGGGATTACGCAGATCCGAGACAATCGGCATATAGGCATAGAAGCCGATGCCAACCTGAGCAAGCAGTACGGCAGGAGCCACCGTGCGGCCGCGCGGGAACAAGAAGTAGACCAAGGAAAGCCAAACCCCGTTAAGTGTCATGTAGACTGCTGCCGTAATGTGGGTGGGGTGAGCTATTGGCGGTAGAAGAGGGTGATGTCCGCTGCCCGTTGTATCGGGAATCAGCGGGAGTTTCATTAGCACGAAGAAGAGTGCATAGGGCGTGGCCGCAAAGAGGAAGTCGCGGAAGAGCGGAAAGTCACGCAGCATGATACAGATGGCAAGCGCGAGTCCTGCAAGGAGGATGACCTGGTAGTTTGTGAGTCCCAATCCGAAAAGAAAAGATGCCCAAAACAGGGTTTTGTCGTTGGGACGACGGCTCCACATGTAGACGAATAGCAGGATGAGCACGAGAAAGAATGCGTTGAGGCTATAGACTTCCACAATGACAGCCTGTGACCACATGATTGGGGTAAAAGCGAACAGAAGGCTGCTTGCTACACCACCGACCCAGCAGATGATATCCTCTGTACGCTTTTCCATGTCGTGCGAGATCATCTGGGAGTGTCGCAGGATGTGGGCACCGGAACAGCAGATGAGCAGTGCGGCAACACCGGCAGACAGGGCCCCGAACACGGCTGATAGAAGGCCTATACTCCAAGCAGGATTGGGTTGCCCGCGGAATGTGACGAATGCAAACACCTTAGTAAACACCCATGCCATCATGGTCCAAATGGGATAGCCCGGAGGATGGGGAACACCAAGCCAGTCTCCTGCAACGGCGAGTTCACCGGAGTCCTCCAATCCAACAGTGGGACATAGGGTGGAGAAGTAGACCACAAAGGCCACAGCGGTAGCGGTCCAGAATGCCGCCCAGTCGACGCGCCTAAAAAAGGGGCCGCGTTCAACGTTCTCAAGTTCAAGTGCATCATCAACGCTAGGCATAACTCTACCCTCATAGTGTTTTTACAAGGCCACAACCTACCATTGTGTTTACTATTTCGCAAGTGTCTGGCACGGCATTCAGCAGCAAATTCTCAATAGGGTTTCATGCACATGGAGAGACAGACAAGAATGCCTGTCTTACCGAAGTAAGTCGGTCATTCCTGGCTGACTCCAGCGGCGCAATTGTGCCATTATAATCAGCAGTTGACCCGCCAAAACCGTAATAGCACCCTTGGTATTGACGAATACTGCCGAGCGCACACCCTCTGGGTGCAGTTTGGTTCCGCTTCTCTGAAGATAGATTAAGGCAAAGATTAGGGTAAGGATTAAGGGAGAGATCCAGTCCCCCTCGTCTTTACCTTAATCATTACCTTTGTCTGCTTGGTCAATTGTTCTTTTTAGGATTCGGGGGGTTCAATTACGGGGGAGTATGTTCTACTCTTTAAATTCGCCAACCAATGCTGAAATACTGGCTTTTGCATCTCCCAGTAGCATGCGGGTGTTTGGGGCAAAGAACAGTGGATTTTCGACACCGGCAAACCCCGCTTTGAGGCTGCGTTTCAGGACAATACAAACACGGGCTTTGTCCACATCAATAATGGGCATGCCATAAAGCGCGGTTCCCTCTTGGCGTGCCGAGGGATTCACCACATCATTGGCGCCAATTACAACAGCTACATCTACGTTTGCTATGGTGGGGTTGACGTCCGAAGGCTCGACGAGTTGCTCGTAAGGTACGTCTGCTTCAGCAAGCAGTACATTCATATGGCCGGGCATGCGTCCCGCAACCGGGTGGACACAGTATTGTACCTCGCTGCCATTGGCCTCCAGCAGATCTCCAAGCTCCCGCACGACATGCTGAGCCTGTGCTACAGCCATTCCGTAGCCGGGGACAAAGATTACCGATGATGCCGCCTCAAGCATTAGGTAGGCATCTGAAGCGGATACCGGTTTTGCTTCGCCTCCGGTGAAGGTGACACCCTTGCTGGAGGTGGCTCCCACGCCAGCAAAAATGACATTCGCCAGTGAGCGGTTCATGGCTTTGCACATGATTTTGGTGAGAATGAGGCCGCTTGCGCCCACCAGGGCTCCGGCGACAATCAACACGTTATTCAGAATCACAAATCCCGCTGCACAGGCAGCAAGGCCCGAATAGCTGTTGAGCAGTGCGATCACAACCGGCATATCTGCACCGCCGATGGGTATCGTAACGAGTATCCCGAGAATCATGGAGATAACTACAAGACCAATGAAAAAGGAATAGGTCGAAGTCGGGCTCATGCAGATCATGACTGATGCGGCAATGCTGAGGATGAAAATGGATTCATTCACGAGCTGCTGCGCTTTGAATAGAATGGGTTTTCCTTCCATTTTCCCGGCGAGCTTGGCGTAGGCAATCATACTGCCGGAGAAGGTGACGCCGCCGATCAGAACGGTGAGTGCGATTGCCACTAGAGTGAACAGGTTACTGTCTCCCCCCGACGCAATGCGGTGATACTCTGTCCACCCTACGAGAAGACTGGCGAGACCGCCAAATCCATTAAAAAGGCCCACCATCTCGGGCATAGCAGTCATCTTTACCATCCGTGCGGCGGTACCGCCGATCAGGGATCCAATGACGGCACCCAGGAGTATCCACTTCAAATCAAGCTCCGCACTCATAAGCGTTGCGATGACGGCAATCAACATCCCGATAGCAGAGACCATATTGCCCCTACGGGCCGTGTTTGCTTTGCCAAGCATTTTCAGTCCGTAGATAAAGAAGACAGAGGCGACGATATAGAGATAATTGGGAAGTGCATCCATGACTACTTGCTCCCCTTTTTCTGTTTAAACATACTGAGCATACGATCCGTTACGAGGTAGCCGCCGACCACATTGATCATGGCCAAAGCCACTGCGAGTGTTCCAAGAACAATCGTGGCGGTCTCGTTTGTGTTCTTGACCGCCAAAGCGAGAAACGCTCCAACAATCGAGATTCCTGAAATGGCATTTGATCCAGACATGAGCGGGGTATGCAGTTGTGAGGGCACCTTTGCGATCAACTCGACACCGAGAAAAACAGCTAAGACGAAGATGAACATTAGTAAACCCAGGTTCTCTATTTCGAGATGACCAATCTGTTCCTGTAGAAACGTGATTGTTTCCATTTTACGCCATCCGTTCTTTAATGATTGGGTTAACAATATCCCCTTCAAAGGTGAGCAGAGCGCCTTTAATAATTTCATCCTCGCGATTCAGGTTGAAACGCTCGGCCTCTTTGTCCCAGAAGTGCTCAGTAAAGTTAACCAGATTGGCAGAATACATCTCGCTGGCGTGGACGGGGACCCGTCCGGCGAGATTGGGGGTTCCTATGATTGTGACGCCATTGACGACGACATCTTCCCCCACTACCGAACCCTCAACATTGCCGCCCGTTTCAACAGCCATGTCGACGATGACGCTGCCGGGCTTCATCCCGTTCACCATTTCCGCCGTAATAATGCGGGGTGCCTTTCGACCGAAAAGCTGTGCGGTGGTAATCACAATGTCGGCCTGCGAGCATGCTTTTGCCATTGCTGCGCGCTGCTTCTCAAGTTGCGCTTCGGTCAGCTGCTTGGCATATCCGCCGTCGGTTTGCCCTGTATCTCCCAAGTCCACCTTCAGAAAGCGTGCCCCCAGAGATTGAACCTGTTCCTCGACAACGGGGCGAGTGTCAAAGGCTTCCACCCGTGCGCCGAGTCGTTTTGCTGTCGCAATGGCCTGTAGGCCGGCTACACCGGCGCCAATGATGAATACTTTTGCCGGCGAGAGGGTGCCTGCTGCGGTCATCATCATGGGAAGAATCCTGTCGAGTTTGTTGATGGCGATGAGCACAGCAACGTATCCCGCCAGATTGGCTTGTGAGCTTAATGCATCCATTTTTTGAGCAATGGTCGTACGGGGAATCATCTCCATACAGATCGCATTAACTTTGGCGTCCGCTAGTTTCTGCACGCGATCGAGGTTGAAAAATGGATCGAGATAGCTAACGAGTATGGCGCCCGCCTTCAGACTCGCGATTTCTTCATCACCAAGAGGGAGCAGGCTAAGCACCATGTCAGCACCTGCCAGTGACGCCTCACGATCCGTGGATACGGAGGCTCCCACCTGGGTGTAGGCATCGTCGAGCTGGTTGATTGACTCACCAAGTCTGGATTCAATCTCGATCTCAGCACCCAATTCGACGAGTTTTTTAACTCCGCCGGGAACCACAGAGACGCGTGTTTCGCCGGGGTGCTTTTCTTTTGGGAGAAACAGTTTCATGTGACCGCCTTTTTCTGTCAAGTTGTGCATGCTGACTATAATGCCACCTGAAAGGGGACATTAGCGAGCGAGTGACCCACCGTCAACGGGGAATTTTTTTAGAGCACAATCTGTGGGGTGAACTTTCTATTACCCACAAGTAGGCATGCACCAGCACAGAACGACCACCTTTGTCATTACCTTAATCTTTGCCCTTGTCTCTGCACAGATCAAAGTAAAGATTAGGGTAAAGACAAAGGGGAATGCATCCACGTTCCGTCTTTACCCTCGTCTCACTCTCCGGAGAATTCCCGCTCTATTGCATAACGTATTCCCACCCGTCGGGCTGGCCGGGCTGAAGGCCCGGAAACGTGCGGCCCGGGGGCGGGCCACCTCTATTGTTTCTAAATGACCTGTTTTTCAATAATGGAGCTGGGGCGTAATAGTTCCCGAAACCCGGATCTAGCGGCTTTCTGTTACTGCCCTGATCATGGCGAAGTAGTGGTCGTCAGGGATATACTCCGGGACGCTATTGCCGGTACCGAGGGCGTAGCTACCGCGCTCGGCGGAGCGTTCAAGCATTGCTTTGGCGCGATGGTAGACTTCTTCTGGCGTGGAGCGGATGACAAAGTCGACATCCAGTCCACCCAGGATGGCGATTCGGCTCCCGTAGGTCTCGTAGGCATCTTCCACCGGCATGATTGTATCTTCGTACGAGTGTTTGCCGTCGTAGCCGATGTCATTGATGATATCATCCATGAGGTCGTCCACGTTGCCGCAGCAGTGCATGATGGCGGGCTTGCCAGCGTCGTGGGCAACCTGGGCAATGCGTTTGTGCCATGGAACCACATAGCGCCGCATATCGTCTGGTGAGATCATCGGTTGAGTCTTGAAGCCCCAATCGTCGTTCCCGATGATAGCGCCTACAGCGTCATGTTGTACGAGGATGCGGTAGAAGTCGACCAGACGCGAGCCGATGGCATCGAAGATTTCAGCGGTGAGCTCAGGATCGTCGGCGAGCAGGAAGCAGAGGTTGTCGAATCCAACTAGGCTGATGATGTTTTCGAGCAAGCCGCCCGGTCCCTGGCAGATAGCTTTCATACCCTCGGGCAGAACGACCGCCCCACGCTCAAGTAGCGAGAAGTCGGCCTTGGCGGGGTCGGGCCATCTGTATAGATCGAAGCTGGCGCGATCACGAATGACGTTGCCCTCGTTGAGTGAGATAGTTTGCGCGTTGTGGTGTTCACCAACAGGAAAGTGAAAATCCGACGGAGATATCGTGGTGTAGTCATAACCTGCATTGCGGAAGGCAACAACGGTTTCTTCAGGAGAGCCCGGCTCAACGCCCCCCCCCGTGGCGAGCTTTGTGTGCAGCGGTCCGTTGAGAAAAAACTCAAACAGGGTGGGGCGATCAGGCACTTCGCGTCGTAAAACCTTCAGTAACTGTTCGAAGTCGGGCTCTGCCTTGACAGGCCCTTTCCACCAGGGTGAAGTGTACATAGCAAATCTCCTTTTAAAATTGAACTCCATATAAATTTGCCCTTTCTATTGGCGTTTGTCTTTGGTTCAATCGACTTAATTGTATCCCTATCGCCAAAAATAAAGTTGGTGCATATGCGCGAGAATTCGGTTCCAGGAACAGATGGCAGCGGGCAGATTATTAAGCTATTAAATCCGTATATAAGACATTGCGGCAGCGAAACGCGCCCGCAATGGGCTTTGAGGGAGCGCTGCCTATTGGACTATCTACTTGTCTTTATCGCTTCTGGACATGGAAGGTTTATGGTGGCAGGCGAGCAGACAGAGGCAATGGCTGGCGACCTGTTCTGGATTCCCCCGGCGACGGTGCATTGGATGGAGGGGGACGGGCCGTCGATGGAACTGGCTTACGTCCACTTTGACCTTTTGTATGATCCTGCACGCAGTCACTGGGACTTCTCTATTCCGGAGGGGATGGTGGATCTCGGGGAGCTACGGGCGTTGCTCCATCCCCTGCTGCCGCATAAGGGAGTAGCCTCGTTGCGTGGACGGTTACGCGGTCATACCAATGGTCGGGTGGGACGGCTGATTGAGGACATCTGCGCGGAGGCAACGCGGGCGCAACCGCTGGCGGGGCTTCGCATGAGTGGACTGCTACTGGAAATCGTGGCGGAGGTACTGCGTGGTCAAATGGCGGAGGACGGTGGGTGGACGGCGCATGTGCCGATGCTGGAGCGCGCGGCGGCTGAACTCACCCGGCGTTGCGGGGAAGACCTTTCGATAGCTACGCTCGCAAAGACACACGAATGCTCCGTCAGTTATCTCCGCAACCTGTTCAGACTCCACTATGGCTGCTCGCCGCGTGCGTATTTGCGGCAGGCGAGGATCCGGAAAGCGCGTGGACTCATGATGGGAACAAACATGACGCTCTCAGAGATTGCCGTGCAGGTCGGTTTCGAGACTATTCACAGCTTTTCGCGAGCCTTTAAAGCGGTCGAACGCTGTACCCCAAGCGCATACCGCCGGGCTGGCCATCCCGCTACACGCGTTACGAGCCGGAAGGTGCCCTATGTGCATTGATGCGATGATCTTCAGGTGAGCAGCTTGTTGATGGAAGCAGCGGCACGGCGGCCTTCGCCCATCGCGAGGATAACGGTAGCCGCTCCCAGTACAATGTCGCCGCCAGCGTAAACGCGGTCCATAGTGGTTCTGCTATCATCATCCACCACAATATTGCCCCAGCGATTGGTCTCGATTTCGGGTGTGCTTTGTTTGATAAGAGGGTTGGAGTCGTTACCAATTGCCACGATGACGCAGTCGACGGCCCTATCAAACTCACTCCCGTCGATTGGGACAGGGCGTCGTCGCCCAGAGGCGTCAGTTTCTCCTAGTTCGTAGCGCAGGCAGGTGAGGGTGTTGACCCGACCCGTTTCATCCCCTTTGACTTTAATGGCGTTTTCAAGCAGGTGAAATTGAACGCCCTCTTCTTTAGCATGTGCAATTTCTTCAGCACGAGCGGGCATCTCTTTTTCGGTTCGCCGATAAATGAGGTGTACTTCATCAGCCCCCATGCGAATGGCGCATCGAGCGGAATCCATGGCCACGTTGCCTCCGCCAAGGACGACGGCACATTTTGAGGGGAGCACAGGGGTGTCGGCATTTTTGGTATCAAAAGCACGCATCAGGTTGATTCGGGTTAGATACTCGTTGGCGGAATAGACCCCCACAAGGTTTTCTCCCGGTATATTCATAAACTTTGGAAGTCCAGCACCCGTTCCAACGAAGACGGCATCAAATCCGTCGGCATGGAGGAGATCAGCAAGCTTGCGGGTTCTGCCGATGACATAGTTGGTTTGAATTTCGATTCCCATGTCACGGAGAGTGCTGATTTCTTGCTGCACGATTTCTTTGGGTAAGCGAAACTCAGGAATGCCATACATCATGACACCGCCGGGCTTATGGAAGGCTTCAAAGATCGTTACGGCATGCCCCTCACGGCGAACATCGGCGGCCACGGTGATGCTGGCGGGGCCGCTGCCGATAACAGCAACGCTCTTACCTGTCTCTGGCTTCACCTCAGGAGTGTCGATGGCGCCGGTGTCACGTTCATAGTCTGCCACAAAGCGTTCCAACCGCCCGATGGCAACGGAGGCGTTTACGTCTTTAAAAACTTTGCCAACGGTGCATTCGACTTGGCACTGGACTTCTTGCGGGCAAACGCGGCCACAAATTGCCGGAAGCAAGCTACTCTTCTTGATGATATCCACGGAGCCCTTGAAATCTTTGTTTGCGATGGCGCTAATGAAGCCGGGGATGTCAATAGCGACAGGACAGCCTTGCATGCAAGGGGCGTTCTTGCATTGTAAGCAGCGTTCGGCTTCGACTTGTGCCTGTTCCGGAGTATAGCCTAATGCCACTTCGGACATGTTCTTCACACGTTCGGCGGGAGGTTGTGTCGGCATGGGTTGAGCGGGAATCGCCATGCGATCTTTTGGCTTGAGTGGCTCGCTGCGGCTGAGGATTGCATCAAGGGCATGCTTTGCATCGGCTGAGATTTGGTCATAGTCAAGGTCCATGAGGAATGGATTCCTATGCGTTGTCGTTATGTTTGGCTGTGAGTATGTCGGCTTGCTTATGCAAGTTGCAGGTGTGTGCTTCCTTTTCTTGAGTCTTATAGGCCCCCAGGCGTTGGATCATGTTGTCGAAATCAACGAGGTGACCATCGAACTCAGGTCCATCGACGCAAACGAACTTAGTTTCATTGCCAACGGTAACACGGCAACCACCGCACATGCCCGTGCCATCAATCATGATGGTATTGAGCGAGACAACCGTGTGTACACCAAAAGGTCGGGTGGTTTCAGCGCAGAACTTCATCATAACAGGTGGGCCAATGGCGACCACCAGACTTGGAGCCGGGGTGCGTTCGCAGCACGCTTTCAAAGGCTCGGTCACCAATGCTTTTAGACCGTAGGAGCCGTCGTCGGTGCAAACGATGAACTCATCAGCAATGGCACGCATCTCGTCTTCGAGAATCAGAAGCTCTTGGTTGCGGGCGCCTGCGATTATGATGACGTGGTTTCCGGCCTGTTTCAGGGCCTTGGCAATAGGATGGAGGGGTGCCACGCCAATTCCGCCACCAACGCAGACAACAGTTCCAAGGTTTTCTATATGGGTGGGTTGCCCAAGCGGGCCGACTAAATTGGCAATTGAATCGCCACCATTGAGATTGGCAAGGTCTTGAGTCGTCTTTCCCACAGCCTGAAAAATGAGCATGATCCAGCCCGCGTCGGCATCTGCATCTGCAATTGTCAAAGGGATGCGTTCACCAAAATTAGTGTCGAGTTGAACGATAACAAATTGTCCAGGCTTGCGTTCGCGGGCAATATCCGGTGCTGCTACTCGAATTTGGTACACATTTTTGGATAAGCACAATTTCTCAATAATCGGGTTCATGAATTCCTTCCCTTAGCAATTAGCCAGATATCTATACTACACACGGGGGAAGCGGAAAAGCGGAAAGGACTGCCCGAGATTCTGCGTTGCGGAGGAGTTTCAAGCTATAATCGGAAGTTGAACCTCTCGAAACTGTAATCGCGCCCGTCGATATTGACGAATATGTCTTCCGAGCTCACGCCTCAGCCGAACAATCATATCACCACATGCCCAGAGCTGTTCGAATCAACTACGGGGTTCCTGTTCTAAGCGTAGTCGTTGCAAAATCCTCAATCAGCCGCCTAATCTTCACCATCAAAAAGCTTTTCAACAGAATAGAGCACAGATTCATAAAAGTTACCGACACGGGGCCGGAACAGTCGGAATTCCTGATCGGGCAATCCAACAAAGGGGCGCAGTACCCATGCCATCTGAGTTCCCACAAACATATAGAGGACAAGCCAAAGAACAAACAATCCCTGGGGGATTTTCTTTGGACCCTTTGGCAGCATCGCCTTCATACAGCCCCCCAAATACCACAAGCCCGCAAGCCCTGCGTAAGCAAAAATTACAACATGCAACAACTTGATGAAACTATAGCTCCGGCTGGTCAGTGCAAAAAAGGCGGCAATAGTTGCCATGCTTCCAAGAACCGTAACCGTTAAGGCCATCGCCCCTAGAGCCGACGCAACCATCTGGCGCACCGAAAGCCTTGCACCTACAAATGCATTCGACACATAGATTGGCGGCAATACAATCGCCAATGTAGCCAGATAGAGTACAGGCACTCTCACCGCAGTTGAAAGAATGGCTAACACGAGGAACAGGGGAAGCCTGAAGTAGGTTTATAGCCCCCATCACGGCGCCATAAAGAGCGGCCATATGCAGGTTGACATACTAAGCAATACAACGCCCCAGAGCAGAACCCGTATATCAAATGACCGTTTCACTAGCGCTCCCTCCCCCCTTATCCGCATTTATTGCCATAGCCATTAAGGCGTCATCCTTGTTTAAAGTTGTCACTTATCGCTACTTGCTTCCTAGATCCTAGGGCTCTTCCCCATCCGAAAAGTCCCGAAGGGGCGAGATATCCCAACCCAGGACAACGCCCTGGGCTGGTATATCAAACCCTTTCAGGGCAGAACCTTTTCGGACGACATCTAACTCAAAGTGAAAACTTATTTCAGGAAGGGACCATTCACCCCCCCCTCCCATTAATTTGCATTTAGCGCGGATATCATGTGTTGATCTGAGGGCGGATAAAGATGAAATAGAGCAGCAGGATTACGGCCAGAGCATACATCACCACACCGACTTGCTTCCCTTTGCCGCTTAACAGTTTGATGATCGGATAGCTGATGAACCCCATCGCCAAACCATCAGCAATGGAAAACGTGAGCGGGATCCCCAAAATGATCAGAAATGCTGGGATCGCTTCTGAAAAATCATCCCAGTCTATACGGCGAACATTCGTCATCATCATGGCTCCCACAATGACCAGAGCGCTAGCAGTGATGGGGACATAGCCACCAATCATTCCAATAATCGGACTGAAGAGGAGCGCACCGAAAAACAATAAGCCGACAACAACACTGGTCAGCCCCGTTCTTCCGCCATAGGCGATACCCGTGGCGCTTTCGATATAACTGGTGACCGTGCTGGTTCCCATGCACGCACCAGCAACCGTTCCTACAGCATCAACAAGCAGCACGCGGTTGGCGCGGGGAAGCCGGTTATCTTTCACAAAGCCGCCCTGCTCTGCCACACCGACCAGAGTGCCAATCGTGTCGAACATATCCATAAAGAGAAATACGATGATAAAGGGAATGTATTTGACCGAAAAAGCTGCCCCCAGATTCATTTTCATCACGCTGGAATGTTCAATCAAAGGAAGCCCAAAGACCCCTTGAAAGTGAACCTTATGTAAGGCAATAGCTGTAAGGGTTGCCGCAGCAATGCCCCAAAGTATCGCGCCCCTGATGCGTCGGGTCTGAAGTGCTGCCGCAACAAAGAGACCCACTACAAAAACGGCAACATCAGTGCTAAGCAATGTAGGGGAGAGGGCTACGAGCGTGCCAGGATGACTCACAATGAGTCCCCCATTCTTCAACCCAATGAACGCAATAAAAATGCCGATAGCGGTTGCAATGGCATTGCGCAGCGAAGGACTGACAACATTGATGATCGCCTCACGAACCCGCAAGACTGAAAGCACCAAAAAGGCAACACCAGCGATAAACACAATACCCAGAGCCACCTGCCAGGCATCCTGCACTCCCGTCGCCCCAAGCGCCATAATGACCGAGACAAAAAAGAAGTTCTCTCCCATTCCCGGAGCAAGCGCAATGGGATAGCGTGCATACAGGCCCATAAAGATAGACGCCAGCCCTGAAATCACGCAGGTGGCAAGCAGCATGGCACCATAGTCCAGCCCCGTAGGTTGACCCGCAAAGTCAGTGGTGAGAACAGCCGGCTGGAGAAAAATAATGTAAGCCATCGTCAGAAAGGTCGTGAGCCCAGCCAAGACTTCTGTTCGAACCGTAGTCTCATTCTCATTAAGCCTAAAACACCGTTCCAGAATCTTGTGTCTATTCAAAGTCTAACCCTTTCCATAATGAACTAACCGCAAACGTTTGCTGCCAATAAGAGCAATTGTGACCCCGTTTCGTCAACAGCGAAACCAAATGAAAATCGTGATGACATGTTGACTCACAATAAGTAGGCACACCTTCCCGAGGTGTAGCCCCAAATTGTATCTGGGCTTCCGGGGCGAGGGCGCCCCAACTCCATTATTGCAAAACAGGTTATTTAGAAATAATGGAGGTGGCCCGCCCCCGGTCCGCAAAGAGAAAAGCAGCTCTACCCCCCCATCAAAAACACCTGTTGGGCACGCAGTAGCCTCTTGCCTTCATCAAGACTCACCAGGCTGTAATACCGTTGTAATTCAACCCAGTCATTCGATTGCCGTTTGCTCATAGTCCCACCATTTTGCCTCACCCATCTTCATGATTGCTGCTGCACCTTTCGCGTCAATGCCCAGAAGGTTATGCCTACAGCTACACCGCCAAGATGTGCCAAGGCAGAGACATTGCTGATCCCTGCCAGTTGTGTCCATACGCCAATCGCCTGCAGTCCAATCCAGATCAAGAACATGGCATAGGCTGGCATCGTGATCCATTTAAACCAGAATATGCATCGGTAGAGCACCCCCAACCGCGCATGCGGGAAAGTAAAAGCATAGAATGCAAGCACTCCTGAAATTCCTCCGCTCGCCCCTACACAGGGCATGGTTGAATGCGATTCACCAAGGGCATGCAGCATATTGCCAGCTACAGTCGCGCACACCAGCAAGAGAACAAAACGAGTCTTTCCCAGAAACTCCTCCACGTTGTCACCAAACACCATGAAGAAATACATATTGCCAAGAAGGTGAATGACACCGCCATGCAGAAAGAAAGATGTCAACAGTGTCAACCCGCCGTAACGACCAAACTCAACGGGTATGAAGCCATACTCCTGCACCACATTGTGGAGATCAAAAAATGCCAGAATGCTTACAACCGAAACCATCAGCGCGAGCCCCCACGTCACCCAAGGCCACTGCGTGAGCTCCTCGGCATCATGCTCAACCGGCATCCCGAGGACTGCAGGAATCCACTGCCACCAAGCATCGGGGGACCCGTCCTCCCAGTCGCCGGATTTCGCCCTCTCTCGGATGGAGTCCAATTCCAGGATGGCAAGTTTCTCGCGAGCCTCGGGCGACATGCGATCCTCAAGCGTCGGGGTTTTCGGCACGCAAGGCATTGCCTCGTATTCTCGTGCATCAAACCACACAAACTGACACGTCGTACACACATCCAGAAACTGCGTGCTCTGTTCCCCAGAAGCGGGAACTTCATCCATCCATTTGTTACAGGCTGGACAACGTGTATTCTGGGGATGCGTTCCCTCGCGAGCCGTTTGCCACAGCATATTGACGACAGGTTGCGGCATATTCTTTCGCAGCAGAGCAACCGTTGCCGAGCGACCATCACACGAAGGACACCACCAGAAGATTCCGGAACTCCCTTTCATCTTCGTTAGCGGCACATCATGACATCGTGGACACAAGAACATCAGGGTGCTCCTCGGGCATCACACGCCACCCAATTTTCATAACAAACTATGAAATGCCCCAATATCATGATCCACATATGGACGTTACATATAGACTTTTGTCAACACACGAGGTTATGAAAATAAGCGAATATATATAAATCAGGAAATCCAAATCCCTGATATAGATTAACTTTGCACTTCTTTTGGCTATTCTTAAAATGCGTAATAGGGACAGTCAATCAATACGTCGCTGTTGCAGCCCCAGACTGTGTCTGGCGATAAATGTCAGATTCTTTGTCAGATAGAATGCTCGGGCGGCTGTAGTTGAGTAGAGGATGGAACATGAATGATGACAGGAAACTCCTGAAAGGATTTGTCTGCGAAGGATCACAAGTGGACTTCGAAGCCCTTGTGCAACGCTATACGCCAATGGTCTTCAGCAGTGCTCAGCGACGCGTGGGTGCCGCCTGTGCAGAGGATATCACTCAGGCGGTATTCATCATCCTGGCAGAGAAGGCTGCGCGCTTATACAAGCGACAGCATGGGAACGTCGCGGGGTGGCTGCACACCACAACCCGATATGCTGCCCTCCAGTCATTGCGGTCCGAGAAACGAAGAGTAGCCCACGAGCTCGAAGCAACCGAAGAGCAGGAAACGCTACAGGAGCAAGCCGCCCCCGAGACATGGACGTTAATCACACCATTACTCGACAAAGCCCTGGATTCTCTAAACGGAAAAGACCGCAACGCCATCCTCCTTCGATTCTTCAAAGGGGCCTCCCACGCAGAGATTGGCCAAGCACTGGGAATCTCCGAGAATTCCGCCAATAAGCGCGTCGAACGCGCACTGACTAAACTCAAGCATTTCTTCAAGAGACGCGACATAACGGTTTCGGCTATCACATTGACAGCAGCCATCGCAGGCGAAGGTACTGCTACGGCAGCAACGGGGCTGAGTGCTTCATGTGTGGCTGCTGCGCTGTCCACGGGCTCCGCCGGAATACTCGAATCTATCTCGAATCTTGTGAGTCATACGACAACTGCAATGCTCGTAGCTCAAGCAAAAACAATTACCCTTACAGGTGCAACTTGCGCCGCACTTCTCGGTAGTGCTGCTATTGGCATTCAACATCAAATCACACCGAAGCCCCCAAATGTGCGGCTACTACGCGTAGAGCGATTTGCAATCGCCTACAAAGGACGCACGGAGCTTCCGGACGGAACGTTTGAGTTTCAGCTCAATGACAGCAACTCACACCAAACGCACTTCGTTAAGATTGGGGATCATGTTCTGGGATACGAGGTAAAGGAGCATACCCTCAAGACCAAACCCATAAGACTCGGCAGGCTCAATGACATGCTTGCCGGCGACGTGTCAGAACTCACACTCGAGTCCCCCGGCCATAGAATCGTGCTTATGAAGGATAAGTACATCCCCTCGGATAAATGGATGGCTGTCGTTCGCGTAGCAGACGAGCCGGCAACACGTCAGGTTGGTAACGGCTGCATGCTCAATGACCATCGCGCAACATACAATATCATCGGCGTCAATCCACGGACCCAAACCATCACACTGCGTTCGCAGAGGGACGGGAAGACGTTCACCATCTCAATCGAAGGGAACAAGAATAATAGATAAAGGAGGCAATCCATGTTGAAGACACTCAAGGTCATCGTTGTTCTTCTATTCGTGCTGTCAGGGATTGCGCTTACCCTTTGCATCATGCTCTTCAATCGACGACAGATCCTGCTTGGGCGTACGCTTTTCCTCGAAAGGGGTATCACCAGGGTCGCCACCACGCTTGAAGCGCACTTCCCGGACGCCCCCACCCCGCTGACGGTCATTCCACGCGACATCGACTCGGTATCACCTGAAGCAATCGAAGTCCCCCGCACGGGGAACTTCTGGGAGTCATACAAACAGACACTCGAAATCCCGGCAACGGAAACCATTCGGCTGGCCAACCGCCATCGTGAACTACAGTCCTTCTTCAAGATCGACCCCGTCACACAGAAACCTCTGCGCGATCCCATCACAAGGGAGCGGATTCGAACTGGCCCGGGAACCACCCAGGGGGTTCTCGACGATGTTGTCAAAGCCGCGGAGCAACAACTCAATCGCCTCAACGAAACGCGATACCAACTTGTCGATCTGCGTAAGGAATACCTGACCACAACCAGCGAACTGAATCGTCGCAAACGCGAACTCCGATCCACTCTATGCCAGATCGTCGACCGCGATGGCCAAATCACGTCACTTTATCAGACGATCGAAGGCCGCGATGAGACCATCGCTGAGCAGGGAGACCAACTTGCCGATCTTAACGGCCACCTTCTCGACTCGAAGCACATCGTCGCACTTCAGACTGAGGACATTGATCGCCTCAGCAACAACGTTTCCATTTGGCAAAGGAAGTATCAGGCACTGATTGGCCAAGGTAATAATCCGCCCCCAAAGTGCCATATCGCCATGAGCCCCGGCCATAAAGGTAAGGTTGCGTCGGTTGATGCGAAACGTAATTATATTGTTATGGAGCTTGGCGATGCATTTCTCGCGGAATACCGGCGGGTGCTGGCTCAAGACAGCACCCCACCGACGCCTACGCTCATGGTCACACGAAAACACGATGGCCAAGATTCATTCATCGCAAAAGTGAAGCTTGGAAGGATCAACGTCTCGCAAGGGCTGGCCGTAGGATCCATCCTGGCCTCATGGCAGCAAGACACCATCCGCGTAAACGACGAGATCGTCTACTAAGAGATACAATAGGGATGCAATAGGGACAGGCAATCAATACGTCACCGTTGTAGCACCAGACTGTGTCTGATCTTCCGGGCCGCCGGCCCAGCCCACCCGACAGGTCGGAATACGTCAGGAAATGGCACCATGCAACCTGCACAGAGGGTGTGTCCCTATTCTTGTTCGCTATTAATGAATATCACCGGTATGTTAGGTTCTCTTAACGGCTAGGCTGATAGGGGAATGGCTCTGGGCGCAGCTGGAGCCGCTTGAAGGAGGGGGGGGCGTGTGAAGCGAATTGTCAACGCGGTGGCACCAATTCGAATCTGTGATCTTGGAGGCTGGACGGATACCTGGTTCGCAAAGCATGGGGTCGTGCTCAATATAGGGGTCTATCCCTACGTGCAATGCCAGATGGTGTTTGAACCTGCCAAGGTCGGTCAAGGTCGGCTGACCATTCATGCGGAAAACTATGGCGATCGATATGAGATCGATCCGCGCGACGTCACCTACGACCGCCATCCCCTACTCGAGGCGGCCGTGGATGCCATGCAGGTTCCCTCTGAATTGGATATTGAGGTCAACCTCTTTAGTGAAGCACCAGGAGGGTGTTCCACTGGCACATCGGCTGCGGTTTCCGTTGCGTTGATTGGTGCACTCGACATGCTGACCGAAGGGCGCATGACGCCGGGGGAGGTGGCGGCTAAGGCTCACGAAGTCGAAACGAAATACCTCAAACTACAGTGTGGCATTCAGGACCAGATTGCCTCGGCATACGGCGGTATATGCTTCATCGAAATGACCGACTATCCCGCGGCCCGTGTTTCTCCGGTGATGTTGCCGAATTCCGTCTGGTGGGAATTGGAATCGCGGCTCGCGCTGATCTATCTCGGTTCAACACATACCTCTTCGGATGTGCATCAGGAGGTGATTGCGGAGTTAGAGGGGGCAGGTCCAGAAGATGACCGCATCAAGGCGTTGCGTCTTCCTGCTGTCATGGGCAAGAATGCTCTGTATGCAGGTGACTTTGAGGCCTTTGGTAAAGCTATGATTCAAAATAGCGAAGCTCAGGAGACCCTCCATCCTGCTCTCGTTTCAGCCCGCGCGAGAGACGTAATCGAGATCGCAAAAAGGCATGGTGCATTGGGGTGGAAGATTAACGGCGCGGGAGGCGAAGGCGGCTCTGTGACAGTTCTCTGTGGTCCTTCTCCCTCGGCCAAACGTGCGATGCTTCGTGCTGTCAAAGCGTTAGGCGAAGGGGCAGAGTATATTCCCACCTACTTAAGTCGCCAGGGCCTGCGCGTGTGGGAGACGCGATAACGTTGTTGGTCGTGTCTATTCTTCGGCCATTTCGTCCATCTCGATTTCGACATCGTCATGAGCTTGAAGACGGCTTCAGAGTCACCGTAAAGCACAAACGCTATTCTGTCGCCGGAATGCAGATGTAAGGTGACGTGCGCTGGTCAATGATCATTTGTCTTGGCAGACGGTGACTGGCATAGCACCCCTGACGGGGTAAGACGCCCGATGCGTCCGTCGCGGCACATTGTCGGGGCAAGTTCCACCGGGATGTTACCATCCAAACGCGCCCCCAGCCTACACACCCGCAAAAGCAATTGGTGTGGCTTTCTCCTTTCAGTCAGCTAGATATCAGTTTCATAACCTCGTACGTCGCGGATCAGGCGCGGCTATTTGCCGTCGCCTGCTTCCGGCTTGTTCGGCTGTTCCTGCGGGCTACCGGATTCAATCTGGCGGTTATCTTGTTGAGCAATGGCCTGAAACTGCTCCACCTGTTCCTTCGCAATGGCGCCAATGGGCCCCAGTTTGGGGTCCATGTTCGGTCCCATATCCAGTGTCACGGCGCCACCTTTGGCCACGACTTTTTGAAACCACACCTTCCATCGCTCTGTGGGCTGTCGTGTATTACGTTTCCCCCAAGTTTTGCCAAGATATGACAACGCGTGCCACTGCGAGCCATTGATCCAACGCGATGCAGGTATAACCTGGAAGGGATCGTTCAGTTCGCCTGCTGTATAGTCTTCTGCTTGGGTGTGGCGAATCAGTTTGATCCCGGGGTTGAAAGTGACGATGGCATTCGCATTCCCGCGCTTGACAGCATCGGCATAAGTGCAGGCGATGTCCTCGTTAAAGTGGCAACCCTGATAGGCTCCATCGAACCACCAGCCGGAAACCTTGTCGCCATAACGCGCCGACCATTCACGGAAACTTATTGTCCTTTTTCGATAAACCTTTGTCGTTCAATGATAAGCATTGAAAGAGCTTTAGCGTTTGGGATTGGCCCCCCTAATGTTGACCCATCGGCTTGCCAGTCATCGTGTGACAAGGCGCAAGGGGTCTGAGGAAGCTGAAACAGTCTGAGGAAGGCTGAAATAACCCGAACGGCGGGGGTTTTGGTTCGGTTTTGGACCGTGAAGCCGGTCTGAGGAGATTTGAGGCTTAAACCCCACACTTTGCAACGGTCTGAGGAACTTTTCAGCGCCGGGCAGAGGTTTTGCAAGTCTACTGCAATCGGGGTGCAGTAGACTTGTTTTTAGGCGACGGCGTCGAAGTCAAACACCATGTGGGCGGGTTTGGTTTTGGCGACTTGCAGCGCCTTGCGCTCCGGCTCGTTGATGCGGCGCTGCGTGCGGCCGTGGTTGCGCTTTAGGCGGCGGACGTGAGTGTCTAGCGCTTGGAATACCTTCCAGAGATACTCCACCGGGCAATCGTCCATTTCTAGGGGCAGATTCATTTGGTTACATATGACGCGGGCATAGGCCCAGTTTGCATGTGCGCTTGGATCTTCATGAGCGATCGCAATGAGGCGCTGGCCGATCAGGTGTTTCATGCGACGTTCTTGTTCGGTTGCAAGGCGTGACAGCCAGTATGTGTTGTTCGCCAGCTTGGCAAAGTGGAGCATCAGAACCCTGAACATATCGGGATCCCCGAATGCTTTGCCGTGTTTGCAGTGACCGGGGATCTCAGTGGTTGAGGAAATCTCAAGGGGGCTGCGCAATAGTTCCTTTCGATACCATGCGTCTTTGTCCGGCATGTCTTTGATGGCCATGCAGTGGGCGTGGTAGGCTTCTTTCACCAGGGGGCGATATACTTTTTGTTGTCCTCGGCTCAGGCTCATTGATCCCTCCTTTTTTGTTTCATGCGGCCATGATCGCTGGAAGTTTGATGTGACTACGGTTTGCGGGCTCGATATAACGCCATTTGAGGGTGTGGAAGATGTCTTTCTCTGTGGCGCTGGAAATGAGGCGGTTGCGCTCGTAGATGCCGTAGAATGGGTTCCAGTGTAGGCCTAGGATCCCGGCACGCAGACAGACGGATTGGTTAAACTCTTTGGGGCCGGTCCGGCAGAGGAGGATGCTGCCCCAGTTGCTGGGGGTTGTCTCAAATAGATCTGTTGTCATTGGCCGGGAAAAGAACACCTGCAGTCTGATGCCTCGCTTTAGAACAATGCTGAGGATGTGGTCGCCGTTTTGCCTGGTTTCAACGGCCGCGCGGAGGCACCGGGCCCGCACAGCGGCGCGCTGCCGGTCGGTACACTCGCAGACGATGTCTATGTCACCACACAGAGGTTCGTGCCGCCGGACGCTGCCAGCGGGTTCGGCTCGATAGCACATCGGCCGTAGCTGCTCGCAGATCTCGACGGCCCACTTTCTGGCGGTCTTGTAGAGCATGGCTAGATCCCGTTAGTGTTACGGGCTTTGTCACCGGCTTTGCAGTACACAAACCCATCGGCCCATGATTTGCATTGAGCACAGCTATGGCAGGCCATAGACCCGATCATTGGTGGATTAATGCGGCTGCATTTAGACGGATACGGACATCGTCTTGTGAGCAGCCCTAAGCGATCACCGTTTGAGAGCGTTTGCGTGATGACATCAACTTTAAGTTTCATGAGTCCCCTCCAGTTACCCGCTTGATGTGTGGCAGGTCTACCATTTGGGTGAGTTTTAGAAGCACCGCGTGTTTACGAGCAACCATTCGGTTCCATCGTCGGATTTGTTTGTATTGATCGCATGTACGACTGCGCGCTGTTTTCAGCTCCTCATATACAGGACGCATGGCAGCAATCTTTACCTCAAGTGCATCAAATTCGATCCCAAGGTCGATAAACTCGTTAAGATCGCAATTGTCTATATACGCTTTGCACCTGGTGGCGCTCATGTCGGCCAAGAACATAACTGCCAGGCCGCGTGCGTATTTAATTGGCATCTGATCAACACGAGCCCTGATTTCTATAATCGTGAGCGGTTTTGCTTTTCGAGCGCTCATGACGTGGCTCCGATCTCCCAGTTGTGGTTGCAGCTGGAGCACCAAAGCGTGCGGCCTTTGTGGTCGGCTACGTTGTCGCCGCATTTCGGGCAGGTGGCTGGGGTCCAGGTTGTGGGCCATTTGATGAGCTGGCCGCTGAAGTGTTCACGCTTTCCGACGAACCAGACATAGAAATCTATGATGTTGTCAAAGCCGTCTGCTTTGGCGAGTTCGCGGATCTCTGCGTTACTGAGGCGGCGTTGGCCGCTGTCTGGTTCAGATCCGACTGCGAGGTACACGGCAAGCCCTGTTTTGTCTCTTTTGTCGAAGATGTCGATCGCGAGTACTTCCTCGGCGATCGAGTAGCCGAGGCGCTCGCAGTCTGGCCGACGCATGCGGGTGAAGTGGTAGAGAATGTCTCCCTGTTTGATTGGCACCTTGCGCGTGGCTCGGATGGTTTGCGACTTTTCGCCGGTTCTGACCTTCGTCGCGAATTGGTCTTTATAGCTTAGGCTTGGCATTGTTCGTCCTTTGCTGTGTAGACATCTAAGAGTGATTTGCCGATTGGGTCGTCATAGCCCCAATCGCCGGGGGCTCCCATGGCCTCGCAGATGGCCGCTCTGTTGAGATGGCCTCGCTCAATTACGCGGGCCAGGCAGAGGAGGAGTTCGTATGCTGTTCGCATGTCGACACCGTCTATGTCCGTCTCGTCGTAGATGTGCGCGTATATAGCTTCTGCGGGCTCGCGGATCGCGGCACCAAGTGCGCTTGTGATTTTGGTATCCATGGTTAGGCCTCCTCTTTCCACGTCTGCCACCAGAGCATCATTGCCCGATTAGCAATGTCGTGTAGGTGTAAGCGATCCCGGTTCATAAAGGCGGCTTCGGCATCATCCATCAGGTCAATCGCTATCGCATCGGCCTGCATAGGATCATCCCATCCCGATTTTCCTACCTCGGCCATCTTTTGCAACCGACTGCGGCAATCCTCCATGAAAGCCTTGAGAGCTTCATCAAGCATTGTTTTTTCTTCTTCAAGTGATCGTTGTTTCATTGTGATTTCCTTATGCGCTGGCGATGTTGAGTTGGATGTATTCCCAGGGGGAGTTGTTGTCTGGGCGCTGGTAGATCCGGACGTATTCTTTCGTCGATTGGATGACGATTGAGTCCATGATGATGTCCATGGCTTTTACCCACTTTGCGGCTTTGATGTTGTAGGTGCGCAGGCGGAGTACTTCCCCTGTTCTTAGGTTGCCTTGGGCGTCGCTGTGGAAGGCTCCATTGACGATGGTGCGTAGGTCGGCGGGGGCTTCCTCGGTTAGATCGTCGAGGTATTCATTAATGAGATCCCGCGCTATGCTGAGGCGCTCGTCGAACGCTATTGTGTTTTGTACGGAAATCTGCACTTTGCGCAGGTTGTCGTATGAGCTGAGCGTCAGATTGCCCTTGTCGCCACGCATTTTCACCTGTGCGTCGGCATAGCATTTTTTGCAGAACGTGAGCATGCGATCGCGTGTCTTCTCCCGGAAGGCTGCAAGCTTGGCATTCAGCGTGACTGCCTCTTTATGGATGGAGTTGACTAGGCGGTTTTTCTGTTTCTCGTAGGGCTTCACGATGTATGTGGGGATCGAGTCCCCGCGGCTGTTGAGCATTGTTTTGCTTTTTGTCATTGGATTATTCCTTGTTTATTCCGAGGTGCGGTTGCGCGTGAAGTAGAAGGTGATGATTACTAGGATGATGGCTTTGACGTCGCCTGCAGGGAGCTGGCCACGGATAGCCATGACTGCGAAGACGATCGCCGCGGCTACTGTCATGAGCCAGCGGCCGGAGGTGAGCTTTTGGTGCCAGGCGTGAACCCGGAATGCTCTGAGTTGCTTGCCTTCGATCGCCGCATGCATTGCTTCGGTGTTAGCTTCCATGATTATCGGGCCTTTCTGATGTTGTATGATGCGTAGATGATTGCGACGCCGACGTAGGCGAGTCCGCGTTCAATTGGATTAATATTCAGGCTGACAGTGGGGATGGCTTTCCACAGCCAGGCCGCGACGGTCCAGATGATGATTACGGCTGCAATCGGCACTAGCAGCCAGAAGAGGCTGGGCCTTTTTTCTGATTTTCGGGTGAAGCCTGGGGCGTCATCCATGGGATCTTGTGTGGGTGCGTGTTCTTTTGACATGCTTTCTCCTTGTGTTTACGCTTTGCGCTGGTTGCTGTTGTGCTTTGAGAGTTGACGGCGGATGGCTTCGGCTTTGAGGAAGTGGTCTTCACTTATATCCTGCTTGTCTTTGCCTGCTACACGGCTGGCAAGTTTCCAGCGTTCGACCAGCTGACGAATGCGGCCTGGGCCGTTGGCAATGGCCATGCAGTGTTCTTGCAGTAATTTTGAGGGGCGCGGCACATACTGAATGACTATGGGTTTGATATCGGCCCAGCTTACTGAGGCGGGTACATAGACTGGCGTTCCGATGCGGCCTGTGATCTGTTCAAACATGAAGGTGGATCCGCGCATATGGGAGTCAAGGCGAGCGGTTGCGGACATGCCTACTGCACAGCCGCTTTCCTCCTGGACATGCTGAATGATGTCAAACACTCGAGCTGGGCTTGAGTCTCTTGCGGGGAGCGCTCGATGCATGTTGTCGAGCAACAGTATCCGCTGTGGATTAAAGGCTCTGCAGATGGATCTGAGCGTATCGGGTATGGAATGATTCGTCCCTCCCCCACATGCATGGCTTATTGCCCCCAGAAAACCTTTGATGCCGCCCACCGGAGGGCAGTCCACATAGACGCTGCGTCCGTGGTTGTTTTCGTCTCGCCATGCCTTCATGGCCGTGCTTTTTCCCATGCCACTATCACCGACGATCAAAGTCATGCTGAGATTAGTGAAGGTGTAATCCAGGGCGGAGAAGATCACGTCAGTTATTGAGTTGTGTACGAATGTTTGCTGCTGGATAGTCTTGCGTTTCAATGCAATGCGCTTATAGCTCTTGATGGCTTGCACGAAGTTGGCGTAAGAGCCGGTCGAGGTCCCTTTCAGAAACTTGAAAATACTGGAGTTGTCGTACTTGAGAGCCTCTTGCGCTGTCTTCCAGCTCATGCCGGTGTCCATAACGTGCTGGTGAAACCACAGCATGTCTTCGTGAAACTCTTGCGGTACGTCCTCCCAGTTTTCCAAATTGATTGGGATGTTGATTCTCGAATGGGCGCTTGAGGCCCGAGCTGCATCCGAGGTTATGGTGTCCTTGTTCTTGGCGGTGGTCATTGTATCTCCTTGTGTTTACTGCTCTCGCAGGTAGTTATTGATTTCGGCCATATCCATGGCTTCGTCATCGTCATTAACGGCGGTGTGTGAGAATGCGGCGGAATAGTCGTCCTCACTCAGGTCGACTTCGTCTGTCTGTGAATCAATGCGGTTTTGTTTGCGGTCGTTGCTGCGCGCTTCAGCGGGGTGCGTCCCTGTCAAAATCATGACGTTGTGGTCGGCATCTTCGATGCGCTGCTTGATCTGTTTGCGGTTTCGGCGCGTGATGTTTGATAGGGCTTCTTTCTTCCGCTTGGCAGCTCGGCCCATTTCGGCGTGCAGGCGATCTTCATCACCGATCATGCAAGGCACATCACAACGGCGGCACATGCCGAGGTATGAGCCATCCGAGGCACTGACAAAGAGCTGACGGCTGTCGAATGGGTTAATGATCCATTGATACTCTTTGCCCTCCTGGAGGGAGAACTCATACCCCTCGGGAGTGATGTAGTGAGTCTCGTACCACATCGGCTCTGCGCTAATCTCCTGATCAAAGAATCGAATCTGATCTGATGCTGGACAGGGGCGGACGGTTGCCAGATCTGCGCCACAGATCATGGCGACGGCATGCAGTGGCAGTTTGATGAGATCGGACTGGCCCGCGTGCCACACATCATAGGGCGTCATCATGACAACCTTGTGGCATTCTTCGCGGTGGATGAAGGCTTCAACAACAGATCGCTGTTCCGCTGGAAGGTTGTCGAGTTCTGACATATCGCGCCACTTATCCTCTGGAGTGAGCTGGAAAACAGACTTCACGTTACCGGCTTTGACCCAGCCTTCCAGGTTGTGGTCAGTGCGGCGGTTCATATTGTAGTAGGCATCGAAAATCGCCTGCCTACCCTTGTTCCACTCCCATATCGGAAACCGTAGCTGGGCAGCGCGT
>CAZNWT010000011.1:45797-65877 GCA_964576795.1 uncultured Victivallales bacterium
CGCCCTTACCGCGGAAGAGCTGCGCAACCTGGCGTACGCCTTCGATGCCGGATCGCTGTATATTGATGAGCCCGCCGCTTAGCATTTTGAGGATCTGCTCGACGCGGGCGCTGATTGCCGCTGTCCCGTGTTCGACGTATAGGGTGCAGCCGTCTTTGTGGAAGCCAACATTGCAAAGAATATGAGCGAGATAGAAACGCATGTGCTTTTCTTTCAGGCCTTCCTTCTTGCCCACGCGATTATTCTCACGCTTCTTGCCAATGGTTTGGGGAAACAGCCCCGGATAAAACTTGAACCCGCTGGCGATATCAGCCCCTGCCAGCTCCAACGGACGAACGCTTGATTTCTGATTCACGAACTGCAGCTTGAAATCATGCCACATATCATCAAAGACATAGGCCTGTCCGACGTGGAGCCCTACCCTGGAGGAGTGGACATGATAGCGGTGTTTGTGGGCTGCTTTTGCACCGATACGGGTTGAGATTTCCTCAACCTTGCGCGGCTTATGATGCATGAAATTGTCATAGCTCCACCCAAACGGCAGGGCCATGTCTGGCGGCACCTGGGCAGGCATGGCCGCGTGCTTGTAGAGCCCCTGCCAGATTAGCGTCCAGTCGACATCGCCGATCATCTTGCCATCGCGGTATTCCCGGACCATTGTGCGGTATGCGGGTTTGTACTTGCGCTGCTGTGCATCGCAATAGCCATGCCAGGCGTCAATCACCCTGGGCGTAATGTACTTGCTCTTGTCCGTGCCCTTGAGCTTGCGACCGTTGATCAGACAGCGCCATGACTGCCCGCCTTTGATCGCGTAGTACTTGCGCTGGATCGCTTTTTCCGAGAATCCAGGCAGCTGCATACGGGCTGCAATGTCCTTGCAGGCCCGCAGCGGTCGATTAGCAGAAAAGACCTCATCCATCACAACAAACCAGAGCGATACCTCTTTCTTTGCCCCGTCGGGGAGACGGCCAAGATAAAGCGTTTCATCTGAAGTCAGTGATTGTGCGATGGATAAGGCTGTGCTCATTTGCTCATGACCTCCTTGAGTGCCGTGCGTACATCCATGAGCAGCTCATCAAGTTGCTTCATCTGCCCTTGCTCCAGGTAGATATAGGTTTTGTCGCGCATCATGTCGTAGAGCGTGTTCACCTGATGTATCCACTCCCTGCGGTGGAGATCCGCTTTGATATTCTCTACGGTCACCTCTTTCGCTGGACGAGCGCCGCCTTTGGGTTTGGACTCTGTCTCGAACCTGAATTGCAGTTGCCGGGCGGAGGTCCCTTCCACCATCTCCCAGATCTTCTGCTGGATCTTTACGATCCGTTCCTTATTGACGCCATCGGGAAGATCATCGACATGCGTTGCGCCATCCGCTGTGGGCAGCGCCAGCGTGAGCGGAAGCCTTGCTGGCACTTGGCAATAGTCTCGCATGCCATCGGCCAGGCTCTTAAAGCGCATCGCCGTCTTGTAGTTGATATCCGGGCAGTTTGTCTCCAGCCAGGCCTTGATACCGGGCTCGCGCCCCTGAATGCGCCCCGCCGTAATCTCACGTGTGAGATTACGGTTGATGGTTACATCCACCTCGATCAGCATTGCGCCGAACCTGAGCATCTCCAGTGCCCCGGCGATAGCGCGTTTGTACTGGGCTGTCACGGTTTCCGGCGTGTGGCCAATGACGGCTGGTATGACTTGCGTTTCCGGCGCGAGGACTTCGGGCACCATTGCCGCCCGTTTGGTCGGTGAGTTCTCGAAGCGATATTCAGTCACCGCCTTGAGAGCCATATTACAGCGGTCTACGATCTTGCCTTTCTTTCGTTCGTCGATCTGCGCGGAAAGCCACGTGGATCCCGCTTCCAACATCGCGTCGATTGCTTCGGATTGCGTGTCATAACCGGTGTCTACGTCGACATGCGGGATGTGGCGTTCGCCGCCTGATGCCCCGGAGATGACAAACAGATACCCGCCATACCACTCCCCGTCGCAATAGCCCGTTTTGATTGCCATTGAAATGTTCGCACCCTTTGGCAGCGGCATATCGAATGTGGTTAGATCGGCGTCCATGATGACGCCGGAGTCGCTTAGTTCAGCGTCGTTGAGTGTTTTCTTGCTCATGCTTCTGTGCGCTCCTGTTCAGGTAGCAGTGCGATGCCGACGAGGATGTCTCCAGCTCTCAGGTTGGTGACAATGCCGTTGTTGCATTCGGCGGGGCAGGTTTCCTCGACACCGTCGCAAACAACATAGCCAGTGCCTTCGCACAGAGGGCATGCCACATGGATCGCGTTGCTCATGTCTGCACTTAGCTGCATGAGGCCCTTCTGAACGGCCTTAAACATGTCCTCAAGGGCGTACTCGTCGCCGATAGAAAACTCAGACAAACTCAACTCCGTGTAGGCTACGGCCAAACGGTTACGCCATTCGACGATCTGTGACTCGGTGTAGATAAACTTTTGCTCTGGAGTGATGATATTAACCACGGTGAGTGTCTCCTTGTAGTTCTCGGTTCAGGCTTTTCACGAGCCTGGATAATGTTTTGATTTCGCAGTTGGCGAGCCAGCCGATGAGGCAGCCCCCTGCAATGAATGCAATGCCGATGCTGATTACGTGTTGCCATATACTCATGTTGTCCTCCTTGTGTTTACGACGTGGTTCATGCGGTTCTCCGTGTCTTTGAAAGTTGTTTGGCGGCATCCAGGCAGCGATCGAGGTCGGCGGCGGGGATGCCGCTGCGTGTCTGTGCCAAGATGAATTCGCGGCTAAACAGCCACGTCACGACGCTGTAGCGATAGATGCGGACATACTCTTTCGTAGCGTTGGGATTGCTGACATCGGATGCATCCAGACTTCCGATGTCGACCAGTTCATAACAGTGTGATTTCTGGATCCGACAGCGGCGGCACACCTCTTTGACCGTCAGACGGGATCTTCTTGGGATATCGCCATAGAGTTTTTCGAGCAGCTCAGCGCCAAGCAGCTGAGCAAGATCTTCAGGCCAGAGCAGTTCGCGTTCGCTGGGTACCGGCGCATCATCCCGAAGCCGATCCCGCTCTGGGTAGCTGTCGATGTCTTCCGGATCTCCAAACATATCGAATTGCAGACGGCTCATGTGTTAGATTCCTTTTGAAATGGAGGTGGAGTCAGATGGCAGATCAACCAGAAAGTCTTCAACCGATAATTCGGGTATTGGATTGCGCCAAGCTTTCCAGCGGAATCGCTTACTTCGCAGCCAAGATTGAATATGCCGACGAACCGAAGATTTACGTATCCGGCGGGACTGAGGAAGAAGACCAAATTCAGTACGAAGGGCAACTCTATGAGCACGAAGAGCGAGTGCGCCACGAAGTAGACAAAGCCATTGTCCAGCTCTTTGAGCAAAAAACATGGCCTCAGACCAAATCGTCAGTAAGGTGGGCCGCAACGCGTAGATTTGACTGGTTGGCTGAGCATGTGCGTTTTTGGTCCACATTACCCAGTCCGCTTGTAATGGCAATAGACTTGGAACCCGATATGCCAGCTTCAAATATTTACGTGCCGTTACTGACTTCTTGTTACTCTCAGTCCAGAGGATTTGACGAACCTTCTGCTCCGTTCTACTTGCCTGGGATGCCACGGCTCTAACGTAGGCATATTCCAAACGACTGATCTCGGCGGGGTCTAACGGCGGTCGTGCTGATTTCATTACGGCTTTCCTTTCTTTAGCTTGTCGCTCTAGGCGGTGGTTTTCATGCGGGTTATGCAGGAACTGATTGAGCCGCAGGTGGAACCGAAGTTCTCCGCGATTTCTGTGGGGCCCCGGCCGCTTTCGTACTGGCTCCATATTTCCTCTTTTTCTTCCGTTGTGAAGGCGGCGCGGCGGGGTTTGGGCTTCAGCTGACGGTTCTGCTCTATTATCAACCCAAGCGCTTTTTCCAGCAGATCAAGGATCCGGTCCTGCCGGGTGGAAGAGGATAATGGTTCTTTTCCCGGCATCGCATAAGACCCGGTCCGCATTACGGATGGGATCACCTCGCGGAAGATCCAGTTCTTGAATGCTTCGGCTTCCGGTTTCCGGCTCTGGAAGATGAGCCGATAGAGGCCCGGTTCGTTGACGGCCGTTACCGTCCGTGCGCCGCCCGTTCCTGTCCGTACTATGGACATGGACTCGTCTTCTGAGAGACGGGAAACGGCATTGCGATTGTTTGCGATCTCGAGCACATCACAGACCTCTTTGGCGATGAACCAGGCCTCGCCTTCGATGATGTGTGTTTCGATTCGGTTGCCGTTGAATTGGTGGACTGATACCTGGTCGTGTTTTTCTTCCTGCATTTTCTTTCTCCCTGTTCCTGTTGCGGTTTACCCGGCGGTTTGTGACTTGATATATTCCTCGTAGGTGGGTAGCGCCTCGATGGCGTTCAGAACTCGACGGTTCTGGTACTCTCCAGAGAGGATGCGGCATACACTGACGAAGGACTTGAGCTTTAAAACCGGAGCCGCTTTCCGGTACGTCCAGCCCTTCTTCTTTAGTTCGACTTTTGCCTGCTCTTTGTTTATCATGCCAACAATCTAAGCCGGAAGCTTAAGCTATGCAAGATAAATACGAGACTTTCTTAAGACACGCCCTAAAGAGCCTGAGAAGGCGGAACGGCTTAACTCTCGATGCTTTGTCTAAGAAATCCGGGGTTGGGAAGTCCACGATAGGGAATTTCGAAACTGGGAAGACGTCCATGTCTGAAGAAAAGCTTAAGACATTATTTCAAAAGCTTGGTATGCAGGCGCTTCCAGTTGAGAGTCACAGCGATGAGCCCTCCCAGTCGGCAGCAATTGCCGTAAAGCCCAAGCAGGCAGCCGTTCAGATCGCCGAGGTCTCGCCAGATGTTGACACAACCGGACTGCAATACGGTGAGCGACCTCCCGAGTATGATGTAAGATGGAAACCTGGATGGAACCGACGTGGGGCAGCTATGCATAGAGAGGATCTCGTTGATCTGATAGCAAGCTGCATTCCAAAGCTATACACTAGGCCCCCCGGCGAGGACTTGGCGCGCACATGCCACTTCTGCATGGATTTGCTCGACGAGATAGCGAACAGGCGAAAGAAGGGAAAATGAAATTCAAGTGCCGTTGCGGACAGGGTTTGGAGTGCGATGAAGAGCTCGCTGGCATGGTTGTCGATTGCCCTGCTTGTGGAGGAAAGGTCCGTGCGCCCGGAGATGCGGATGTCTGCACTCCGGAAGAAGAGACACCCACAACGCCTGAACCCCAGAGCAACATCGTGAGGCAGGCACCTGCTGATGAGCAGAAGGTCTGCGTGGTTGGTGTCAGGATTCCCTTCGCCGATCTTGTGTTGCTCCTCGTGCAGCTGGCGATTGCCAGTATCCCGGCAACGATTATCCTCGCCTGCATTTGGTCTGTTGTCATGTTCGTCATCTCGGCGATGGTTGGATGGTGAGGGGATTCTGGGGAAAGCGGCGCTAGCGCTCAGGCTGGAGCGGGATTGCCTTCCACCTCTGGCTGATAACCTACCTTCGCCAGGGCACGACGCAGGTGTGGATCTCTGACAGCACGATGGCTACTTGGTGTTTTGGTCGCAAGAAGCGCGTGCATGAGGCGGGATTTCTTGTTCAGATAACTCGATAGGTTTGTGCGGGCTGAAAAGAATGTCATGATGTTCCTCCTGTTGTTGTGACTGATTGGTTGAATGATGCGGCCATTATCGCGCGCGCCTTACCTTCTGTATAGTCTGCCACGGACGTTACGGAAGGTTTCTTGACGCAGCCCCTCCCTCCTGCTACCGTCCACATCAGCCGTTCGGGAACATTCATTTCCTGAGCGGCTTTTTGCTTTAACAATTACCCGTCCTTTTCTTTCCGCAGCTTCCGCAGCGATATGACGGCGTCTCCCCCCCGCGCTACTGTTGCCCCCATGACGAGGCAACAGACAAACTTTTCTGGCGAGAACAACACGCGGCTTAAATGGCAGGGGGGCGTCTCCAGTCGTCCCGGAATGCGGTGTTACGGCCACCGTCCTGTCAACAGTCCCGGCTTCACTCCTTGTGGGCCGGGGCTGGCCATTCCTCCTTCTTCTTCAGGAGGTGCTGCATGATGCACATTCTCCCGCTCGCCCAGGCCGCCGCCTCTGCTCCCGCTCTCTACCAGATTGGGACTGTCGTTGTTGTGATTCTGCTACTTCTGGCTGGCGTTGTTAACGCTGAACGCCTTCGTCGGAACCCGCCTGTCGAAGTTGACATCTCCACCGCGACCGAAAAGGTCCGCACCGAACTTACTTCCAAGATCAGAGATGAGACGGAAGGCATCGCTGCGGATCTGAAAGCCGAGAGCGTTCGACTCCATGCCCGTGTCACTTCTCAGCGGCATGAGTTCCGTCAGGAGCTGCGCGATTTACGAACCGATATTAAGGCAGATTTCGGATCCATGACTAAAGAGCTGCATGAAGGGTTTCGCCAGCAGGCATCTCAGGACGAGGATCGAGCCAAGGGAATCCATGACCGGATCAATGTCTTGCAGAAGACAACCGTCAGCACAGGGGCAAAACTAGATCAGCACTTCAAGGAGGCTCACCGCCATGGATAAACAGGCCAAAGATATGTACGTGGAGATTGGGTTGCTCAAGATCCTCGACCAGTTCAAGGGATACCCCTGCCGGGAAGATGCGCTCCGCGATCAGTACACGATCTCCTGTCCCGGCGTAAAGCTCTCTCAAGACGAGTTTTCCGGCTACCTCGAGATCCTGCGCGGCAAAGGCTTCATCGTTTACCGCATCCCCACGTTGGGCCCCAAGACGTGGATCATCACGCCCGCTGGCAAAGCGGTTGTGGATGACTACCGGTACCAGGAGGATTTCTAACTCGTGAGTAAGCCCCGCTCAGATAGCCTTTTTGCAGAGCTCAAACGGCTCGATGTCATTGGCGAGTTCTTTGTCTGGTTCTACCAGCAGGCTCCGTCCTATGACGAGATCCACGAGAAGCTCTCCACATGGGGATGCGATCGCTCTGACGGGGCTGTCCATAATCTGATCAGCCGTCACGGCCTGCAGTGGAAGGTTGAGGAGTCCGTGCGACAGAGCGAATCCACCCTCGGCTTGCTTCCGAAAGATTCAGACAAGCGCGTCCGGGAGATGATCAAGCAGCATGAGTTCAACCTCTCATTTCAGGATCTGACGAATAAAGAGAAGTTTCAGCTTCTGCGCTTCGACCTGGACAAACGCAGCGCGAAGCTGAATGGGGAACTCGAAAAGGAAAAGCTGCGCCTGAAGGAAGAAGCCGAGAAGCGCAGCCAGGAGCGGCTCACGATCGACCGAAAGAAATTCCAGCGCGAGACGTGCGTGCTCTTTCTCAAGTGGCACGAAAACAAGAACGCCCGCCAAATCGCTGAAAGCCGGGGCCTGCAGACATCAGAGAAGGTCGAGCAGCTTGGGCAGCAAATCTTCGGGGAGGATTGGTAAATGCCAACCGCTCTCAACATACGCCAGGGCCAGCGGCACTTCCTTCGTCTGGTGGATCAATACCGCCTGATTGCGTTTCTGGCCCGTCGGCAGTATGGCAAGACCACAACCTTTGCCAAGGTGGCACTCAAGAAGATGATGAAGAACCGCGACCACACGGTAATCTTCGGCAGTGCCAAGCTGAACCTATCTCGTGAGATCGTCAGGAAAGAGGCACAGATCCTACAGGCCGCAATCGACGAAGCAATTGCGAGTGCCAGGGCTGGCGCTCTTCAGGTTGCCGACTCTGGTACCAACAAGGTGCCGGACGTTCTGAGTGCCGACGACTTCGCGGATCTCTTTGAGGCGCAGCGCCTCGAGTTCAGGTTCTTCCACAGCAACACATCCTACTCCCGCACGAAGGTCGTAGCCCTGCGTGACGACACCGTTGGCGAAACCGGCGATTTGATGTGCGACGAGATTGGCCGGGTCAAGTCATGGCGCGAAGTGTGGGAGGCGGTAGAACCAATCGTGGCCAGTAACCCGACCTTCTGCTTAACGCTCTCGACCACCGTCCCCCCGGACGATTCGCACTATTCCTTCGAGCAGCTTGTTCCCCCAGTGGGAACGGAGTTTGAACCCAACCCAGAAGGAAACCTGTACGAAAGCGAGATGGGCATCATGGTTTTGCGCCTCGATGCAGAGGACGCCTATGCCGACGGCATCCCCATCTACGATCTCAAGGATGGAGCTGCGCTCGATCCCCAGACCTCCCGCATGCGCTCACACGATAAGGACGCTTGGGATCGCAACTATGGCTGCAAGTTCATCATGGGCGGCACATCCGCTTGTGGCCTCATGCAACTGCAGACCGCACAGGAGCGTGGCATAGGCCAGTGCCTGTTTATGCGAATCGAAGAAGACAGCGACATGGATATTGCGATCGCATTTCTTGATCAGCATCTAGGCGAGGGGAAAGTCGGCCTCGGGTTTGACGTGGCAACCACGGAGAACAAAACCAGCAACCCGAGTGCGTTTGCCGCGTGCGAGCAAATCGGCGTTGATAAGATCCTCCGCCTCGTTGTCGCATGGAAGACGACAGATCCTGACCTTGCAGAAGAGCGCATCGGCCGACTGATCCAGGCGGTAAACAATCGCAGGGCAGGCGGACGGGCAAAACGCTTCTGCATTGATGCCACCAACGAGAAGTACTTCGCATCCCGGCTTCAGAAGAAGTTCCGCGCCGAGGTCCCCGTTGAGCTTGTCGTCGGCAGCGTAGGGATCACCAAGCCTGGCTATGAACCGATGAATATGAAGCAGTACACCGGCAGCCTGTTTGTGGGAGAGCTCGAGGATAACCACCTGACACTTCCCCCTGAACGTTATATCCGCGAAGACTTCCGTCTCGTGAAACGCTCTCGAGGTACATTTGATTGCACGGCGGATGGCGAGGGTCGCCATGGGGACACATTCGACGGGGGCAAACTCGCGAACTACGCATTAACCGGAAACGGGGCATTCGAGTGGGAGACCGTGCAGAACTCTGACCCCGTCCGTGGGTCAATGAAAGGATGCTTACTCTAATGGCTGCAAATCGCCCAAAGAAAACCAAGCCCGAACTCAGTACTGCATCAGTCAATATGCAGACTGGTAGCCGGTTCAACCCAATCCGGGGGCTCACCCCAGATCGCCTTGCGCGTTATCTTGACCAGTTCGATGCCGGACACCTGGCACCACTGGCGCACCTGATGGCAAAGATCGAAGAGCGCGACGATATGCTCATCTCTGCCCGACCCAAGCGCCTCAAGTCCGTATCCCGACACGGCTGGGAAATCATCATGCATGACGATTCCCCAGAGGCGCAGGCTCAGAAAGAGGCGCTGGAGTACTTCTTCGGGGGTCTGACGGCCACCTCGGCCGTGGACGAGGATGTCGAGGGCGACATCAACATGCTCATGGAGCAGATGATGGATGCCGAGGGCAAGCGCTGGGCGTGTCACGAGATCGTCTATCGGCCATCAGCGGAGGGACTGACCGCACAATTCAGATCCGTCCCCCTATGGTTCTTTGAGCACAAGACCTCACGTCTGCGCTTTCTGAAAGATCCAACATCCACCGATGGCGAGGAGCTTGAGCGCGGCGAGTGGATGGTCACACGCGGCACCGGCGTCATGGTTGCATGCTGCATTCTCTATGTGTTCAAGCACATGCCGCTCAAGGATCTGCTCAACTACTGCGAGCGCTACGCCATTCCCGGTCTGCATGGAAAGACAGATGCACCCAAAGGGTCTGCAGAGTGGAATGCCATGCGTGATGCCCTGGCGGCGTTTGCAATCGACTGGTCTCTTATCACCAACACGGACGCAGACATCGACACGATTGATGTCTCGGCAAGTGGAGAGCTTCCACACCCAGCGATTATCGAACGTATGGACCGTGCGATGAGTGCGATCTGGCGCGGCGGCGATCTGGCGACCATGAGCGCCAGCGATTCTGTTGGTTCCGAGATGCAGGATGGTGAGAAAGAGATCCTCGAGGACGCAGACATCGAGATGATCGAGGGCACCCTCAATCGCAAAGTCGTTCCAAACGTAATCTGGTATACTCGCGGAACACGTGCAATCAAAGCCAGCTTCGTCATCAACCGGCCACACCGACAGGATACCGAACAAGAGCGCGAGACAGACACTTTCCTGATCCAGGCCGGTTGCCCGGTCAGCATCAACGATCTGCTTGAGCGCTATGGCCGCCCCCAGCCAGACGAAGGCGAAGCGCTCGCCACCTGGAGCGAGAGCGGAACTCCCGCTGCTGCTGAGCTCGTGAACGCCAACCCGCTCGTGGCCCTGCTCAATGCAGCGGCCAACACTCAAGAATCAGTTGTTGAACTCGGGGACCGCAAAGCGGTGCGACTCCAGCAGGCAGCTGTAAAGGCGCTTGCAGAGGCAGTGCAAAGCGATTTACGTCCTCTTGCAAATCGCCTGCAAGATGCGCTTGCCCTTGAGGACGACGCCGCCATGCTCGCGGAGCTACGCAAGATCCAAGGCGAACTGCCCACCATGCTTGCCCTCGTCAACAAAGATCCCGCGGCCGCCGCTGCTATCGAGGACGCCATGTCCGCGGCCCTGATCAACGGCTATGCCGAGGGAATCGTATCTCACCAACCCTCAGAAAGGGGTGATGCATGATTGCTCAGTACTACGGCACCAGCATGCTTTCCCGCGCCATTAAATGGCGGACCTATGGCCCCGTCTCGCACACAAGCTGGGTCGGCTTTAGCGGCGAAGTCATCGAAGCCTGGCTCAAGGGCGGCGTTCGCGAGAACGCGGACTTGAACGAGAATCACACTCCCGGAACCATCATTGATCTCTACGATGTCGATGGCATTACTCGCGCCCAGCGCCGTGGCATCGAAACATTCATGCGATCGCAGGTTGGAAAAGGGTATGCCTTCCATCCCGTGCTTCGCTTTATCTCGCGCCGGGCGAACAAAGATCGCGACATCGTTCTGCGACTCTATCCATCAGAGCTCCTTAACTGGTTCTGTTCAGAACTCGTGTTTACGGCTTGCCGGACGCAAGGCGTCAACCTGCACAATGCCCCCGCTTCTCGCGTGCATCCCACCCTGCTTGGATACTCCACGTTTCTCAAGCCCGCAGGGCGATGGATCGTAGGGGAGACGAAAAGCCTCTCAGAGGCCCGTGAGCGCGTTAGCGACTGCATTCGACCAGAGACAGGGGCCAGCCCCCGGAAACCAAAATGCAATGGCCTGCCGTGCGAATGCAATGGGGTCTCGTTCTTCTCGCGCTTGCAAACCGTCTCAGGAGACGGCTCAGGCCGAAAACTGCCCGATATAGACCCACTCAACCCAATGAAAGAGAGATACGCATGACCGCTTCAATTATCAACTTACAGTTTTCCCAAATTCCCGAAGGCCTCGTCGACCTGGCGAACGCAATTCCGCTCGGAGTTGACGCAGATGTTGTCCTGGTCCCGATGCCAAACGAGTACGTGATTGGCGATAACGAATGGTGGGAAGTTCCTTTCGCGGATGTCCCCTATGAACTGCAATCGGTCAAAGGTGTCCAGCGGCTCAACAAAGAGGTTGCCGGTCGGATGGTCTCACTTTTCAACTCATGGCGCGGAAAGTTGACCCGGCGCTTTGGTGGGCGGCCGGTCTACGTCGGCCATCCAGACGTGGAGTACTTCGCCAACCGTGGCGACACTGACGACAGCTCCTACGGATGGATTCTGGAAATGGAGGTACGGGAGGACTGCCTCGCACTCAAGGTCGACCTGACGGCTCCAGGTGCCGAGATCCTGGCTAACAAATCCTACAAATGGTTCAGCCCCTACTTTTTCGGCAAATACGTTGGCATAGAGAACGGCACCAAAATCTACGAACCGGTCTGGCTCAATTCAGCCGGATTCACAAACAACCCTCGCTGGCCTGTTGCGGCCCTGGTCAACGAGGACACAGGAACGGCCGCACCTGAAGGAGGCAACATGACTCTGTTGCAGAAACTGATAGCTTTGCTGAGCCTTGGCGAAGACGGTGCGGAAGCGGCAACCGAAGACGGTGTCGTGAGCACAGTCGCCAAGCTCATTGAAGCGGCGAAGAAGATAAAAGTCGAAGTGGACGCACACTGGGATGCCCAGAACGCAGCATTCCAGGCGGTACCAAACGAAGCCGGACTTGAAGATCAGCTGATTGCTGTTTTCGGTGTGGTCGATGGCCGGGTGGAAGCACTGGTCAATGAGCGCGGAACATTTGAGACAAAGGCTACGGATCTGGAGACGAGGATCACTGGCCTCGAGACCGTGCTGGTTGCCCACCGCGACGGCCGCATCGAGTTGCTTGTCAACTCTGCAGTGGCCGATGGCCGTATCACACAGGCTCAAGTTGAGCAGTGGACGCAGGATCTGGCCAAGGCTGAGGACTTTGCTGCAACCGCGACCGCCTTGGTTAACGCCGAGAAGATCGTGAAGACGAAGCCCACCACAGGCGATCTGGGAGCACGCCAGGGATCGCAGCTCCAAAACCGCGATCAGTTCCTTGCGCTCGTGAACAAGCGCATGGGAACCGAGGGCGAGGATTACAAAACCGCCTTCGCGGCAATCAAGGCAGACACGACGCACGCTGCCCTATTGGAGGGAGACGCCACCGCCTAAAGACGCCACAGGACTTTTGCCCACTGTGGGCAGAACCACAACACGACAACCGAAAACAAGAAAAGAGGAGATGACGATGAAGCACATGATCATTGGATGGCTGGCAGCGATTGCAGGTCTGCGGTTTAGCAAATGCGTACCCATGGCAAATGCCTGGGGAGCGGGCACTCACGAGGATGGCAAGGTCACACGCAAGTGTGATGCCGTCCTGGCACAGGCCGACCTGTTGGTCAAAGCGGGCAGCGATGCCGATCACGTCGCGGTCACAGCCGCCGACACCGACAAACCCCGTGGGTTCACGTTCGCGGCAACCGATGCGATCGAAGACGACGTCGGTGTGGCGCTTCTGGGTAAAGGCGCAGGCACAAAGCTGGCTGTGGCCGATGCGGCAATCGCCGATGATGCCGAGCTGGTCCCCGCTGCAGCCGGCAAGGTCAAGACGCTGCCAGGAGATGCTGGAACGTACTGGGTGATCGGCAGTGCCGTTGGCGCGGCCGACGCTGGAGACGATCCCATCGAAGTGAACGACTGCAAGCCGTTCCAGGTCGTGGTTTCCGGATAGCAATAATTAGCATGCGCGGGGCGCTAGGAACCGCCCCGCGCCGCTGCAACACGGATTCGTTCCACGTTGAGAGACAGAGATAAGCCACAAACAACGATTCAAGGAGATAGAACAATGTTCATGCAGAAATTCGATACAGAAGTTGCCCCCGTACACGACCTCGTGTGCCTGGCTAATGCAGCCAGCTTCAACAACACGTTCTTCAGTGAAGAACTGACCACATTCGCCCAGGGATGGCGCGATCCGTCGGATATCGAGTCCGAACTCGAGTTCATCGCCCCGGGTGTTGAAGTGCCACGCCGCTTTGGCTGGCGCAAGCACTCAAGCAAAGATGACTTCCTGGTCGACTCGGATGACGAGCGCGCCCCAGGCGCGGACTTCAAGCGCGTGAAGCAGTCCGGGACGCAGGTTGAGAGCAAGACGATCAATCGCGGTCTCACCATCTTCATCGACCACGACGAGGTGAACGATGTCGAACGTGCGATTCAGAGTCGCACGACACAGCTTCTGCGAAGAATGGTGCGTAGTGACCTCGTCACGGCTGCCACGCTCGTACTGGCTGGCGCTTCAAACTCCGGCAAGACCTGGGGAACCACGCAGGATCCGGACGCGGACCTGATGGATCTGGTCGACGCCTCGGGCGATGCTGTTGGCTTCAACCCCAATCGCATTTACATGGGTGGAAGCGCCTGGAGCAAACGGGTTAAATGTTTCCGCGCTCAGGACAACTCTGGCTCCCACGCCTCTGCCATGATGACACCCGAGCAGCTTGCTGCCTGGCTGAACATCGAAGCGCTGAAGGTGAGCAAGTCCCGGTATCAGACCAGCGCATCGGCGAAATCCAAAACCGTGGGGGCTGCTGTTGTGGCGTACTACGCCGAGGCAGGCCTTTCCCAGGACGATCCCTCCAACGTCAAGCGGTTCTTCAGCCGCTGCGAGGACGGATCCGTGCGTCGCGTCTTCCGTCGCGAGGTCACAGGCAAGCTCACGGCCGTCTCGGTCGAGCGCTATGTGCGCACCGTTGTCACCAGCACGCTGGGACTCAAGAAATACACGGTCTCTTAGGTCGTGTTTAACGTCCGGAGCCGGTTAACACCGGCTCCGGCAAGACTCAACTCCAAAGGGAGGAAGATTCGATGAAGAAGCATAAAGGATTCACACTTGCCAATATGATGGCCCTCGTGGCCATTGCTGCAGTACTGGCGATCACGGCAGTCCCCACAATCGTGCTGGGTGTGCCAACGAGTAAAACCCTGACACTGCCGGGCGGCGGCACAAACACCGTCACATTCGCGTACACCGAAGGCATTGGCCGAGACGTTTACACGTCATTCAAGCCGCTGGCATTCCAGATCGTTCTGGATACGGCAGCTCCGGACGTGGCAACGGTGACGGTGGCAAGAGCGGCCTCGGGACCGGCGTACCACACCGCGACCGTCGCCAGCAACGGAACCACGAAGGTCTCGTTTGAGACCAATAGCTGGTATTTCCTGCGTGGCGATACGTGGGAGATCACATGCACGTCAACCAACTCCGGGACAGTGACAGCCATCGGAGACGAACAATAAGCAGACGCCCCGGCGCCGCAAGTCGCCGGGGCATCTATTTCGACTTTCAAATTTCAGTTTTCGACTTTCAGGACACTCATCATGGCAACCGCAACTTGGATCGTTATCACAGCAACCGACCTTGAGGACTACGTTGTAGCCGCTCAGCTTGCTGCCCTGCGCAACGCCGCCCTGGGCGACAGCCAAGAGGACCCTTTTGTTTTAGTTATGCCTCCAGTGGCCGCCCGTGTCCGTGCCGAGATCCAGGGATGCCCGCGCAACAAGGTCAGCTCCGTGGCCAACTCCGTACCACCCGCCCTAAAGGGAGAGACCTGCTACCTCATTCTTGAGCGCCTCCAGACCCGCATCCCCTCGCTGCGCCTCACCGATGATCAGAAAGAACTGATCAAAGATGCCCGCGACTATCTCAAACGCATCTCTCTCTGCCAGGTGCCCATAGAACAGCCCGACGATATACAGGAAACCAATGTCCAGAAATCTGGTGGCGTTGAGCTCGCATCGAGCACAACCCGCCAGGCCACCCGAACCAAACTCGACGGATTAACGTAACCCATAAGGAGACCCATGAAAGAACTACTCACAAAACTCAAAGAGATGGCAAAGAAAGCCGGAGCGCTTGAAATGCATGTTCGCGAATCAAACGGCAACAAGAAGACAGGCGACTCTTTCGACGCCTGCATCATCTTCAAAACCAATCCAGTCAGGCCAAAAACTGACAAGGCAGAACCGGCCACAAAACAAAATCTGTTGCAAATCGCTAACGAAATCATGAAAGACGCTGGCGTCACATGCGCCGAGACACAGGTCTACGGCGCATTTTCAGACCCCTGTGTATGGTTGCTCAGGGTTCGCCCGGCCACAGACCCAAAACCTGCAACACAACCCCCCACCCCAGAACCCAAACCCAGAACCTAAGAAATCATTCTGCCCATAATCATTCTGCCCAATCCAAAGCCCTAGGAAAAAACGAACATGTCAACAGAGCTCGACAGCACAATCATTGCAGAGGACGGCGTCCTGGACGCCATCCTCGAAGGGATGGTTCGCCTCCTGCAGACACATACGCAGCTGGCGAAAGCAAAGATTCTGCATGAGGACGATGGCGACATCATGACGCAGATCGAAGTCGGCCTGGCAGAAACCGGGCTCAACCTGATTGTAAAGGTGCCGGAAGGCGACAGCGACTCACCCGACGCGCCCATTGTCATCATTGACGATCTCATGATGGTTGTTCGGATCTGGGAAGATCCAATTGTCAATCGCGGCTCAACCGGCACGCGTATCCCAATCAATAAAGCAACCGAGTTGGTTATGACCCATCTCCATCACAAAATCCTCGGCAATAACGCCCTCGTGTTCAAACGCTGGCGTCAAGTCGGCAGCGACGACGGCCTTGTCAGGGACGTTTATTTCCAAACATCAACCGCATTCAACGCAGACAACAGTTAAAAGGAGGACATCATGAGCGCATTTGATCGCACATCACTCGTAAAAGGAGCCGGAGCTGTAACCATCGACACCGTGCAGATTTTCAGCAAAGCGGGAATCAATGCTCGCTGGGATCCAGAGACCGAACCCGTTGCCGTTGACGGATATGGCACCATTGACGACATCATCGTCGACGGCAAGGGCTCGATCAGCATGCAGCCCTGTGGAAGGCTGACTGCCGGTATTCTCACGGCCCTCTACGGCCCATTCCAGAACCCCGTAATCGACAGCTCCATTTTCGGGGCCACCGATACAGCCTCATATGTTCACTCCTTAGCAGGGCAGAAACTCACCTTCCACAACACCGCCGTGGTCAAGGTGCCCTCACTCAAATTGAGCGCCATATCTACGGCACTTGAAGGCGAAGTCGAGATCATGGGGCTGTGCAAAAACAATACCGAACGCACGGCGGTCAACTCTTGCTTCACGCTTGCGGCCGCCGCTTTTGCGGGCACGGTTGACCGCTCTGATATCAAACATCTCCCATACACGGGAACCTGGGGTACCACATCTATCGTGGCCCGTGCTGGATGGATGGTCGACATTGATATCGAGCTCGAAGAGTTCAAGGCAGATGACTTCGGGACGATTGACGCCTGGATCAAGAGCGTCACCTTCCGCGCCCGGTGCCAGCCCATGAACCTTGCGGAATCCTTTATGGACAGCCAGCTCACCCAGGGCGTTGCAGGAGCCGCAATCGGCAGCACCGCCCGACAGGCGAAAGACCTTACGCTTACAGCACCCGGTGGGCTCACCATCGTCGGCAAAGACTGCCAATTCCGCGAAGGACCGCTGCAGTGGGGAGAAGGCAAACTGCGCCGCGACGAAATCGGCTTCCAGGCAACGCGAACCTGTGATGCAGGTGTCTACGGCAACGTATTCACCATCGCAATGACCTAGAAAATCTCGGGCCGAGTGGTCCGTAACGCCTCTGGCCTATTCGCCTATTTCAGGCCGGGGGCGGATCTTCCCCGGAACCCGGAACTCGGAACTCGGAACCCAGAACCCATAACACGGAACTCTAAAACATGCAGATCACGATCCAGACCTTAACGGCGGGTACGCCCACCATCCTTATAGATGGCCCGGATCGCGCTGTAGACAAAACCATGGGGCCGATCTCGGACGAAGGCAGTTCTACAATCGAGGTGCAGCCGCGCCGCCCCATGCGCTCGGCAAGCAGTCGACCGCTTTCACGCGCCAACCGAACCGAGAACTACACCTATCGGGGCGTACGAAAATGCGCCTCGGCCGAGACCGCCATGGCGTGGGTTTCCAACTTCATTGCAACCTGCCCCCGGAAAGACATCGTGAAGCTGATCGTGGGCACAGACACCACAACCCTGAGCGACGCCGTCCTCGAGCGCATCGAATACAAACGCACAGGGCTGCTTGTCTATCTGACGTTCACCATCAAAGCTGGAGCCATCACATGAGAAAATTCGAAATTCGAAATTCGAAATTTAGAAATCAAATATCGGGCATCATGAGAGCCGTCCCTATTTCGACTTTCGGCTTTCTGCTTTCTGCTTTACTCGGCATTTCTGCTTTCGCCGTCGCCATCTATGTGCCACACCGCTGGACGGTAAACACCATGCGGCCCGCAAAAGAGACCATAGAGATCTACCGCGGCGAAACGGTTGTGCTTGAGCCCACGTATATTACGTACGAGGGCGCGGTCGATCTGAGCAACTGCTACGAAGTTCGGCTCGAATACCGCTCCAGCGATATGACTGCAGGTGTCTACCATCCCGCAACTGGAACCGTTATCAACGCCAGTGCCGGACAAGTGCAAATCATCTGGGGTCCAGAGTACGAGCTGGAAGCATCGACCTACAGTTACCGCATCCGCCTGAGCGGAAGCGATAGCGCCAGCCTGAAAGCCCAGGGCAAAATCAAGATGCTAGGCGACTCAGAGTTCATCATCACCAACTTACTGACCACCATCACCGGGCGCATGGACTGGGCCGTAATCAACGAGCACCTAAATTTGGACGCCGCCCCCTTTGTCAATGACGGCGACATACTGGCCCTAACCCAGAAAGATGCCGAGCACGATGCCGCCATCTCAAATGTCACAGAACTCGTGGGATCTGGAGTGGCTGGTGTTGAGTCCAACCTCACCGCCCATATTACCGCAGCTGATGGCAAGAATGCCGAACAGGACAGCGCGATCGCGGCTGCTGCTGCCGGGGCCAACATGGGCGGCGATGTGGATGGGGCGTCCAGCAATGCGGTTGTTGTCGCCACCCGTGGCAGGGCGTTTCCGCTGGAGGCCGATGTGCCGTCCGATATGGAGGCCATCGTCTGGGACTCAACGCTCAACGGAGGATCCGGAGGCTACAAGCACGGCAGCGTCGATCTCTCTGGTATCGAGGCGGACATTGACACACTCCAATCGTCGGCAGTCTCTCAGACTTATGTCGACACCGAGATCAGCACCGTGCGCGGTCTGGTCGATGGCAATGACCACACGCACCAGCTCACAGAGTCGTTTGCCACCGAGGACTGGCTGGAGATCGCCACCGGCGTCTACCAGCACAACAGCGGCTGGATGGCCTACAACGCGACGATGATTAACGGGCAGATCACACTGGTCGCTGACATCGGGTATCTGGTGATGGGCGGCATCAGTAACACGATCAGCAAGATCGTCGTCAGTCCCTCGACATCAATCTGGTCGGCACAGTATGCCACCAGTGACGCCGGACCATGGACAGGCTACGACTCCACCCGCGACAACATCGTATCCACCAATGAGTTTGCCGTACGCTTCGTCAACACGGGCGGCGCGGGACTGCCACTTGCCCAGGTGGACCTCTATACCTGGACCTACCCCGAGCGCGTTGCTTTCAGCCGCGACTTTGCCGGGCTACATCTGCTTGTCGACACACCGCCTGGCGATCAAGTCCGCGAAGCGGTTAACGTCGATTATGTTGATGATCTAGCTGCAAGTGGCGATATATCGGGATCATTCGCGGATGGCTTTCGCGCCGACAAGATCGCGGAGGGCGTCATCAACAACTCTGCCCGTGCCACTGGCTATGGCTTGATTTGGTACGATAGCGTCACAGAGCATCGCTATGTAGATATGGCCACCCAGTTTGAGTTGGATGCTGCTTTGGACCTCAAGGGCGAGATATCCGCACAAAGCGCAATCGCCGCCCGCGTGACTGCAGTCGAGGCTGGTGGCGTAACGGTCACTGGCGATGTGGTTGGCATTGCGGGCAGCAACCGCCTCGATAAGATATCAGGCGTTACCATCGCCCCACCGACCGTCGAAGGGACAAGCCCGTATTACAATGGTAGCAGCATCATATGGCAATCCATCCTCAGCACAAACATTGTCTATGCCGCGGGCAGCAACGGAATCGAAAACGTACCGCCACAGTCCGCCGCCTTTTACCGGGGCATGGACGGTACCAACGCAGTCATGGCGATTGTACTGGATCAACAGATCCTTGGTATACTCGGCCCTGATGGCCTCACGCTACCCTACGGCACGCTCAACATCCTCAACAGCAATCTACTGGCCAATGTGCTGCTCTACGATGGCAGCGTGTCTGCCCCAGCGCTGGCATTCGCAAACTCCCCGGATATGGGATGGTCACGAGTCAGCAAGGATGGCGGCTACGTATGGCGGTTTGGCGTCAGTGGAAACCTGTGCTTTGATCTCGGCATCAACGGCATTGAGATGCTAACCGGAAAAGAGGTCACGCTTGCCGACGGCTATCGCGCCGCCAGCATCAATGATGTCATTACACCTGTTGAGGTAGATCCGCTCAGCATCCACACAACCGGTGTCTATGCGTCCTGGACGGCCGCGGGCGGATCCTACACCTCCGAGCAGGTCATCGCGACCTCGCCCTTGCTTACC
>CAZNWT010000012.1:0-6078 GCA_964576795.1 uncultured Victivallales bacterium
TGAAAACGGTTCCGACAGGCAACGTCGCTGGATCAAACGTCACGTAGTAATCGCCTGGAGGCAGGTCACTAAACAGGTAATTGCCTGTCGCATCGGTGGTATTGGTTGCAATGGCAATGCCATTGGTGCCGTAGAGCACCACAGCCACACCGACAACGCCGTTGGTCTCGGTCATGCCTTGTACGCCATCTCCGTTCTCGTCGATCCAAACCAGATCGCCCACCGTCACGGGCGTGTAGATTCCGGCATCCAAGCTCAGATCTGAATCACCTGAGGAAAGGAAGCCGGTTGCCACTGTTTGACCGTTTGTCGGGTTCGCGTCACTGTCTGTGGCATCATTACCCCCCAGGTCCTGGAAGGTGAAAACGGTTCCGACAGGCAACGTCGCTGGATCAAACGTCACGTAGTAATCGCCAGCAGGCAGGCCACTGAACAGGTAATTGCCTGTCGCATCGGTGGTGTTGGTTGCAATGGCAATGCCATTGGTGCCGTAGAGCACCACAGCCACACCGACAACGCCGTTGGTCTCGGTCATGCCTTGTACGCCATCTCCGTTCTCGTCGATCCAAACCAGATCGCCCACCGTCACGGGCGTGTAGATTCCGGCATCCAAGCTCAGATCCGAATCACCTGAGGAAAGAAAGCCGGTTGCCACTGTTTGACCGTTTGTCGGGTTCGCATCACTGTCTGCGGCATCATTACCCCCCAGGTCCTGGAAGGTGAAAACGGTTCCGACAGGTAACGTCGCAGGATCAAACACCACATAATAGTCGCCTGGAGGCAGGTCACTGAAGAGGTAAGTGCCAGAGGTACCCGTGGTGTTGGTTGCAATGGCAATGCCATTGGTTCCATAGAGAACCACATCCACACCGGCAACGCCGTTGGTTTCCGTCACGCCTTGTACGCCATCACCGTTCTCGTCAATCCAAACCAGATCGCCGACACGGACTGGACTATAGATACCTGCATCCAAAGTCAGATCCGAATCGCCTGAGGACAGGAATCCGGTCGCAGCCACTTGACCGGTCGTGCGATCCGCATCACTGTCTGCAGCATCATCCCCTCCCTGATTCTGGAAGGTAAATTCTGTACCACTCGGCAGCGTTGTCGGGTCGAAGACCACGTAATAGTCACCCGGAGGCAGACCATCAAACAGGTAGTTTCCGGCCGCATCGGTCGTGTTGGTTGCAATGGCAATGCCATTGGTTCCGTAGAGCACCACATCCACACCAGCCACACCGTTAGTTTCGGTCACGCCTTGTACGCCATCACCGTTCTCGTCGATCCAAACCAGATCGCCCACACGGACCGGTGTAAAGAGGCCAGCGTCCAGCGTTAAATTGGTGGAACCTGAGGGCAGGAATCCGGTTGCCGCCGTTTGGCCCGTCGTGCGGTCTGCATCACTGTCTGCGGCATCATCACCACCCTGATCCTGAAAGGTGAAGACCGATCCGCCAGGCAACGTCGCAGGATCAAACGCCACGTAGTAATCGCCAGGAGGAAGACCACTAAACAGGTAATTGCCTGCTGCATCGGTGGTGTTGGTTGCAATGGCAATGCCATTGGTGCCGTAAAGCACCACATCCACATCAGCTACGCCGTTAGTTTCGGTCACACCTTGTACGCCATCACCATTCTCGTCGATCCAAACCAAATCGCCCACCGTCACGGGAGTGTAGATGCCGGCGTCAAAGGTCAGATCCGAATCGCCTGAAGAAAGGAAGCCTGTTGCCACTGTTTGACCGTTTGTCGGGTTCGCGTCACTGTCTGTGGCATCATTGCCCCCCAGGTCCAGGAAGGTAAAGACGGTTCCAACAGGCAATGTCGATGGATCAAATACCACGTAGTAATCGCCAGGAAGCAACCCGCCGAAGAGGTAATTGCCTGCCGCATCGGTGGTGTTGGTTGCAATGGCAATGCCATTGGTGCCGTAGAGCACCACAGCCACACCGGCAACGCCGTTGGTCTCGGTCATGCCTTGTACGCCATCACCGTTCTCGTCGATCCAAACCAAATCGCCCACCGTCACGGGAGTATAAATTCCGGCATCAAATGTCAGATTGGTGGAGCCAGAGGGCAGGAAGCCGGTTGCAACTGTTTGACCGGTTGTCTGATCGGCATCACTATCTGCGGTGTCATCACCACCCAAGTTCGGGAAGGTAAAGACTGTTCCAACAGGCAACGTCGCAGGATCAAACGTCACGTAGTAATCGCTAGGAAGCAGCCCGTCGAAGAGGTAATTGCCTGCCGCATCGGTGATGTTGGTTGCAATGGCAATACCATTGGTGCCGTACAGCACCACAGCCACACCGGCAACGCCGTTGGTTTCGGTCACGTCTTGTACGCCATCTCCGTTCTCGTCGATCCAAACCAAATCACCCACCGTCACGGGAGTATCCACGGCATATGGGGCATCGTTGGTCTGCGGCGGCACGTTTGGCTCATCCGTAGGCGTGGTTGGTGTTGTCACTACCGTATTGGTATGGTCGGCTCCAAGCGTATCGACGGTAGCCGTGAAGGTTGCCACGATTGACGTCGTCCCCCCAGCCACTAGCGGGCCGATATTCCCCCAGTTGATTGTTCCATTGTTGGTATTGTCATCCGAGGGGGGTATCGAGGACACATAGGCTAAATAGTTAGTTTCATAGGTGTCTTCCACCGGCACAGTCACCAGTGCCACATCGCCCGTGTTCGCCACGGTGATCTGGAAAGTCACAGCTTCACCGATGATGGCTGGACGGCCCACTGGGGCAAGTCGATCCTTCTGCAATGTATAGCCCGCGCTGCTAATTTCGTACGGCGCATCGTTTGTCTTGGGATAGACCGACGGGGCGTTTGTCGTCGTCGGGGTCGTAACCACGGTGTTCGTCTCCGGTAGGCTCACGGTCGAAGCCACGGCAGTGAAGGTCGCAACAATCGACGTGGTCGCACCGACGGACAGCGGGCCAATATCCGCCCAATTGATCGTACCGTCATCGGTAGTGTTTTCCGAAGCAGGAAGCGAGGAAACATAGGCCAGGTAAGTGGTGTCATAGGTATCTTCTACTGGAAGAGTCGCCAGTGCCACTTCGCCCGTGTTCACCACGGTGATGGTGAAGGTGATGGAATCGCCTACCTGCGCGGCATTCGTTGGACCTGGATTCGTGTTGGTCTTGTCGAGGGTGTAGCCGACATAAACGATTTCCACTGGCACCGCGTTGGTCTTCGGAAGCAGCGGCAGGCCATTGGTCGTGAACGGGGTCGCAAAGACAATGTTGGTCGTATCACCTGGGAATGTGCTCTCAATGGCAACAAACCGCACAGCAACGGTCACCGCCTGACCGACCGCAATCGGTCCGATGTTGGTCCAGTTGATGGTTCCGGCAACCATCATATCCTCCGAAGGCAGTCCCGACACATAGGAAAGATAGGTCGGGTCATAGGTGTCTTCCAACAGTACCGGATCCAGCCCGATGGGGCCGGTGTTGGTCACAATCAGATCAAAAGTCACGATCTCACCAACCTCGGCCGAACGGCCGATCGGACTGGTCAGGATCTTGGTGATCTCATAGCTCGGGAATTCCAGCACATCCTCGTCCTCCACCGGCGGCTCAATACGCTCATTCGTATTGGTGCCATCAATGGTGCTGTGCTCGGTCACCTCTGCCGTATTCGTCACAGGGCTGGGAGCGCCGTCGATCAGCGTGGCCTGGAACTGGAACAGCAGCGACTCGCCCACCTCGATGGAGTTCGTCGGCTGGACGCTGTTCGTGTCGGTGGAAATCGTGATGGTAGCGTTGCCGGGATTGCCAGTAAAGGCAAAGGTGAATCCGTCCGGAATGGTCACCTGCGAGATCGTATCCGTATCCCACCAATTAGTGGTCAGCACGTCTTCTATTTTCACATCAAACGCGGTAGACAGGCCGCTGTTGGTGACCACAAGGTCCACCACCACCACGTTGTTCGATGCATCGGACATCGTCTTGGTGATGGCCAGCTGCGGCTCGACCACATCCACATTCACTACGATACTCGTGGAGACAGGAGGATTACTGTCATACGCGATGGTCGCGGAGTTCGGCAGGATAGTCTGACTTCCCGAGACCAACCCCGTATTGGACCCCACGTCCAGCACAAGCAGGTCCAGGTCAATCGTGAAGAAGTTGTCCACGGCCACGTTGTTGCTGGTCACGATCGTCAGCCCTTCAAAGGTGAACGTCACATCATCGCCCGAATTGGTGCCGGCGGCCACCGTGGGGAGAGCTGCCGGCAGGCTGCCGCCGAAGCTGGTCGTATTCACACTGACAGTGTTGGAAACGTAGCTCATGCCGGGAGGAACCAGATCGACTACAACCAGATTGGTGATGGTCGCTTCGGGCAAAGTCACGGTCAGCGTGTACGTGGCCACCTCGCCGATGGTCACATTAGTGTTGGCCGTATCGGCCGAATTGGTCTCCGAGGTGACGTTCAAGACCTTGGCAATCACCATATTGGAAATAGTGACGGAATCCTGAGCGGAATTGGTGTAGTTGCGCTGCACGCCAACGGAATTTGTCTCATAGATGGTGTCCGCCACCCAGGTCGCGCCATTCGTATAGATGGCGCCCGGTTCAACCGTCTGGGCCAAATTCACGCTGAATTCAAAGGTGAGCGATTCGCCAATCTCCAGGCTGTTGGTCGGCTGGGAGAAATTCGTATCGCTGAGCCAGGAAATGATCACATCCGATCCCGAGGGTGTTTCCGCAAAGGTGAATCCAGGAGGGGTTGTGACTTCAACCACGGTGGCCGTGCTATAGATGCCGCCATCCAGCAGATCGGTGACATCCAGATCATAGGCCGTGGCCAGACCACTATTGGTCAGTACCAGACTCACAGTCAGCGTATTCCCGGCATCTCCGCTAGACGGAACAATGGTCTTCACGATTGCCAGATCCGGCTCGACGACCGTCACCGGAGGACCGACCACCGCAGCGGGCGGATTCGGGTTTCCTAAATAGGTGACGCTGGCCGTATTGGTCAGCACCGTCTGAGGAGCCAACCCCACATTCCCAACCTCATCCAGCATCACGGCATCTAGCCGCAAGACCAGTAGCGCATCTGCGCCGCCGCCCTGATGCTCGAACACACTGTCCCCCACCCAGGTAATGACGACATCTTCACCGTTGGTGCCAAGCGAACCCATATTCGGCGTGATATTCGTCACCGCTGCAAAGACGCCAGGGGCGTTGTTGGTGATCACCTTCAGCGATCCAATCACATAGGCCATGCCGTCCGGCATGAAGTCCGTGATTTTCAGATCGGTGATGGTCAGATCCGGCAGTTCCACTGAAATCTCATAGGTGGCGATTTCACCGATCTGCAAGAAAGTGTTTGTCGAATCCGATAGCCCGGTCTCGCTCGTGGCGATCAGGAGTTTGGTTGGCACGAAGTCCTCCGCCACAAAGATAGCGGAGTTCGTATCGCCCGTCGGTCGCTGCACATCAAAGATGTTTGTATTCGCTAGCGAGTCGCCGGAAACCGTCACGAAGTTCGTGACGGTGACATTCGGCGCCAGTGTGACGGCCACGCCCACATCGAAGCTGAAGGTCAACGATTCGCCCGCTTCAATGGTGTTGGTCCCGGTCGGAGCATTGGTATCCGACAGAATTCTGAAGGTATTTCCGTCGATTTCGGAGACAAATCCGTTTGTAGTGACGACATTGGTTAGTGAGCTGATATCATAGATTAGCGGATCGAGAACATCCTCAATCACGATATCGTAGGCCGCAGCCGTACCGGAGTTGGTCACCACGAAGGTCATCGACAGCGTATCATCCGAGGAAATGTCATTCGTCGGCGTCAGCGACTTGAAGATGAGCAGCTTCGGCTCGATCACCGTATTTGTAACCGTGCCGGAGACCACCGCGTTGGAGGGGTTCCCACCATAAGTCACGCTGGCCACGTTGGTGTGCACCGTCTGCCCAGGCAAGAAACCGTCGTTAGCCAAGTCATCCAGCACCAGATAGTCCAGCAGCATATAAAACGTGTTGTTGTTCGTGTCGTTGTCCGCTGTGACCACCACATTGGTAAACGTGAAGGTCATATCCGTGCCCATCAACG
>CAZNWT010000012.1:6178-30205 GCA_964576795.1 uncultured Victivallales bacterium
AGGCCGTCGCCGTGCCAGAGTTCGTCAGCGACAGCGTCACCGACACCGTGTCGCCTGCGTCTCCAAACGAAGGCGTCACATCCTTCGTGATCGTCACGTTCGGCTCGATCACCATATTTGTGACCGTGCCGGAGAACACCGCGTTGGAGGGGTTCCCATCATAGGTCACGCTAGCTACGTTGGTGTGCACCGTCTGCCCGGGCAAGAGACCGTCATTGGCCGGGTTTTCCAGCACCAGATAGTCCAGCAGCATATAAAACGTGTTGTTGTTCGTGTCGTTATCCGCTGTGACCACCACATTGGTAAACGTGAAGGTCATATCCGTGCCCATCAACGATGGCCCCGAACCGGTTGGACTCTCCACAAAGCTGCCGGTATTGCCGATAAATGTACCCATCTCTACGCTGGCAGATCCATAAATATAAGCCAGCCCGTTGTCGGAGACCGTGTCTGACACTGTCAAATTCGTGATCGTGCCTTCCGGCGGCGTGATCGACAGACGATAGGTCAGGACCTCTCCAATCTGGACCTCAGAGCCGAGGGAATCCGGTGGATTATTGGTTTCGCTGGTGGAATACAGTGCCTTGGAAATTGTGAAGTCCCCCGAGCCTAAGACCGCGCTATCCGCGTTGGTATAAGTCCGCTGCACATCGTAGATATTGGTTGCCGCCAGACTGTCGTAGTCCACCGTTGCCACGTTCGTGAACGTCGTATTCGGCGGCAGTTCTTGTGCCAGATCCACGTCGAACGTGAAGGTCAGCGCTTCACCAATCTCTAGCGTGTTCGTACCCGTCAGCGCATTTGTGTCCGACAGGATGCTGAAGGAATCGAGCGTCACCTTGGACACATAGCCGGTAGCCAGATTCACGTTCGTAAGCGTACTGATATCGAAGTACGGGAGCGCCAGCACGTCTTCGACCAGCAGGTCATAGGCCGTCGCCGTGCCAGAGTTCGTCAGCGACAGCGTCACCGACACCGTGTCGCCCGCGTCTCCAAACGAAGGCGACACACCCTTCGTGATCGTCACGTCCGGTTCGATTACCGTATTCGTGACCGTGCCGGAGAACACCGCGTTAGATGGATTCCCCACGTAGGTCAGAGTAGCCTGATTCGTATGAACCGTCTGCCCGGACAGCAGGCCATCATTAGCCGCATCATCCAGCACCAGATAGTCGAGTAGCATGTAGAAGGTGTTGTTGTTCGTATCGTTGTCTCCAGTCACCACCACATTGGTGAACGTGAAGGTCATCTGCGGGCCCATCCCCGATAACGCCGGGGCCGCGGCGGTCGGATTCTCCACAAAACTGCCAGTATTTCCGGAAAATGTGTTCGTATCCAGGCGGGCGGATTCATGAATATAGGACAGACCGTTGCTCGAGACCGTGTCCACCACCGTCAGGTTGGTGATGGTCGATTCGGGCAGGGAAATCGCCAGACGATAGGTCAGCACCTCACCGATCTGAACCTCAGAGCCGAGGGAATCCGGCGGATTGTTGGTTTCGCTGGTGCTTTCCAGCGTCTTTGCCAGATCCAGCCCCGGCACCGTGAAGGGTACCGTGTCCCCTGCGGTGTCATCCCGCTCGAGAATCCCGACCGGAGGAAGACCATACAGCGTCGTGCTATCGGTGATGTTTACGCTATTCGAATAGGTCTGATTTGGATGGACCGTCTGGGCCAACTTGATGGTAAAGGCGGCTGTTGCGTTGGTTCCCGGCTCCAAGGCCGTCTCCCCCACTGAAGTCAGTTTAAAGATTTGGCCGCCGGAGGTGCCGGTCAGAGTCGCGGCCCAGCCCAGGGTCACCGGGCCCAGCGCGTAGCTAGCGAAGTCGTAGATATTACTCGAAAGAAAGTCTGACGCCTCAATATCATAGGCATTGGCCAGGGCATCCGTGCTGTTGGAAGCCTCCAGCGTGAAGGTAATGGTGTCGCCTGCATCGGCAACAGCCGGGTTACGGGTCTTCACCGCTTGAATATTGTGTTCCACAATCCGGTACACCGGACCTGTGGCTCCCAGTGTGGTAAATCCGTCCTGAGCACTGGCATAATTGTTGCTGATCGTCGGGCCCGTCGTGAGCCCGACATTGACGCCCTCATCCAGAGCCACGAATTCCATGCGAAGCAGGAAGTAGTCATTCGTTGGATTGAGATCTGCCGTGTTGGTGATGGCAGCAAATGTGAAGGAAATGTCCTCCCCGGAGCCATCAAAGTTGGTGGAGGAATGCGAAGTGAGGTCGGGATCGTTGATTACTAGGCCATCCGCGATGTTGGTCGGGAACTGCGGGCCGCCCGCAGGAATCTCAAATTCATATCCACGACCTGGGAAGCCCATACTGGCATCCGAATTCGTTCCAACCCAGTCAATGCCGTCCGGAACGATATCCGTCACGACCAGATTACTGACAACGCCCTGCGGAATATCCACGCGCAGCTGATAGACAAACCGCTCACCGATGGTCCAATCATTGGTGCCGCCATTTGTCAGCGTATTCGTCTGAGTGGAGGAAATAAAGGTCTTGGTCATGCCGCCGATGGGCAACGAAGCCAACGTGACCGGAGACTCCGTGACGTAGTCGTTCAGGCCGCCGGGGCCGTCGGAACCATCACGCTCATTGCCATTCTCCGAGGCGTTATCCAGGGAGACATAGGTTGCCCTCGAACGGTTGGTAATGCTGGCACCGATCAGTTGATCTTTCACCAACACGGAGAAGACAAACTCAATGGCTGGGGTGCCGAGGGCGAACTCGGCAAGAGAAACATCATGGCTTGCATCAAAGCTGATCGTTGCGCCGGCCACATTGCCAGTCGCCGGCCAAATGAATGAATCAAACACGAGACCATCCGGTAATGTGTCCGTGAAAACGATACTGTAGGCACTCGTCGTGCTGGTGACTGTATGCACTAGGCTGTTTGTGAATATGATAATATCACCCGCCTGAACCAGAGTGGAGCTCACTGTCTTGGTGATCTGCAGGTCCGGCTCAAAGACCTCCACCTCTGTTGTTTTCACAACCGGAATATTGGTCACACCAGCTATAGTGAAGTCCGTGCTCGCGGCATTGGTGATCACGATGCCATCCTGCACATCTATGCTGTTGGAGACGACTACCGGTATGTCGACCGTAAAGGTGGAGGGATTGGTCGAGAAAGCCGTCGGCTGAAGCGTAAAGAGTCCCGATCCCGCATTCCAGACCGCACCGGTTACCCCGCCGTTGAAGACGTAGTTGGTCGGCGTACCAAAGTCCAGTTCCAAGGGCAGACTGTCGGTAATGGTTACGTCGGAAAAGGTTCCGCCGAAGTAACTGGCCTCCAGGCGATAGATCAGATCCTCGCCTACGCGTGCGGTACGATTGCTTCCGGCCACCCCAGCCGCCTCTTCGTCATAGCGTACGGTCTTTGTGAGCAAATGACCGGCCGCCACAAAGCGGTCCTGATCAAAGGAAGAATACTGCCCGTTGACTGGCCCCGTCAGGCCCGGGCCAGTGGCTGTCATCATGTTGGCCAGCGGCGCCTCTCCCCATACATTCGTGGGGGTGCATTGCGGAATCACCGGCGGGTTGTCGCAGCCGCCGACCACTTCAGCCACAGCGTCCAGTGATCCGCCTCCCTGTGTGGCAGTCGCGGTGAACCACACTTGAATTTCGTCGTTCACCGGATCCAGAATCACGCCTGGGAAGTCGAACAGCAAGTTAGTGTTTCCCTGCTGTTCCAGCAGCATGGCATTGGTTCCGGAGGAGACAATGTTGCTCGAGACATAGGTCAGAGCATTCCAGCCCTCCCCCATCTTGACGCGCACATAGATGCTGTCCGCATCTGCGGTTTCCGAGCTGTTGATCACACTCAGGCTAAAGGTCACCACCTCACCGTTGGTCACAATCAGGCTATTCGGCTGTAGGTCAATATCCAGATTCGGAATGCCCGGATAGGCGGAAACCGACCCCACGGCAACGTTGGTTTCGCCGCACAGCGTCACGTAGTCCAGCCGGTTGCTGGACGTCAGCGAAGTTGGATCTCCCTGATCCGGATCCTCGTAGTCGAGATCCGTCGGATCTGCCAGGCAGTCTAGATTATCCCCAGCACTGGCCAGCGTCCACATCACTTCAAAAGCGCTGTTTTTGCCCAGTTCCAGATTATCAAAACCATCGCCGATATCGTCCTTGAAGTCTACCGCCCCGCTGCTATTTGTCGTGCTGAAATCCACAGTCGCAACGGCCCCGGACGGGCTGCCACTGTACGTCACAATCAGCCCTGCTGAGGTGAATTCGCCACTGGCGGTGGCACCAGTGAAGATATAGCCGGGCGGCGCATATTCCACAAGAACGATGCCGTTGGTCGTCGAAGCACCGCTGTTGGTCACCGTCACCATCTTCGTGCCGCCGCAAGTGGTCAAATCCATCGTGCTGCTCAATCCGGGCGGCGACAATATCGGCGCCGTGATGATCGAGGCGCTGTCGGAAGCACTCAGGCAGGCATCGGTGTCCGAACAACCATAGTCCACGTTGGCTTGGTTGATCACGGAAGCCGCGCAGCTATTGACTTCACCCGTCACCAGTATGGAGATAGATCCCTCATTCGTATAAGCAAACGGAGGAAGGGAGTCACCGGTCTGTGCGTTCAAGGTAGCATTGCTCCAGATCAGTGTCTGTCCAATGACCGCATCGGGGGTAACAGATGCTCCTATGTAGGTGACCGCGGTCGGAAGCACATCTGTCAGTTCCAAATACGGCACATCTGCCGCGGACAGGGCATCGTGGCTGATCGTCAGGGTGTAAACCACTTCCTCACCCAGATCTGCCACATCTAGTGAGGACGTATTGTTTGCAGCCAGCAGCGGCTCCTTTGGCGAGAGAACAGAGACAATTTCCCTGTTGCTAACGATATTTCCACACAGGTCTGTGAACCGGCCTTCTGCCAGAAACTGGCTGTCCCCGTTCACCGAATCACATCCCAGCTTCACCTCATAATAGATGGTCACTTCATCATTCGGTTGCAATCCTGCAAACTGGGGGATCTCCGTGGAGGTCCAAGTCAGTGGATTTGTGGCCACACCCGTTCCCGGAGGGTCGACAATCCAGTTGGTGGTGCCGCCATTGATGCTGATTCCGCAGCTGTTGGAGACATATTCCATGCCCGTTGGCAGGGTCTGGTAGGCCTGCACGTCATAATCCACTGTCAATCCGCTATTGCGCACGGTGTATACCACCGGATTGGTCCCGCAGATAGAGTTCTCGACCGGGAAGGTCGAACGCGTCACCAGCGAACCGGAAATCGTTGCGAACGAAGCCTCGGAATCCGGGGCCCAGTTACACATGTCCCCCTTGCAGCCATGTGAAGAACGAAGCACCAACTCATTAGTTCCTGTGCAGGAATCCAGATTGTTGGTCACCCAGAATTCCAGCACATGGCGGGCACGCAGATCATCAAAGCTCCCGTCGTTGTCGTCATCATACAGCGGAAAAGCGGGATTGTTGTTCGTCTGGGTCTGGTGGAAATCCCAAATCACCTGGTTGTTCGTCACCGCATACGGTTCGATTTCCGCACTGCCGAACGACACCCCCGTAGGCAGATCCATTTCGATATACAAATTGAAGGCATCCGGCCCTCCGGTATTCATAATGCGAACCTGATTTACAATCTGCGTGTTGGTCAAGAATTGCAGTTCCGGTTGCAGGCTGTTGATCAGACTGGCACTGATAAAGAAAGGCTCACTGTTCGTTCGCGACACATCTTGCAGGGGGGCCGGATTATCATCATCGCACAACACGTTGTATCTCAGTTCTGCGCGTTCCGTCCCGTTAGTATCAGGATCACAGCTCGGTCGAAGCTGATAGTGAATCGACATATCCGTGTTGGTTCCAAGATCCCCCAGAATCCAAGTCAACTGATTACTGGAAATCGTGGGCTCAACTACGAGAATCGGCGCATTCGTCAAATCCACGATATTGCTGAAAACAGTCGTGCCGGGAAGATAACTTAATCCAGCCAGGCCATCCCCATCGAAGTCCAGATCAAGAGTCACTACGGTATCATACGCGGGGAACAGTGCGGAATCTCCGAGGACGTCTTCCGGGCTGGGAATCATTGTCAGTTCAATGCTGCCGGGGGTCCGGGTGCAGGCTTCCACCAGGAATATTTTGTTCAGTTCGATCTCCATGCGGCTTTCCCCAACATTCCAGATAGCCTGATCACTTTCGGTTCCGCAAGCGCCTACCGTTAAAGAGGATTCATCGATGTATTGCCCTGCCGCGCTCACGCTAACGGGCCAGGCAATAACCAGACTGGTAGTAACATTGCTAGTAGAGGGAAAACTCGAACCGTTCAATCCCGACAGATCCAGAATCAGGCTAGGAGTGACATTGGTGGTGATGGAGACATACGACGTCACATTCGAACCATCGATCAGAACGGTTACGTCGTTCGTCGTATCCACGACCCCGGCACCGCCAGCTAGATCCGACTGGAAGGTCACGTTCGTCCAGTCTGCGAGCAATCCACTGAAGGAGGTGAAGGTGTGCGTCACCATAACAGGATCGCACACTTCGGTCAGCGCCGGGAACACACCCACGGAACTTGCAAAGCTGCAGCCGCCCGTTCCGGTGCCACAGCCAGCACCAAGGCTGAAATCAATCGGGTAGGAATAACCATCGCCCACGACATCCTGCAAGCAGCCGAGACAGTCAAGATAGGGTGCCGCGTTCAGCACATTATATAGAATGCGGTCTGGGCCACCGCAGGGCGTGCCGATGACCATGTCAAAAGAGGAGGTGATAACACCGCTGCCGGCTGGCGGAGTTAGCATCCACACCACACTGTTGGTCACTGGCGTTCCATTTGTCGAAATATTCGCAACGGTGAGATTCGTGTGCACGGGGAACGAGTCGGTCACCATGATGGCTTCCGCTATTCCATTGAAATTAGAATAGGACAATTCGATTCGAACCGGGAAAGAGGTAGCATTGCCCGACACAGACGACGGGACAATCTTGGTGATCGAGGCCCACGGCAGGTTGCCCACCTGAGCCACCTCTGAAACCACGGGACCACTGAACGGATTACCACATAGATCAGTATAAGTCGGTTCCAGAATCATCCCCTGTTCCGTCAGATCGATTGGGCAAGAGCCGCCCGCTTTCACGAGAACGGTCACACTAGTGCTGGTACCAGCCGGCAAAGCCTCCACCTGTATAAGACCATTGGTATCTACCGAGGCTCCGGTGATGCTCCAGCCACTCGGAATATCAGGAGTGAAGGTGATGTTGGTCGCCATACCGACATCCGGCCCAGATGCGTTGGTAATAGTCAGTGTCATGCTGCTCCCACCGCAATAATCAATCGATAGCGGATTGGGGGCTATCGCAACACTCAAGCTTGGATAGCGGTCGATAAAACGGATGCCGGCCGTTGCCGTCTCGTTGATCAGACCCGTGGCTTCGCAGGTTTGATTGGTCAACACCGCCAACCCACTACAGCCCCATTCCGCATCGCCCCGATTGTACAACCCAGAGCAGGACACCACCTTAGCAGTCACAACAATATCCACAGACGATTGCGCAATCAGATTCGAAAACGCAGGAATCACGGAAGCATCCCAATATGCATTGTATGCGGTCTGCGTGCTCGGGGCCACACTGAAACCCGTGAAGATCAGGCCTGGACCCAGCGTATCCATCGCCACTACATTCGGTGCGTCGCCAAAGCCCGTATTAACCACTTGAATCGTCCAGGACACCGTGTCGCCCACACCAGCGTCTTGCATAGTCGGCGTCTTCACCACCACGAGATCCGGCTGGTTAATCGTCAGGAACATCGAGCCGAGCGAGTCGCCTGGGGTGCCCGGAGGTTGTTCATATCCGGTTCGGCTAAACAGCTGACCGCTGACCGCACTGCAATCAATCTCCACCACATAGACAATCGTGATGGAGGCTCCATTCTGGATGCCCACCGACAGCAAACCCGCTCCCGGGTCCGGAGGCATCTGATCTATCCAGTCATTGCCTGTGTTCGTATCATTATCTACCGGATCACGCGCAATGGAGCGTCCGGCTGCCACTGTCGGTACCGAAGGGCTGAACGCCGCCGTTGAGCCGCCATAGGACACCGCATCCACGACGTTACTGGCCGCATTCCGCAGCAGAACGCCATCCCCAAAATTATTTAATCCGGATCCGATCTTGCCGTCCGCAACTTCAAACACCTGCCCCACATACCCCGTATTTGCGACCATAAAGGCATTGGTACTGCCAGCAATGATGACAAATTCGCCCGCCGCAATCGTCATATCCGGCAGAGAATCAACTGCGCCCGGGGAGCCATCCTGCACCGACCAGTCGGTCATGATAACGGCATTTGTCATGGGATTGTAGATTTCGAACCACTCGTTCTCGTCCTCCGGGGTCTGCGTAGTGTTGTAATAGACTTCTGAAATCACCAGGTTAGTCAGCGTGGACGGGGTCACAACCCACGAAAAATCCCAAATCAGGCTAGTCGCCCCATTCGTCACGACCGGATCGGCGGCGGCATTGGTCAGCACCACCCCACCCGGCAGGGTCACCGTGGACAGCCCCGACACATAGGCATAGCTGGAGGAAGGCAGTTCATTCGTGACCATCAGTTCGGACTGGGTGACCCCGTTGTTCACAATCCGGTTGGTAACCATGATGGTACCGCAGTTCGCCGCTTCCAGCGGACCGGACAGCGTCACCCCCACCTGCGCCTGCGCCTGCGGAGCCGAAGCCAGAAACACTGCGCCAATAGCTGCCGACATAAGTCCGAGGCGAAGGGAGTGAAGCCAAAGATTCAGAGTCGATGTTTTCTTCTTCATATCTGCCTACTTTCAAACAAAAAAACCGATTATGTCATCCGAGTCTGGTCTTCTGCATTGCGAATCGTACACATGCGTCTATTATTTATCAAAAATATGATGCAAAGTCCTTAATTTGCAAATTGATGTTTTATTCTTAAGAGTCTTGAATGATAGATAGTTATTGCGCTAGAATCAAATCAATTTCAGGCCTCTATCAGACGGTTTCAGGTAAGTATAACAGATGCCGATCATCATCCAGCCGACCGCACGTTTCGCATGGAAAGAGAGCATCACCCATCCCCTTGCCGGACAATCCGTCCCCATACGACTCAAAAAGCCAAAATATCAGGTTCATCACGGAATTGTATAGTTGAGGCCTTATTGCGGTGCTTAGAGAGACCGCTAAAGCCGGTCGGTTAAGTGTATCCGAGTAAGGGGGGCGGTTAAGTGTCCGAAAAAGTGTAGAAAGAGCGCGACTTGTCCTTCGTAGCCACGAGCAAAGCGAGGGCGGAGTAGGAAGCGCACACTTAAACGCACTCTTTGTCGAAAACTTAACCGACACTCTTCGCCGGACACCCTTAAACGAAATGCTTCGTCCGAACAATCGTCACAAACGATGTGTGATCTTCAGCAAAAACACCTCGTACTACACACTTCCGTGATGAGCCCAAAAAGCCAACATTGCAACGTATCCACCGCGGCTGCCGCGGGCCTATCGGCCACTATTCGGATCAGAGGAACAAGACCATCAGGGCGGCTAGTGTGAGAAACAGTACTCCCAGCAGCACCTTGCCGACCACCACTTCGCGCCGGCCCCAGTCCATTAAAGAACGGCTGCCCAGCCCGGCCCAAGTCAAAACAAACACGGCAACCAGCGGTAAGATAAACGCGGCGTTGTAGCCCAGCAGCAACGCCCACTCCCTCGCATATCCATCACCGGATCGAATCACCGTAGCCAGTGCCGGCAGATACATCTGCCCCGTGCAAACCGACTCCAGCACGGTGACACAAAGCCCGGCCAGCGCACCACCGGCAAAAAGAGCCCGGCTATGAATGCCCCGCCGCAAGGAGCGATGAATCAGCCGCATGACTGGAGCGGGCAGTTTCAAAGACACCGCGGACGCCTTGCCGGTCCGATGGAACCGCCAAGCATCCCGGAACGAAAGCCCCGCCAGAACAAATAGAGCCGTCAGCAGAATCAGGTTGATAGACCGGGCCACCCCGTCCCATCCCTCCAGCCAGTGCAGCGAATGGAGCAGGCCGAGACCGATCAGAGTATAGGTGATAAATGACGAAAGGCAAAATGCCGATGCCATCACAAGCATCCGCCGTCCGCGAACCCCCGACGCGGCCAGCAGCCCCATAAAGAAGATCAGCGTGGAAATCGCGCACGGGTTCAACCCGTCGGCCAAACCGGCCACCAGCACCGCCGGAACAGAAAACCTGCGAATGCGGTCGCGCAGGACCTGGCGGTTGTCCTGCTTTCTTTCGCCGGACGGCGCAACCACTTCCGCCGCCTCCACGGCGGCGACCAGCCCCGTTCGTATTTCAGCAAGCCCATTGAGAAAACAATTTTCTCCCACCACTGCCGAGACCGCTTCATCCTCGGTCACCCCCAATGCCTCCTGATACGTAACCAGCCGCAAATAGTTCGAAGTGATGCCGATATTGCACAGCTCAATTACATAAGGAACCGACGTGCTTTCAGCTAAATGGGGGAATACCTCACGCTTGACGGTCTCGCATTCCAAGCAGCCTGTTTCAAAAAATAATTCAACACGAACCGCCGGAAGGGTCTCTGCAAAACAAGAGACAGCCCATCCAAAAGCACAGATCAGACCTAAAACCCTGAGACCCATCCGGCCTACTCCTCAACAATGCAGGGAATTCTCAACGCCCCGCCGGTTGTAAGAATCACCAATGTAGATCCTTTCAGCGCCTGGACATCATGTATCGGACCCAGCTCAACCCAACACTCGTTTTCGCTGCGCTGCACAGCAAATGAAACATCCGCAGGCAGGAAAACGCCCTTCACGCGGATCCCGGCGATCTCGGGGAGTTTAACCTCAATCCGGACCGTCAGCCCGTCCGGGCCAACCGTGCGGGGCACCCGAATCTCATTCGGAACTGCCCGAAGCGTCTGACTCTCACGGGGTGTCGAGCTCTTCACAGAAGCAGTGACTGCCTGAGCCGCAGGCGGGCGCAGAACAGCCGCTGGTTTCAAGACTACAGCTGAAACAGCGGGCGCAACACCACGCCGAACCCGTCCCTTTGTCACCAGCTTCAACAGCGGGGTTTCCTTACTATCCGTATGAACATACACCACTTTACGTTGCTCCCCCGAGCGCCCCTTCAGCGAAACACTCACCCGAATCTCTGCTGCGCCCCCCGGTGCCACATCCTTCTTCGATGTCACTGTCGCCACGCACCCGCAGGTCTTCCGGACCTTCAGGATCTTGACTGTATTGGTTCCGGTGTTCTTTAGTTCAAACGAATGCACCGCGTGATCGCTTGCGGATACCATCCCGTAATCGAATACAGACTCCTCACAAACCAGTCCTGCCCTACAGGCAGCCGCCATAAGGAACAAGCCCGTCATCCACGTTAATAGACGATGTTTTTTCATAAAATAACCTTCGGGGTTTCAGCCTAAACTTGCAAGGCTCGAGTATAGCCCCCGGGGTTTCCACAAGAGATTTGCAAACACATCTTATCAAAGAACCGGGAGCGAGGTCCCTTCGCACCAGCCTACTCGACCTGGATGCTCATCCAAATTTGTCGTATTGAAAACAGTTCCACAAACAGTCATACTGTACCGTAATAGCACATAAAGAAGGAATATATACAATAATGACTACAAAACTAAAGTTCGCCACATTCATAAAATCAACATTGCTGATAGGCACGGCTGTCTTGCTAGGGTTCACTGCAATCGCCGCCAAGGCAGCCACTCAAGACGAGTGGCCTCAGTGGCGCGGCAAAAACAACACCGGTCGGTTTGCAGAAGGATCTCTGAACCCGACATCACTCTCCCCTTCACCAAAAGTCCTTTGGGAAACCGAACTGGGCGTAGGATACGCCTCCGTATCTATTGCAGGCCCGTACCTCTATACAATGGGCAACATCAGCAATCAGGATATCGTCTACTGCCTGCGGGCAGACACCGGCAAAGAGGTGTGGCGATATTCATACCCATGTAAAGCCTCGTCCTACCCCGGCCCCCGCGCCACTCCATGTGTTGCTAACAACCATGTCTACACGCTCAGCCGCGAAGGTCTCGCGCTTTGCCTTAATGCGAAAACGGGAGACGTGGTCTGGCAGAAGCATGTTGCAAAGGAATTTGGTGCAAGAGTCCCAAGCTGGGGTCTCTCAGGATCACCGATAGAATCCGACGGAATGATATTCCTTAATATCGCTACACACGGCGTTGCTCTGGATGCGCGAACCGGCAGTGCCCACTGGAAAAGTCCAGCCGGGCCAAGCGGCTACTCCTCCCCTGTCGTAACCACAATCAACGGCAATAAAACCGTCGTCATGTTCGGAGCAAAAGCCATCTATGGCGTTGATTTGAAAACGGGGCAGGAACTCTTTTCATATCCATGGGAGACCAAATACGACGTCAATGCGGCCGACCCAGTCATTATAGGCAACCGCATTTTTGTATCGTCTGGATATGGCCGTGGCTGCGCGCTTATCGACGTGTCCAGCGCGAAACCATCTGTACTGTGGGAAAACAAGAACCTGAAAAACCAGTTCGGCACCAGCGTTCTTATTAAGGGCCACCTCTATGGTATCGATGGCAACACCGGCAGAGCCCAACTATCATGCATCGATATCAAAAATGGAAGCATTGCATGGCAGGAAAACATCAAGGGGGGCGCTTTGATCGCCACCGGCGATTTGCTGGTATGTCTCCATGAATCGGGTGACCTCAAGATCATCAAGGCAACACCGACCGCCTACACTGAAATAGCCTCCGCTAAAAAATTGATCTCTAGAACCTGCTGGACCGTCCCTGTCCTGTGTCGCGGAAAGCTATACGTGCGTAATGAAAAAGGGCACTTGATGTGCATCGATGTGCGCTAAACAAGTATCGCCTCAAATGGCGCGGGCTGCATCAGCGTAGTGCGCTATATTGCATTTCTGACACGCAAAGACTGCGTGATCTGTCATCCCGAGCTTGCCGAGGGATCTCCGGCCTACAGTAATGCTTGAGATTCCTCGACAAGTTCGGAATGATAATAGTCCCTTTAATTAGTTAGAGGTCATCCGAAAAGCCCCGTAGGGGCGGGGATATACCAGCCCAGAGCAACGCCCTGGGTTGAAAACCCGAAAAAGATCTAGCGAATCGCACTCGCAATCGGTTAATCGAGCCAACACCCTTTTAACCCCTACCAGGCGCCACCAATCTCAATGGCATAAAGGCACCCCGGTGCAGAACTGATCTGCGGCCACTCCTGATACTGTTCGTCGCTGGCATTCTCAACCGTAAATCCAACCCACACCAACTCGCGATACGTCACTTTCAACGCAGCATCTGTACGCCAGTAATCGTCCAACTCGCGCCAACGGCCACTGGCCAGATCCACATAACCGCGCGTGCCAACATAGTTCTCAGAAAGCGACATTTCCGCCTTAAGGCCCTCACCCAGTCGCTTGCCACGACGTACGCTCAACGCCGCAATACGCTCGGGGACATGCTCAAGATCACTCCCCGTCTCACGATTTTCACTACGCTGCTCTGTAAAGCTGAATGTCGTCATGCATTCCGGCAAGAACTCCCATGATACCCCAGCCTCAATACCAGCCGACCACGCATCGTCGGTGTTATCATAACTCAATGTACTACCTGTAATCTGTTTGGTAATCAGATCCGTCATGTCGTTGTAGAAGACATCGGCATGCACCATCACCGAATCCAATACCTGATGATCAATACCACTATCAATCGTCGTAATATATTCAGGATCTAACGCTTCATTCGATGCAAATGTGATATTTCCAAAAAGAAGTGTTGGTTGATACAGTTCAATCAGACTGGGTGCGCGATAAGCTTGTCCAACTGACATGCGCAGCGTGGTTCGATCTCCCGTCCTGGCAACAATCCCCGCTTTTGGAGAAACCGCAATACCATATGCATCATGCTCATCCACACGAACACCACACAACGCCGTTACTCGCTCGCTCAGCGTAATACGATCCTGAGCATACACTCCCGCATTTACGGTGTGCACCCGGCGGCCGCTGGATAATGGCAGCTGTAAACTCGTATCCGCATTACGCAACGCAGAAAAGTCAGCATCACTACGCTGCACATCAACACCCAGCGTAATCATCTGACGCTCAAACATGGCAACATCAACAGCGCCATCCAGCATCCAGTCTCGAGTCGTAGTTTCAGAACGACTTGGAACAAACACAGGCACCCCCGCCTGTAACGACGCCACATCCAAACCACCCAAGCGCCGTTCATGCCAGCGATAGTAGGTGCGGCCCTTGAAAGTCACCTCATCACTCAACTTGGATGTCAACACAGCACCCAACATGGCACTCTCGGTCTCCATCGTACTGTCCACAACTGTGGGATACAACGAACGAAAATCGGTCACACCGTATCCAAGGGTACCTTCATTATAGCGCGCATGAATATCGAGATGCGTATCCTCTGACAAATCTGCCGTAACCTTGCCCAGAACACGTGTGTCATCATAATCAAAATTCTGTGCAGTCTGCTCAATTACAAGATAGTCCTGCAGTGCCGAAACCCACTGCTCGCGCTGAAGAGTATCCCGTGCCAAATAGTTGTCGATCTGCAATCGCCCAACATCAACACTGATCCCCAAGGTTCTATCACCCTGACTGGCCGATGCCCCCCACTCCCTGAACCCCTCGTTACCTGAGCGGTGAAACACCGACACGGACGGGCGTTGATCAGGCGGCAACGTCAACACATTGGCCACACCAGCAAATGCATTCGCTCCGTAAAGCGATGACTGCGGGCCCCGCACCAGTTCAATACGCCCAACAGCATCCAAGGGAATCGCATTAACCATGGCAAACCCGGAAACAGCCTCATTCAACGGCAAACCATCCGACAGCAACAACGTCGTTGATTGCCCCGGAATACCTCGCGTGACAATCTGCACGGGCAACCCATAGCCCATTCCCACGCTACGCAACACATAAACTCCAGGTGCCTGCCGTAAAATATCATCTATATGACGGGCCGATGAATTCTGAATATCCCCCTCTGAAAAAACCGTCACATTGGCCGGAATCCGAGAAAGCGTATCATCATCAAGCCGCGCAGCCGTCACCACAATATCATCAAACGCATTCGTTATAGCCGCCGCACAAAAACCGCGACCACCCGACGCACACAACGCCATTATCACCAGACATGCCAGAATCCTGTTCATCAAACCTCTCCTAATGTATCATTACCTTGATCGTAATTTCGCTTTTTCCATCACAGGGGTTGATTGTATAACCTGAACAACGGCTATATGGCAACATCATCATGACAACACGCCCTAACATATCGGCAATCGTTCTGACAGCGCTGGTATCCAGCGCGGCCGCCACCTTCGGCCTCTGGATCTGGTTCAGCGCAATACCGCCTCAGCATATTCACGCTAGAATTCCATCTCAAACTTCAGATCAAATAGCAGACAATACTCCACCCATTGTCGATCTATCTGGCACATTTGAAACCTTCGATGGCACCCCAGCCAACAGCTCTAGCTCATGGCCAGGCTTCCGCGGCCCAAACGGTGATAACATCGCAACCTCTCCTGTCCCACTTGCCGACACATGGCCAACCCATGGGCCACCCCTACTCTGGTCCGTAGAACTTGGCAATGGCTATGCAGCACCTGCCGTGGAAAACGGTCGAGTCTATCTGCTGGATTATGATGTGCAGCAGAAATGTGACGCCCTGCGCTGCTTCTCTCTCGCCGACGGACGCGAAATATGGAGACGCAGTTATGCGATAAACATCAAACGTAACCACGGCATCTCACGAACCATTCCCGCCGTAACCCAAGCGTTCGTCGTGTCAATGGGTCCCAAATGCCATGTATTATGCGTTGATGCCGATAGCGGTTCTTTTCGATGGGGCCTTGATCTGGCCCGCGACTACGGCACAGAAGTCCCGCTCTGGTACACCGGACAGTGCCCGATCATCGATAACGGCGAAGCCATTCTGGCACCCGGTGGCGACAACGCCCTATTAATGGGCGTAAGTTGCACAACTGGCGAGATCGTCTGGAAAACACCAAACCCGGATCAATGGAATATGTCGCACGCCTCTATTATTCCCGTCACGCTCTTCGGCACGCGCATGTTTGTCTATTGCGCCCTCGGCGGCATTATCGCCGTTTCGGCAGAACCGGAACATCGCGGAGCGTTACTGTGGAAAACCACCGAATGGAGCCATAGCGTGATTGCCCCCTCACCTGTCTTTCTGCCCGATGGCCATATGCTTGTCACGGCTGGCTACGGCGTCGGCAGCCGCATGTTCCAAATCCACAATTCCACCACAACAACACCGTGGAAAGTCGAACTGCTGCACACTTGGCCCCGTACACAATTCGCCTGCGAACAACAAACGCCTATATGCTTCGATGGACGACTTTTCACCGTCATGCCCAACGATGCCGGCCCACTCAACCGACAACTGGTCTGCATGACACCCGACGGCAAGCCCCTCTGGAGTAGCGGTAAGAACTGGCGATTCGGGCTGGGGCCCTTTATGATCGTAGACAATCGAATACTGATTCTCAGTGACGACGGGGCCCTCACCATGGCTAACGCCAACGCCGACAAATTTGATCCCATGGCAACCGCTGATATTCTCGACGGACGTGAAGCATGGGGCCCTCTGGCTTTAGTCGATGGCCTTCTGCTATGCAGGGACACAACACGCATGGTGTGCCTCGACCTGCGCAAAGGAGAAACACCTTGAACCGCAAACTCACAGCAGCGTTAATCATTGCGATAGCGATAAGTGTAAGCACCCTCCTTGTCGTTAACAAAAGAGGCTGCTCTACCACATCGGTTCCCGAGTCATACCTCTATAGCACTAAGGTATATACCGATGCAGAACGCAGCGCACCACTGCTATACCGCGAAATTTCACGCATCCCACTCTCTCTGCTTGAACCGCATGCTCTAACAATTGGCCAAAACGGAACCATCGCCGTTGTCGGTGACAAAGCGCTACTGCTGATGGATTCCGAAGGGCGCGAAAAGCAACGCATTAACCTAGACTCCCCACCCACTTGTATCGCATGGACTTCAACAAACATCTTCGTGGGCTTTAACACGCATATTGAAGTCTATAACGCGGCAGGGAACCGTCTGCAGACATGGCAAACCCTCGGCGAAAATGCATGGTTGACTGGATTGGCCGCCAACACCAACACACTATTTGCTGCCGATTACGGCCAGCGTATCGTGTGGCAGTTTGGCTTTGATGGACAACTACTGGGCAAATTTAATGGACGCGGCCCACAAGGATCCGAACCGGGATTCGTCATACCAAGTCCCTATTTCGATCTCGCCATCCACAACGAAAGCGTCTGGATCACAAACCCCGGTCGCCAACGTCTGGAAGCATACAGTTTTGCAGGAAAACGCCTTTCATACTGGGGAAAGGCGTCCACAGAAATCGACGGATTTTGCGGATGCTGCAATCCATCTTATATCGCCATAACAGCCGACGGAGGTTTCGTAACCAGCGAAAAAGGAATGCCCCGCGTCAAACGCTACGCTTCAGATGGAGCTTTTCTTGGAATGGTCGCACCGTCGGACACTTTTCCAAAAGGAACGGTCGGTCTTGACCTGGCAGCTGATAACGATGGAATCATTCTGGTCCTTGATCCCGGAAGCCGGGCTATCCGATTCTATGCCGAGGAGGCTCTATGAACCAAGCCCAACAGACAAACATTACCAGGCGGGGCTGGCTGCGAACCGCTCTGCGCACAATTGCACTTGTGGGGCTCGGCGGGGTTATGGTCGGCATGGTCAGTCGCACCAAACGCTTATGCACAAAAGTAAGCTCTACCTGCAGGGGGTGCGCCAAACGCGAAGCATGTGGCTTTGCCCCCCCTAGAACTCTATGGCAACTCGATCCCACAAAATGCATCCAATGCGGACTCTGTGCCACCAGCTGCGTGCTGGAACACTCTGCCGTACGCTGCTTCCACACGCACGCCCAATGCGGCTACTGCAAACTATGCTTCGGATACTTCGAACCCGGTGCCAAAGCACTCTCATCTGCCGCTGAAAATCAACTCTGTCCCACTGGTGCTATCCGACGCACATACATCGAAGATCCTTACTTCGAGATCGCAATCGACAAAGCGCTCTGTATCGGTTGCGGAAAATGCGTCCACGGTTGCAAGATGTTTGGCAACGGATCACTCTACCTACAGATCGACCACAGTATATGCCTGAACTGCAACGAGTGCGCCATTGCAACAGCGTGCCCGGCCGACGCCTTTAGCCGCGTTCCCTATGCAGAGGCCTATACCAAACGTGCAAATGGGAGCAGCGAAGCCTGATGCGAATCCGACTGATCTCACTCTCAATCATGACACTCGGGCTAGTGCTCGTTGCTCCAACATTCGTCTCCGCCGCCGAACGCTTTCCAACCCCCGATTTTGAAACCGGCTACACGCTACCCTCCACGCCTCAACCCGCGCCACGCGCTGCCATGTGGGAAGTCATCGACACCGTCACGCTACTTGCGGCTCTCGTACTGGGTGCCATCTTTGCACTCAAACTCCGCTCCCGCCGCGCCATCACAATCTTATCCCTTTTTACTATCGCCTACTTCGGATTCTGGAAGAAGGGCTGCATCTGCCCCGTGGGTTCATGGCAAAACGTTTTCCAGGCCATGACCGACCCAACCACGACGGTTCCAACATCAGTGCTGTTCGTCTTTGCTCTACCACTCATATTTGCACTTTTTTTCGGACGCATTTTCTGCGGAGCCGTCTGCCCCCTCGGCGCCATTCAGGATATCGTCATCCTTAAGCCCATAAGACTACCACAATGGCTAAAACACGCCCTCAGCCTCCTCCCCTACGTCTATCTCGGAATTGCCGCACTACTGGTCTACACCGGAACCGCTTTTCTCGTCTGCCGCTACGACCCATTTGTAGGCATCTACCGTATGAATGGGCCCTTCTGGATCATTATCTTCGGCGCAGCACTTCTCCTGATCGGCATTTTTGTTGCAAGACCCTACTGCCGCTTCCTCTGCCCTTATGGCGTATTGCTCTCCTGGGCCTCAGCACTCTCATGGCGTAAAGTCACTACAACCCCCACCGAGTGCATCCAATGCCAACTCTGCGAAGATGCATGCCCATTCGATGCCATTGAATTTCCGACCCAAGCAACCGAAGCTCACCATCACGGACTTAAACGCCTGGCTGGCATTCTACTGCTACTTCCAATCCTGCTGGGGTTCGGATTCTGGACCGGACCGCACCTCTCCAACCTGCTTTCCAAAATGGATCACCGCATTCAACTTATGGCACAACTGGAACTTGAAAACAGCATACCCGCAATTGAGATGAACGATCAGAGCGCGGCCTTTCGAGCCTCAGGCACCTCGCTGGCTTCGCTCCAGCAAGAGGTCACTGAATTACAGCAACGCTTTAAAACCGGAGGACACATCCTCGGAGCATTCTTCGGTCTCGTCATTGCCTGCAAACTGGCCGCACTCGCCAGGGTACGCACAAGAACCGACTATGAACCCAGTCGCACAAATTGCCTAGCCTGCGGAAGATGTTTCGCCTACTGCCCAAAAGAACACGAACAGCGAAAAGTGGGTTCATCAAGGAAGCAGGTAGTGTCCTATAGTGGGTTCAGTCATATCACACATGGTGTAGGACGTGCTTCCCCGTATTCGGGGAGCGCGTGTATAGCCACCGATTCGCCACGCGCTCCCGGAATACCGGGAAGCACGTCCTACAACGCAAAAATTCTCCTCCCGAAGACGCCACAGGAAAACGATGAATAAAACCCATCCAACCCTTTATGCCTGTGCCGCTACCGCAGCTCTGGTAGCCACCATTTTCTGCGCTGGCCTCTCAATTCTCATGGCAACAACCTTTCTTCAAACACAAAGTGCAACCCCCCTGGATACCCCAGCGCTTCAGATACTGAAGAATCAGATTCAGCAACAGCCCGCCGACAGTGATCTTACCGAACAAATTCGAGCCCTCGATCTACTCGTTCGGCGTGCATACTTCGGCAGCCTAACAGCACTACGTGTAGGCGCCTTCCTGCTTTTAATCGGATTGACCGTCCTTATCGCGGCACTGCATATCATGCATACCCTCCGCTCGGTAATCTCACACCCCACACCGAATTCCAACGGCATCACAACCGACGTACTGGCCAACTCACGCCTCGCAATCACGCTCACCACTGTGCTACTGATCGCACTTGCCGCCGGCATCGCCATCCATCTTTCGCGCCCCCACGCCACCCAACTCCCTGCTGTCACCGATGCGCTTTCCCCATCCAAAGGCCCATCCACGACTCAACTCCCTCCGCCCTGGCCAGGCTTCCGCGGACCGAATGGTCTGGGCATTGCATACGATGTCACCCCACCCATCAACTGGGATGGCGAAAGCGGCAGCAACATTATCTGGAAACAAGAGGTACCCCGCCCCGGCTTCAGCTCGCCAATCGTAGCCAATGATCAGATTTATCTTACCGGCGGGGATTCCAACGTCTGCGAGGTATATGCCTTTGCAGCCAGCGATGGACAACTTCTATGGCGCCATCCCGCAACCGGCATCATCGGCTCTCCCGAAAGCCCCCCCGAAGTCACGGTCGACACAGGTTATGCTGCTGCCACCATGACGACCGACGGAAACCAGGTCTACGCCATCTTTGCCAACGGCGACATCCTGGCACTATCACCCGACGGAAAACGCACATGGGCCCGCAACTATGGCGTACCCGACAATCCATACGGGCATGCTTCATCGCTGCTCGACCATAACGGGCTGCTATTTATTCAGTTCGATGATGACACCGGCGGGCGGCTACTGGCTCTGCATACCGACGGCGGCGATATCGCCTGGAACATCAAACGCGATGTGCTCCCATGCTGGGCCAGCCCAATTCTGGTTAAGCACAACGGTCAGCGCGAACTCATTCTCAATGGTAACACAATCGTGGCGGGCTATGACCCTGCAACCGGAACCGAACTCTGGCAGTTCGACTGCATGGGCGGCGAAGTAGCCGTCTCGCCCGCCTGGTGGGATGGCACCCTACTCGTTGCCAACGAATATGCCAAACTGTCGGCCATCCGGCTTGATACCCCCCCACAACAGCTCTGGGAGCAATTCGACGACCTCCCCGACGTCTCCAGTCCAGTAGCCTGGTCGAACCGACTCTATATGGCCAACAGCTACGGCAGCATAACATGCCTGAAAATCAGCGACGGAACACAACTTTGGCAACATGAATATAATTCCGGGTTTTACAGTTCACCAATTATCGCCGCAGGCCGCATCTATCTAACCGACAAACATGGCGTAACCCACATTATCGCTGCGACAGAACCCTTCACGGAATGGGGAAGCCCTGCACTCGGAGAACCTTCCACCGCGATCCCGGCTTTCGTCGGTAAACGGATCTATATGCGCGGAACCAAACACCTCTTTTGCATCGGAGCTCAATGATGCAACACCCCCTCGAACTCGACATGAAAAAGGTAGATGCCATCATTGCGCACCACGGCAGCGAACCGCAGCACCTCATCGCCATCCTTACGGATCTTCAGAATGCATTCAACTATCTGCCGGAAGCCGACCTGGAACGCATCTGCGAAACCACCAACATCACACCAGCACGCCTCTACGGTGTCGCCACCTTCTATTCTCAGTTCCGACTAAAACCTGCCGGAGAGCATCGCGTTAAAATCTGCACGGGAACCGCCTGTCATGTTAAAGGTGCCGAAGTTGTTTTTTTAGCATTCTGCAATCATCTCAACATCGCCGACGGCGAAGACACCGACCCAGACCGCCTCTTTACTGTCGAGAAAGTAGCCTGCCTGGGGTGCTGCATGCTGGCACCCGCCATACAAATTGACGGAACCACCTACGGCCATCTTACCCCCGAACGCGTGCCATCGGTAATTCTCGACTTTCTGGCTTCAACCCATCAACCAAATACAGCAGACACACCTTTCAGTTCCAAAGCATCAAACGCCGAATTTCGACTGTGCCGCTGCACCAGTTGCGCCGCCGCTGGAGCCGATGACCTGTGGGAGGCCGCCGGAAAAACAATCGAGCAGTATAACCTCAGCGTTGTCCGGAAATCGGTTGGATGTACAGGCATATCATTCGAGGCCCCGCTTGTAGAACTTGTCATGCCGGATGGACAGAACTTTCACTATGGATGCCTTACACCATTCGATGTAGAGCCTGTCCTGCTTCAACACCTGCGCCCGGCGCGCGTCAGCCAACGCATCACACAATCCGCAATCAACACGCTCAATCGTCTAGTCGGACCCTCACCGGACATTACACGCTACGCTGCCAGTGTTCGCGACAGTTTCCAAACGCCATACTGGCAAAAGCAGAAACACGTTGCGCTGGAACATTGCGGAGAACTCTCCCCCCTCGACCTGAATGCCTATATCACGCACGGGGGCTTTGCAGCCTTGCGGCAATGCCAGACACAGATGCCGACCGAGGTTATTGCCACGATCCTGAACAGCGGACTGCGAGGCCGTGGTGGTGGTGGATACCTGACAGGCAAAAAATGGAACGCCGTGCACAATGCCAAAGGCGAACCACGCTATATCATATGCAACGCCGACGAGGGTGACCCCGGATCCTTCATGGATCGCATGCTGCTGGAATCATTCCCGTTCCGCATCATCGAAGGCATGGCTATCGCGGCACACGCCATCGGCGCTACAGAAGGCTATCTCTATATTCGCGGCGAATATCCGCTTGCCGTTTCCCGCATGCGACAGGCAATCGAAATCTGCAACACAAACAACGTACTCAAAACAGACTCCCCATTCGAACTCCATGTTGAAGTCGGAGCGGGCGCCTTCGTCTGCGGTGAAGAAACCGCTCTGATTGCAGCCATCGAAGGGCGGCGCGGCATGCCGCGCATCCGTCCGCCATATCCATCCGAACACGGTCTGCACGGCCAACCGACTCTCATCAACAACGTTGAAACCTTTGCCGTTGTTCCCTGGATCATGACTCACGGCGCAGAAGCGTTCCGAACACTGGGCACCCACGGAAGCCCCGGCACAAAGGCCTTTGCGCTTGCCGGACGCATCGTTAACGGGGGGCTCATTGAGGTTCCCATGGGGGCCACGATACACGATATTGTGATGAACATTGGCGGCGGAATTCAAAATGGCAAAGCATTCAAAGCCGTGCAAATCGGAGGACCCTCCGGCGGCTGCATACCGGCCAGCATGGCAGACACCCCCATTGACTTCGATGCCCTGCAAAGCGCAGGCGCCATCATGGGCTCCGGCGGGCTCGTCGTGCTCGATGAAACCGACTGCATGGTTGATATTGCACGCTACTTTCTCTCATTTACACAACAGGAATCCTGCGGAAAATGCACCTTCTGCCGTGTGGGTACGAAACGCATGCTCGAAATACTCGAGAAACTCTGCGATGGCCAGGCTACAGCGGAAGATCTCAGCACCCTCGAAACACTCTGCAAACAAGTCAAAGAAGGCAGTCTCTGCGGACTTGGCCGCACCGCACCCAATCCTGTCCTTTCCACACTCCAACACTTCCGTAGCGAATACGAGGCTCACATTGCAGGCAAATGCCCTGCCAAACGGTGCAAAAAGCTCATCCAATACGAAATCACCGATAGCTGTATCGGGTGTACCCGCTGCGCACAACGCTGCCCCGTAAACGCAATTCCATTTACGCCCCATGAACAACACCACATAGATAACGATATCTGCATCCGCTGTGACACCTGCCGTCAAACCTGCCCCGTAGATGCCATCACCATCGAGCATTTACGTTAATCTTCCTGACGACATCCACACGGGCTCCCCGGAATACCGGGGAAGCCCGTCCTACACAAGCAACTCAAGACACTCGCAAACCGTGTAGGACGTGCTTCCCTGTATTCGGGGAGCGCGTGATATTGCCACAACTACAAACCGTGTAGGACGTGCTTCCCGTATTCGGGAGCGCGTGATATTG
>CAZNWT010000012.1:30305-63293 GCA_964576795.1 uncultured Victivallales bacterium
CACAACTACAAACCGTGTAGGACGTGCTTCCCGTATTCGGGAGCGCGTGATATTGTCATCGCATGACTGCCACCCCAAAGCGACCTCCTAGAATGGTGCCATTTCACAGATATGATCCACCCCTCTGGTTTATAACCTTCGGCACCTTCAATTGCCGCCCAGTACTAAATACACCGATCGTCCATCAACAGTTCATCCGCTTTGGCGAAAGACAGGCACAGCGCGGAATCGCCATTGGACGCTACATCATTATGCCCGACCACATTCACTGTTTTGTCAGAATTACAGCAGAACACAAACTGGGGGCCACGATCGGCTTTTTGAAGAAGGCACTGTCACAAGCTCTGACAAAAGAAGGAGTCAAACCTCCGCACTGGCAGCCAGGTTTCTTTGATAACCTTCTTCGTAGTGCGAGCAGCTACTCTGAGAAATGGGACTACGTGTACCAGAACCCCGTGCGAGCAGGACTGGTTGAGACTGCGAACGAGTGGGAATATTCAGGGCAGGTGGTTTCGATCCCGTATTAAGGTTCAACCACATGGCCACGGGCTCCCCGGAATAGCAGAGAAGCCCGTCCTACACAGACAACTTGCACAACCACAAACCGTGTAGGACGTGCTTGAACCATCCATAAACCTTGTAGGACGTGCTTCCCCGTATTCGGGGAGCGCGTGCAGAACAAGTTCGTGAAACCACGGGCTCCCCGGAATACCGGGGAAGCCCGTCCTACACAAGCAACTCAAGACGCTTGCTCCACTCAGCGCACAGCGTTAGACTTTGCTATATGAGTGATTCACAAACCATTTCAGTGAATGGACACCCCGTCATTCTCGACAAAGCGGCAACTCTGCTTGAGGCAGCCGCACAGGCGGACGTCTCGATTCCCACAATGTGCTATCGAAGCGATCTTGAACCGTACACATCCTGCATGCTATGTCTCGTTGCCGATGATGCCGACGGTAAACTGAAACCCGCTTGCTCAACACGGGCTACTGCTGGAATGTCAATCCAGACCAATACTGACGCCGTTAACGAAGCACGCACAACAGCCCTCGCATTACTTCTGAGCGAACACGTCGGGGATTGCAATGGCCCCTGTCAACGATTCTGCCCCGCTGGCATGAATATTCCAAAAATGCTCCACGAGATTGCAGACGGAGAATTTCAAACCGCACTCCAGACCGTAAAACGCCATATTGCACTACCCGCAATTCTTGGCCGCATCTGCCCCGCCCCCTGCGAAAAGGGCTGCCGCCGCAATGCTCACGATAGTGCGGTCTCGATTTGTCTCCTGAAGCGTTTTGTAGCCGATCTGGATCTCATGTCCAACCAACCATGGCAACCCTCATGCAACGCTTCAACCGGCAAGCACATTGCCGTCGTTGGATCAGGGCCTGCCGGTCTCGCCGCCACCAGCGAACTCTTGCAACTGGGCCATGCCGTCACGGTGATTGAAGCTCAACAAGCACTCGGTGGAGCGCTCCATAACTGCGTTAAAGACAAAACCTTGCCGCTGGATATTTTGCGTCAGGAAATCGCGCTCATACAAAAGCTAGGCGCCACGTTTGAGACCGGAATCTGCATCGGCAAAGACCGGAGCCTAACGGATTTGCATACTGCCTTTGATGCAATCTGTATTGCCACAGGACCCCTTTCACCGGAAGCCACAAAACCCTTTGGCCTATCCATGACCTCACGTGGCATACAAGTGGATAAAAACCGGATGACTTCACTTACGGGTATTTTTGCCTGCGGTTCGGCGGTGCATCCGCTTCGCATGGCCGTCCAGGCCTTGGCCGATGGCCGCAACACGGCACAAGCTATAGATCGCCACCTGATGCAGACAAAAGCAAAACCAACCGAGTTTGATTCCAAAATTCGTGACATTCAGCCGTCCGAAACGAGTGCCCTGTTAGCAAAAGCATCACCGGCTTCTAGAGTTTCTCCCACTGCGGGACAGCATGGGGGTTACAGCATCAAAGAGGCACAAGCCGAAGCCAAGCGCTGCATGCATTGCGAATGCGGCAAAGCTGACAACTGCCTGCTCCGTCTGCATGCCACCACCTATCAACCTCACCAGCAACACTATGCCAGTGGTCAGCGAGTGCCTGTTGAACGCATCACCCAAAAGGGCGGCCTAATTTACGAACCGGGAAAATGTATCAAATGCGGCATCTGTGTGCGCATCACCAAACGTGACGGAGAACCCCTGGGTCTAACCTATATCGGACGCGGATTTGATATCAGAATTGGCGTCCCTTTTGAACGCAGTCTTGAAGAAGGACTACAGAAAGTAGCCAAACGCTGCGCCGAAGCATGCCCGACAGGAGCTTTGATATGCGGAAAATGATTGTGACATTGTTATACCTTCTTAGTTTTTACGCCATAAGCCATACGACTCTCGCAGCCGATTCCCAATGGCCTATCTTTCGCGGCAACGCTGCCCTCACGGGCGTTAGCAACACCAAGTTGACACTGCCATTGAAACTCGCATGGGAGTTTCAGGCGGGCGACACAATTCGGGGATCCGCCGTTATTGGAGACAATCGGGTCGTTGTGGGTGACAGTAAAGGAAGTATTTATGCAATCAATCTGGCCAACGGCAAGTCACTCTGGACATTTGAAACGGGTGATGTTGTTGAGGCATCTCCTCTACTTGTAGACCAATTTGCCATCGTGGGCGCCCTCAACGGAAAACTCTATGCGCTCAACGTTGCAGATGGCAGCCAGAGCTGGATCTACGATGTTGGTGATCGAATTATCGGATCGGCCAACACCACTCGCGCTACCTCTGATTCCCCAGCACAAATCATCTTTGGCTCCTACGACAATAAACTCCACGCGCTGGATCTGAAGGGAGAGCCACGTTGGACATTTGAAACCGAAAGCTTCATCAACGGAGCTCCAGCAACAGATGACAATCTGACCCTCTTCGGGGGCTGCGATGCAAAGCTGCATGCCCTCGCTATCAGCAATGGCTCAGAACGTGCAGCTTTTAGTCTTGGATCTTACATAGCAGGATCACCCGCAATCAAAGGTGATTATGCCTATGTCGGACACTACGGCGGCCAGCTCATCTGCGTTGATCTTGCACAAAACAAAATCAAATGGTCATACGGCGACAAGGACAACGGAGATGCATTTTTCTCCTCGCCGGCCGTTACAAAGGATCGCGTTCTGATTGGTTGCCGCGACCGCAAACTACACTGCGTTAGCGCCGCTGACGGCAGTGCCGTGTGGACGTTTCAAACCGGCGGCGATGTCGACAGCTCACCTGTCGTATGTGGCGACAAGGTCATATTCGGCTCACGTGATGGACGCCTCTATGTGGCGAACCTCACCGACGGCAAAGAACTGTGGCGCTATGATGCCGGCAGCCCCATAACCGCCAGCCCAGCGATAATCAAGGGGTGCGTTATCATCACAACCGAAAGCGGACTTGTGCTTGCATGGAGGATGCAACCATGAAGATTGTGCTGATCGTTCCCGGAACCGGAGGCGCTTTCTATTGCGAAAATTGCATTCGGGATCTGAACCTCGCGGCCGGTCTGATCGAACACGGTCACGAGGTCTGGGTGCTACCGTTGTATTTGCCACTGATGCCCGGCGAACCACCCCCCGAAAACGTGTGTCCCGTTTTCTATGGCGCGGTCAGCCTTTACCTCGGACATGTCAGCCCTCTGTTTCGAAAACTGCCACGCGGCTTTCGCAAGTTGTTCGATTCAGCACCTATGCTGAAATTTGCGACAAAACGCGCGGGAAGCACGCGCGCCACCGGACTTGAAGACCTCACGCTCTCAATGCTCAACGGCGAGACGGGTGGACAGCGTGACGAACTCAACCGCATGATCACGTGGCTATCCACCAACATCAAACCGGATGCCGTGCACCTCTCCAACGCACTTCTCATCGGATTGGCGCACAGGCTTAAGCACGACCTGGGAGCCCTCGTCGGATGCGCACTTCAGGATGAAGACACGTGGGTCGACGCCATGGACGGAAACTACCCCCGTCAGGTATGGGATCTGATGGCCAACCGCGCTCAAGATGTGGATGCCTTCTTCCCGGTCAGCCACACCTACGCCAACCTGATGCAAAACCGTATGAAGATTCCCGCCGTAAAACTGAATGTTGTTCACAACGGCATAGATGCATATGCCTTCACTCCTGCAGCTAAAACAACCACACCACCCGTCATCGGCTATCTATCGCGACTGTGCGACTCCCTAGGGCTAGAAATTCTGGTCGATGCCTTCATCACGCTAAAACAGGAATCGCAATTCAAATTCCTTAAACTGCGGGCCATAGGAGGGTCAACGCACGATGATGCACCTCTGCTAAACCGACTGCATCAAAAACTCGAACAGGCGGGAATCTTGGATGATGCACAATTTCTGCAGCACTTCGACCGCCCGGCACGCGCACGCTTCCTTGCCGACCTTACTCTGATGTCCGTACCGGCCCGACAGGGAGAAGCCTTCGGCATGTATCAACTTGAGGCACTTGCCTGTAAAGTCCCTATTGTGCAACCCGCCCTAGGCGCTTTTCCTGAGGTGATAGAACTGACCGGTGGAGGCATAACGTATACACCAAACAATGCAGACGCTCTCGCCCAAGCCCTTAAATCTCTGCTATTGGATCATGACCGCCTGCAAGCTCTCGCCCGCAAGGGATTTGATAATATTCAAAAGAAGTTCACCATGCAGACCATGGCCATGCAAACTGCAAAGGTCTATGAAACGATTGGAACCGCATCATGAGCAACATACTGCAACTGGATCATGTCAGCAAAACCTTCACAGACACACAAAACGGCGGATGTATTGCAGTTCTGCGAGATGTCTCTCTTTCGATAGAGGCCGGCCACTCAGTAGCCATTACCGGCCCTTCAGGCTGCGGCAAGAGTACACTTCTCAATATTGCCGGCACCCTCGACACACCGACTTCCGGTCGCGTTTTACTGGATGATTGCGACTACGCCCACGCAAAACCCAACGCCTTGGCAACCATCCGCAACCGCGATATTGGATTCGTATTTCAACTGCATCATCTCTTACCCCAGTGCTCTGTGATGGAAAACATTCTACTCCCCACCCTACCCAACGGTTGTAACAACGATCTTCGCAAACGCGCCACTCAGCTCATTGAACGGGTCGGCCTTCAAGACCGTCGCCATCAACGTCCGGCAACATTGTCGGGTGGCGAACGCCAACGCGTCGCCGTCGTGCGGGCACTCATCAATCGTCCCAAAGTTCTGCTGGCGGACGAACCTACCGGATCTCTCGACGGCGAATCTTCCGAAACACTGATAGACTTGCTGGTTGAGCTCAACACAGAAGAACAGGTTGCCCTCGTTCTCGTAACACACGCCGATTCCATCGCCGCTCGTATGCAACAACACTTCAGTCTCCGCAATGGAACGCTGACACCAACACCATGAATCTCTATTCGCTCATTAAACACAGCCTCTGGCACTATCGCCGTACTCACATTGGCGTACTGCTAGGCACGGCCATCGGAACCGGTGTTCTCACCGGTGCTCTCATGGTTGGCGATGCTGTTCAGGCAAGTCTGGAACAACGTGTTACCGAGCGCCTCGGCAAAGCCACCTTCGCAATTATGACCGGCGAATCGTTCACCAGCGCAAGCTTAGCCCAGCGAATGACGCAGTACACCAACGTCACGGCATCCGCGTTGATCAGCCTACCGGGCAATGTCACAACCCCTGACAATACAGCCCGCGCAAACCAAATCATGATCCATGGTATCGACAATGATTTCTTTGCACTCGCCCCCGCACCCTCTCAGCAAACTGCGCCTGGCCCAAGCAACGTCGCCCTGAATCAGCGACTGGCAGACCAGCTTGGCGTCACGGTCGGCGATCGCGTCATTCTACGCGTTGACACCCCCGGCGCCATTAACCGCGATCTTCCCGTAGGCTCACCCAATGCAAGCGCAGCCGCTTTGCGTCTGAAGGTCAGCCAAGTGTTGTCGCCAGATGACTTTGGCCGTTTCAGTTTACGCGCTGAACAGACAATTCCCATGAACGCTTTCGTAGATCGCAACATCCTGGCTAAAGCCATTAACGCTGCAAGACGCGCCAACCTGATTCTTGTCGAGAATAGTGGAAACCTCCTCTCAACCGAAACCCTGACGGCTACCATCAAAACCGTGTGGACCGGCGATGACGCCGGACTCTCGATAAAGACCCTTCCACAGGGCAACCTCGAGCTTCTATCCCGTCGCCTGTTTATCGAACCGCAACTTTTGAAAGCCGCGAAAACGGCTGCGCCCGATGCCAACGCGGTCCTGACCTATTTCGTAAATGCCATCAATGCCAACAAACACGCCACCCCCTATTCGTTCGTGGCTGGCATTGCACAATCACCACTCACTGACGGCATCACCGATGACGCCATCGTTGTAAACCAATGGCTAGCCGATGATCTCATGCTAAAACCCAACGACACGGTCGAGCTTCGCTACACAATCATTACCACTGACAATCAACTCGCCGAAACCAATCGCATATTCAAAGTCCACCACATCGTGCCCCTTAAGGACGATGCCCATGACCAGACCCTGATGCCTGAATTTCCGGGACTGTCAGATGCCGACAACTGTCAGAATTGGGATTCCGGCTTGCCGATCGACCTCAAGCTGATACGTAAGAAAGACGAAGCCTACTGGGATGCTTACCGCGGCACGCCAAAAGCCTTCGTCACCATCACCGCTGCCCAATCTATGTGGAGCAATCGCTACGGCCTCGCCACAGCCGTACGCTTTTCATCTCAGGAGAACTCGCCAGACACACTCATCGAGAACATCATGTCACATCTAAAGCCCGGCGATGTGGGCATGCGAATCCTGCCCATTCGCGATAACGGACTCCGCGCCAGTCGTGAAGGCGTAAGTTTCGGACAACTCTTCCTCGGTCTCAGTTTTTTCCTTATCGTTGCTGCACTGCTTCTGACCGGCCTACTCTTCGTGTTTGGTGTTGAACAACGCACAGAAGAAACCGGAATCCTGCTGGCTATTGGATTCACACCAAAACGGGTGCGTCAGTTTCGAATGATTGAGGGAGGCTGCCTGGCACTCCCCGGCGCGGCATTGGGCATCGGCGTCGGAATCATCTGCAATGCACTCGTGCTGCATCTGCTATCCGGATCATGGCAGACCATTGTCGGCACCGTATCGCTTCAAATGCATATTCTGCCCGCCACCTGCATAACCGGCTTCGCTTGCGGTGCACTTACAGCCTGGTTCGCAATGTGGCTAGCCGGACGCAAGCAACTCAGCCGACCCCCCGCAGAACTTCAACGCTCCCCTAGCGAAAACATTGAACCTCTGCGCCTACCCATGTGGAGCACATTACTGGCAGGCTTGATTTGTCTGGCAGCCGTCATTGCAATAGTGACCGCCATCGACACAAGCGGTGGCGGCAGCGTCGCCGGCATTTTCTTCGTTGCTGGAGGACTAACCCTCGCGGTCTGTATCAGTTTCAGTCACACCGTTTTAGCGTGGCTGGGCAACCGACACACCGCAGCAGGCACCAGCAGCATCGCCGAGACCGGACTGCGAGCCTGCGCACGCCACCCAAGATACAGCCTTACCATCATCGCGATTCTGGCAGCCTGTACGTTCATCATCATTGCAACCGGCGCCAACCGACCGGGTGGTCCAACCAGTTTACATGATTCACATTCGGGCAGTGGCGGCTTTGAACTGTTCGCAGAATCCGCAATCCCGATACATGAAAACCTGCAATCAAACCAGGGCCGCAAGACACTTGGCATCCGTGAAGACTTGGACATTCATGTAGTGCCTATACGTGTTTTTGAAGGAGATGATGCCAGTTGCCTCAACCTGAATCATGTAACAACTCCGCCCATCTTAGGTGTCAACCCACTGAATCTCTCCAGTCGGTTTACAGTTGCTGCCACTGCCAAGGAAAGTACATCAGAAACAGGATGGAAAGCCTTGTCCGTTCTGGAAACAGAAACCGTCCCTGCTATAGCGGACCAAACCGTCATCCTCTGGGGACTAGGTCTAAGCGTTGGGGACATCTTGACCATTCAAGATGATTGGGGAAAGCCACTCCAACTGCGTCTTGTTGCAGGAACCGCTAACTCCATCTTGCAGGGCAATGTTCTGATCTCAGAAGAAAACTTTATCTCCCATTTTCCTGGCAACAGCGGATATCGCACATTCCTGATTGATGTGCAATCCGGCGATCCCTCCATGGTGGCAAAAGAACTCTCATATGCACTACGCGATTACGGGTTTGAAGTGACTTCCAGTGCATCACGATTGGCAACCTTTGCCTCTATTCAAGACACATACCTGTCGATCTTTATGATGCTAGGTGCCCTCGGTCTACTGCTGGGCAGCATCGGAATGGGCATCATCGTGGCACGCAATGTTATGACCCGCCGCGGCGAGATTGCCATGCTCAGCGCTTTGGGATTCAAGCGCATCTCAATCTGGCGACTACTCTATATCGAACACACCACACTGTTCGGTGTCGGCATTCTCACAGGTGTGGTTTCCGGACTCATTGCGGTACTGCCTGCTCTGCATTCACAAGGAACCCCCGCTTCACTGATCACCCTCGGAATCCTCGTTGTGGGGCTTCTGCTAAATGGAATACTTTGGATCACAGTCTCACTCAACTTCACCATGCGTGCCCCACTCATCTCCGCACTCCGTCAGGAATAGGGAACCAATGGGACTTGGTCTTCACAACAAAGGCCTCCCCATCGAAAGCTCCGTGGAGAAGTTAGGGGAGAAGTTAGGGTCGGTCCTAAACATAAGCCTTAACGGCTTCCTCATGGCTGACGTAACGTGGTGAGACGCGCTTCAATCTCGCTGACGTGGCGGCTCAAGCCTCGGTCACGCGTCAGCTCGTCTACCAGCTTCTTCTGCTGTCGGCCCACCGCGGCGCCACTGCCAATCTGTAGCACACCGGCCGCTTCACGCTGCGTTAGCCCCGCATACTTGCAGAGTATCCGTGCCGCGACGCTGCGCAGAACCGAGTTGCGACGACGCTCACGGAAGGCAGATGGATCGACCCAAATCTTCCCCCATCCTAGCTACCGGGTCGACATTCCCTCATGACAGTTCTGTAATGTAACGGAACGGGAGACTGTCATCTGCACAGCGTTTACTGTCGGTGTGAAAATTTGAATTGGTGATTCAGGGAGTACGCAGGTAAGCTGCTGGAGTCTGAAATGAAAGTACTAATCGTAGAAGATGATCGCAAGATTCTCTCTTTCATCCGCAAGGGGTTGAAGGAGCAGGGCTTTACTGTCGACACGGCGTCTGATGGTGACGAGGGCTACAGCCTTGCGAGTACGCAGCCATACGATGCCATAGTGCTCGACATCATGTTGCCCGGTCGGGATGGATTGAGCATACTCAGAGGCATTCGCAACCACAGAGATACCGTGCCGGTAATTCTGCTCACCGCAAGATCCTCGCTAAACGAACGCATCGAGGGACTGGACCTGGGGGCTGACGACTACCTGACAAAGCCCTTCTACATGGAAGAGCTGATCGCGCGACTCCATGCGGTGGTGCGACGCAGATCCGGCCAACCGCTCAGCATGCTCCAATCCGGCAACCTTACGGTGAATCTCATCACCCGTGAGGTGAAACAGGCCGAGACATCGCTCGAACTGACGGCACGTGAATTTGGCCTCCTCGAGCTGCTAATCCGTTCGCCGGGCCGCGTCTTCACCCGCACGCAACTGCTCGAACATGTGTGGGGCTATGACTTCGATCCCGAAACAAATGTCGTGGATGTCTACATCCGCCGCGTCCGCAGCAAGATCGACCCAGACGAGGGACCGTCACGGATCGAAACCGTGCGGGGCGTGGGTTACCGCTTTCGTCGCGAGGATGGCAGCGCATGAAACCATTCCTGTTTCGTTTCAAAATCGCCTCTCTTTCGCTCCTGATTTCGGGAGCGCTCGTACTCGGGTTCGGCGTATTTTTCCTAGTCGAGATTGGACGGGTGGGCTTGGCCCGGGTCGATCAGGAGATCAAGGCTCTGGGCGAAACCCAACTCCGCAGGCAACACCCTCGCGAACATTGGGCCGGTTTCGACCGGTCACTGGAGTTCATTTACAGTGACGATCGAGCCGACCGCATTGCCGTCCGCGTGTGCAATGCCGATAACACGGTCTTGTTTGTGTCCGACCACTGGCCCGTGCAGTTTGATGAGACCGTTCAGCCGGCTCTGGTTTTTGCGCCACGCCCCGCCAGAGACGCCATGCCCCCCCCCATCCCGCCTAGGGCTCTGCCTCCTGAAGAAAGACTTTCAGGTGCTGTCAATCGCTTCATCGTGCGACTCGATAGCGATGGGGATGGAAAGGTGTCACGTCATGAATTCAATGGTCCCGAGGATCACTTTGAGGATCTCGATCGGAATGGAGATGGCACTATCTCCAAGGCGGAGGTATCCAAAGGACCGCCGTTTCGCGAGATGCCCGGCGGCGGCGAAATGGCCCGCCACGGTGCACTTGCGGGTGCACCCACACATGCCCTTAGACGGCCCATGAATAGATCGCTCCCTCCAAGACTGAGAGTCCCCGTTCTCCGCACCTTGTCTGCATCAGGACATGACTGGCGCGTTGCATTCATGGGCAATGAATTCGTGACGCTAACGGTCGCTGCGGACCTCTCCGAACTCCGAGGGGAAGCGGCCGCCTTCAGAAGGGTCTTCTTTGCTATCACACCTCTAGCCTTGATCGGGCTTGCCGCTGCCGGGTGGTTCCTGGCCTCCCGCGCGCTACGCCCCGTCACCATCATTACACGCACGGCTGAAGCCATTACGGCCCGCGGGCTGGACCAACGCGTGCCCCGGACTGCCGCGGATGCAGAGCTACAGCGTCTCGAACACGTTATCAACAGCATGCTGGATCGGCTTGAACGCAGCTTCCACCAAGCTGCCCGCTTCAGCGCCGATGCGGCCCATGAACTGCAGACGCCCCTGACAGTATTGCAGGGGGAACTGGACAACGCCGTGCAGGAAGCCGTTGCGGGCTCCGAGGAACAGCAGCGTTACAGCTTACTCCTCGAAGAAGTAGGCAGTTTGAAAGCCATGGTACAGAAACTCCTCCTGCTGGCGCGGGCCGATGTCGGCCAGTTGGTCGTGAGCTCGGAAGACGTCGATCTGACTGATATTGCGGTGTCGGCCGTGGAAGACGTGGAGACCATGGCCTCACACCTGGCCGTAGAGTCGGACATTCCTAACGGCATACACGCAAAGGGCGACACCGCCCTAATTGGTCAGGTGGTGCGCAACATGACGACCAATGCTATGAAGTACAGCTCGGCAGACGGAGTCGTTCGATTCAGTCTTGCCATCCACGGTGCGGTGGCTCGCATGACGCTTACCAACACAGCGCCGCCCATTCCTATGGAAGATCAAGAGAAGATATTCACGCGCTTCTACCGCATCGACAAATCACGAAGCCGTGCCATCGGCGGCACCGGTCTAGGCCTCAGCCTTGCCCGCGAGATCGCTCGCGCCCACGCCGGCGATCTCGTGCTCGACCCTTACCGCAATGGCAGGGTGTCTTTCACGCTGACCCTTCCTTGCTAAGAAACTTATTTTCTTTCCGCAAAGAGGGAGCTCTTGGGGAGCTCTTGGGGTCGGGTCTTAACATATAACATATGGGTTGACTGCCCGTGTGCTACGCCTTGGAGGGTCTCAAATGTTAGATGTTAAGACCCGACCCTAAAAGGCTTTAGATCCAGATGGATGACTGACCGAAATGACCACGCATTGCGTGGCATGACTTATTCGGCAATCTCATGACGAAAAGACCGGTGCGACCTCGACGGGGTTGGTAGTGCATGGCGTGGAAGAATGAGTTTAAGAGACCGAGTAATCTGCAGGGGGCCTTTTTGTCTCTTGACCTCGCCTCTAATGGATGACCCTGTTTCCTCTGTTTCCTCTTCAAACTCTCCTGACTTCAGATACCGCAATCGCGCAGTCCGCCCTCTTTAATGACTCATCTTGAATTACGTCAGACGACTTAACCAAACTCTGTGCGGATGGGACTAAACTGTTACGAATTGGCCAAGGGTTTTGACCCAGATGTGAGCTGGTCTCATTATCGCGCTCTGATGCGCGTCGAGAGTGAGCAGGAACGGCTGTTCTATGAGAAGGAAACCGTCCGCAGTTGCTGCAACAAGCGGCAACTTGAGAGGCAGATCAATTCCTTTCCTTTTGAACGCCTGCTGTAAATTCGGGGTTGCGGATCCACATCGCAAAACGCGCCTTGCTAGAAGACGTTCACACTTGTAGTGTCGATCTTCAGGATCTCATTAGAGGAATATGAGCACAGTGCTTCACAGCAAACTGAAGCAGATGTGTAGCCAACCATGATGAACTATTATGCACACAGTCTTGAAGGTCGCCCAGTAGAGGAGTGGCAACCGCTGGAAGAGCACTTGGAGAATGTTGCCAAACTGGCCTCTGAGTTTGCGAAACCCTTCGGCGGCGAGGAATGGGCACGCATTGCTGGGCTCTGGCATGATTTGGGGAAATACTCACCTGCGTTTCAAAAGAAGCTGTTCGATGCCAACGGTATTGAATCCCACCTTGAGACGAAGCCTGGGAAAGTGATTCACTCACAGGCTGGCGGCCATCTCGCCCAACAGGTCATGACTGGAGGGATGGAGCGTATCTTCTGCTGGCTTATCATGGGGCATCATGCGGGGCTAACCGATTTTGCATCAGACAAGATTGGTGCTAAAGCACTCGAACCCAAGTTGCGAAAACCAGGCGAATCATGTACGATTCTCCAGAACGTCCCCGACACAATCAAAACCCAGTTCGAGCCGTCCCCGCCTGCGCTGCTAGTCGAGAAAGTTCCTGCCGACTTGGCTCTGTTCATTCGGATGCTCTTCTCCTGCATTGTCGATGCCGACTTCTTGGACACTGAAGTCTTCATGAATGCCGGAAGGGCTAAACGGCGGAACGAGGATTATCCTTCGCTTGAAAACCTGCTGACTGCATTCGACACCCATATGGCAGCGGTCTGTTCGACCGCGAAACGAAGCACGGTAAATAGAGTTCGTGCAGCAGTGCTGAATCAGTGTAGACAGGCCGCAGAATCAACTCCAGCGGTGTTCTCTCTCACGGTTCCGACTGGAGGCGGAAAGACCCTATCTTCGCTCGCTTTTGCGCTCCGACATGCGATGAAACATGGGCTGCACCGTATTATCTATGTGATACCTTACACCAGCATTATTGAGCAAACCGCCCAAGTTTTCCGCAACATCCCCGGATTCGAGAACGCGGTTTTGGAACACCACTCAAATATTGCGGATGAGGATGAAAGCAAGGAGAGTGTTCGTCGTCGCTTGGCCTCTGAGAATTGGGATGCACCAATTGTCGTGACCACGGCCGTACAGTTCTTTGAGTCGCTGTATTCGTGCAAAACGAGCCGATGTCGCAAGCTTCATAACATCTGCAATAGCGTCGTTATCTTCGATGAAGCGCAATGCTTGCCGCCGGAGTACCTTCGTCCGGTCGTATTTGCCATACGTGAGCTTCATCGGCACTACGGCGTGACTCCTGTTCTCTGTACGGCCACACAGCCGGTCTTGACTCGCACAGAATCGTTTGACTTCAAGTTTCCCGAGGGCTTTGAAGAGATCTTCGAGATAATTGAGGATCCGACCCAACTTGTAGCGGATTTGGATCGGGTCGTGGTGGAACAGTATGCAGACTTGAACCCAACTGCCTACGTGGACTTGGCGAAGGCAATTCAGGCTGAAGGTAAGTCCGTGCTCTGCATTGTTAATAGGAAGAAGGATTGCCGTGAACTGGCTCTGCTACTTCCCGAGGCGCAGACACTACACCTGTCCACTAATATGTGCCCCAAACATCGCCTACAGATGTTGGATATGATTCGGAAGAGGCTTAGTGATGACACCGAAATACTCTATGTTATCAGCACGTCATTGGTCGAAGCCGGGGTTGATCTCGATTTCCCCGTGGTTTATCGAGCGCTTGCCGGGTTGGATTCAATTGCCCAAGCCGCCGGACGCTGTAATAGGGAGGGGAAGCGTTCCGATCGCGGACGTACCGTGGTGTTTCTACCAGAGGATCAACCAGACTACGTCACGGCCCCCGCCTCACTCTCGCGCGAGTTCTTGAGCCCTCAACGGTTGAACAAGATCTTTCAACCCGAGACCTTCGATCAGTATTTCAGACAACGCTTCTTCCAGCTTGGCGAAAAGGCGTTAGACAAACAGGGGGTACTCTCCTTGTTAAGCGGCAATCTTGATTACTACTTCAGAACTGCCGCAGAGAAGTTCAAGCTCATCGACGACGCATGGCAACTTCCACTGATTGTGCCCTTTGGCAAAGCACCCGAATTAGTTGACACGTTGTTGGACTGGGATGCCAGAAGCCTTTTCAGGAATTTGCAGCAATATACAATCAGCATCCCAAAACAGATAATGTGGACACTGCTCGATAACGACTACGTGCATGAGCTAAAGGACTACCCCGGCACGTATTACCTACACGCATCAACCCCCTACACAGAACGCTTCGGCCTCATCCCGCCTGATGAAGTCGACAGCTATGATCCAATGAGCACGATTACTTAAGGAGGATATAAAATGAAAAGAAGCAATCCATTCCGGTTGAAGGTTTGCGGTGAGAATGCCTGCTTCACCAGACCGGAAATGAAAGTAGAACGCGTATCGTATGACGTCATGACCCCATCCGCAGCCCGCGGAATTCTAGAGGCTATTCTCTGGAAACCAGCCATATGCTGGAGGATTCTGCAAATTGATGTGCTCAACCCTATCAAATGGGAATCCGTGCGCCGCAATGAAGTGGGCAAAGTGGTTCCAGCTGGATCGGTAAAGACGATCATGAAAAAGGGCTCAGGCAACTTGGGTTTATACGTGGAAGACGAACGCCAGCAACGAGCAGGGCTCTTTTTACGTGATGTGGCTTATGTAATCCACGCAGAATTTGGAATGACTGAAAAAGCCACCAACGAAGACAACGTCACAAAATTCACCGAAATGTTCATTCGACGCGCCACCGGCGGGCAGTGTTTTCATAGGCCCTATTTCGGATGTCGTGAGTTCCCTGTTGATTTTGAGTTCATTTCGAAAGATGCGGAGTCGCCCGCTTCAATTGACGAGACTCGCGATCTGGGTTGGATGCTCTACGATCTAGACTATTCAGGCGCGGAGCCCATGCCACAGTTTTTTCATGCGGAAATGACCGACGGAACAATTGACCTCCGAAATGTGGAGGTGCGCTCATGATTATCAAGGCGCTTGCCGACTACTATCAACGACTGGCGGATGATCCGAATACCGACATTGCTCCGCCCGGATTTCAGCATAAGCAGATCAATGCCGTATTGGTTATTAACGAAGATGGGGTATTCGAAAATCTAGTGTTGGGAGAAAAGAAGAATCCGCATGCGTATTTGGTTCCTCATGAGGTAAAGCGATCCGGCCCGAATGCGTGGAAGTCTGCAAATTTGTTGTGGGATCATGCAGGATTTGTTTTAGGCCACAACCCCGAGAATCCTGATCGCGGCAAGAAGCAGATGGATGTGTTTGCGGAAAGGGTTCGGGAGTCTTTTGTCGGCGAGTATTCTGACTCTGGGACCCGTGCCGTTGAGAAATTCCTTCTGGGCAATAGATCTCAATATGTATTGAACCATGCGAATTTCCCGAGTTTTGAAGAAATGGGAGGCAATCTCACTTTTCAACTCAAAGGGAAGCCCGAACTTATTTGCCAGTCTATTGCAGTCCAAAGTTTCGTTGCTTATCAACAGGCTCAAGATGCAGCGTCACTACAGGCATGTCTGATCTCAGGAGATCAAGATGTTGCGACTCGTTTGCATCCCATTATTCGTGGAGTTTGGGGCACAGATAAGGGTCGGGGAAACATCGTTGCATTCAAACCCCCCGCGTTTAGTTCATACGGCAAGTCACAGGGGTACAATGCTCCCGTTGGCAAGAAGACAGTTTTTGCCTACACCACAGCACTTAATCATCTTCTCGCCACCGAGACCCAGCGCATGCAGGTGGGGGATGCCAGCACGGTGTTTTGGGCAAAACATCCGTGCGACTTCGAATCCGATTTCCATTCGTTCCTCTCTCCCAAGAAAGGTGAAGAAGCGGTTTCCTACGAGAAGATCCGGGGACTATTGTCGGCTGTTAAAACCGGTGTTCCGCCGGAAGAGGCGGACATGCCGTTCTACGTCCTAGGTCTCGCCCCAAATGCATCGCGCATTGCCATCCGCTTTTGGCATGAGGGCAGCGTTAAGGAAATCAAGGAGCGCGTCGCCGAGCATTTTCAGGGACTAGAAATTGGTCATTCCGAGAAACAGAGCGCCTATATTTCACTTCGGCGCGTATTGCTGGCGACGACGAGGTCTTCTCGATCTCATCCTTTTGGGAATGATGATGAAATTGTTCCTAATTTGGCAGCAGAGGTAGTACGAGCAATCTTGTCGGGCTCAAATTATCCTCAAATCTTGCTTCATTCTGTAATCAGGAGAATTAAGGCCGAACAGGCTAATAAAGGGCAGGATGGGAAACCTGTCAGAAATGTCACATATGTGCGCGCGGCAATAATCAAGGCCGTGTTGAATAGAAAATATAAAGAGGAGGAATTGAGCGTGAACCTAGATCTCGACAATATGACGAAAGGTTACCGATTAGGACGGTTGTTTGCGGTATTGGAAAAAATTCAATGGCTGGCATTGAAAGATCTTAATGCAAACCTACGGGACAAGTTTTACTCGTCTGCGTCTTGCACTCCCAACCGGGTGTTTCCGCATCTGTTGGATCTGAGCAATAAGCATTTGAAGAAAGTTCGTTCGGAAAACCCTGGTTCTGCTCGGAATAGAGAAAAGGAAATCCATGAAATAATGACTGCTGATTTCTTTTCGACTGGGTTTCCAAAAATATTGGATTTGGATGACCAAGGGCGATTTGCTGTCGGATATTATCATCAGAAATTTTATAAGATAGAAACCGAAGAAAAAGGAGAAGAAGTATGAGCAATCCCATCAACAATCGTTATGAATTCGTATTGCTGTTCGACGTAAAAGACGGAAACCCCAACGGAGACCCTGATGCCGGAAACCTCCCGCGTATAGACCCCGAAACAGGCAACGGCCTTGTTACCGATGTCTGCCTCAAACGCAAAGTGCGTAACTATGTGCAGGTGCGACAGGGCGACAAGCCAAACTTTGAGATTTATGTTAAGGAAAAAGCCGTCCTGAATTCGCAGCACGAACGGGCGTATGACTCTCTTGATGAAAGTGATGCTATTCTCAAAAAGGTTCCTGATAGTTGTGCTAAAGATGACTTAAATGCAGTCATTGAGGTTGTCGGTGCTCAATACTTGAAGCTGAGAGATTCAGATAAGTGTTTAGTTCTTAATCCGCGTGCGACAATAGCCGAGATGAAAAAGAAGTGTAAAGCCGATAAGAAAAACAAGCTTAATGAAGAGGCTGTTGCGTTTGTGAAGAACCTTTTGGATGTGGCCGTTGATCTGGAGGCACAGAAGTGGATGTGTAAGAATTTCTTTGACGTAAGAACGTTTGGTGCTGTGATGTCAACAGGGGACTGGAAATGCGGCCAAGTACGTGGTCCCATTCAGTTGGGGTTTGCCCGCAGCAAGCATCCTGTCTTACCTGCCGAACACACCATTACCCGCATGGCGGTGACAACGGCAAAAGAAGCCGAAAAGCAAAAGGGCGATAACCGCACCATGGGACGCAAATTCACAATCCCCTACGGTCTCTACGAAGTCCACGGATTCATCTCAGCACCACTGGCCAAACAGACAGGATTCTCTGAGGAGGATCTCGAACTCTTCTGGGATGCTCTTGCGAATATGTTCGACCACGACCGATCCGCAGCACGTGGCGAAATGGCACCCCAAAAACTGATCGTGTTCAAGCATGACAGCGAACTGGGCAATGCACCTGCGAATAAGCTTTTTGACCTCGTGACGGTTGAAAAGAACTGCGGCGAAGCACCCCCTCGGACCTTCTCGGACTACACGGTGACGGTCGACAAGGACAACTGTCCGAAAGGCGTGACCATCGAGGAAAGAATATAGTTGGGCACGAGAAAGGCATCGCTCCCATATGACCCATAAGTCCTATTCCAAAAACCCAGGCATACCGCCACCCGGACCGGAACGCGAGCTGCTTAAGCTGCTCGCGTACCCCGAGCCGGAGGTGCGCGGCCTCACGGCACTGCTCGTCGGAAAACTAGCCGGAAAAGTGCCCCTGCGCCCCGCCGTCTCGGCGGCCGTGCGTGCTCTTCTCGAGGACGAGAACGAGCGTGTTCGGGCATCCGCAGCCAACGCGCTTCCCGCCATAGAGCGGGAAGCGCAGGCCCACACCGCGCTGTCCGAAGATGAGAAGCTGATTGTAACCCATGGCAACTACCAGGCTCTCGAATCTTACAAGACAGCCCTGATTCTCTATCACGGTACCGTCGCCTTCTGTAACCGCTTCATCAGTTTGCGATCACGTACACACGATCAAATGGTTCAGGCGTGCCGAAGTGGAAAACAGAATATCGTCGAAGGCTGTGCTGCCTCGGGCACCTCCAAAAAGATGGAACTCAAGCTTGTCGGGGTTGCCCGGGCCAGCCTTCAAGAACTCCTCGAAGACTTCAATGACTTCCTACGCCACAAGGATTTGCCAATTTGGGACAAGAACAACCCGCAGACAAAAGCCATCCGTCAACTCGCCTATGAGGAAGATAAGTCCTATGAGACCTATCGGTTTTATGTTGAGAAAGGCGCTCCCGAGGTGGCTGCCAACACGCTCCTCTGTTTGACGCACCAAGCGAACTATCTGCTCGATAAGCAGCTTGCCGCTCTCGAAGCAGCCTTTGTTGACGAGGGGGGCTTCTCCGAACGCCTCTACCGCGTCAGGAGCGCACGAAAACAAAAACAGGAACACCGCAGAACATAGGACTTATAGGACCTATAAGTCCTATAGTTTTGAAAATATGCCCTACACTGAAGAACAACTCCTGCCCATCTCTGCGCTACAACATCTGCGGTTTTGCGAACGGCAGTGCGCGCTGATTCACATCGAGCAGGTCTGGTCCGAGAACCGTTTCACGGTTGAGGGGCAACACCTGCACGAGCACGTTCACGAGCGCGGCGGCGAGTCGCGCGGAGACATCCGTTCCGAGACGGGTCTCGCCCTTCGCTCCCTTGAACTTGGCCTCACTGGCATTGCCGATGTCGTGGAGTTTCATCGGCAGGCGGATGGCGAGTGGCTGCCCTTTCCCGTGGAGTACAAGCGCGGAAAACCAAAGCAAGACTCTAGCGACGAAGTCCAGCTCTGTGCTCAGGCTATCTGCCTTGAAGAAATGCTCAACTGCAAGATTCCCAGTGGCGCCCTTTTCTACGGTAAGAGTCGCCGCCGAAAGCAGGTTGAGTTGGACTCGGCTCTTCGCGAGCTCACGGCAGAAACCGCCCTGCGATTGCACGCCCTGATTCAAGTGGGGATCACGCCTCCCCCCCTGCAAGATGCCCCCAAGTGCAGCCACTGCTCTCTACAGGATCTTTGCATGCCCAAGCGCCCACGCCGCTCTGTGGCTGAGTATATTGAAGCAAATACTGGTGAATTGGAGGACGACTCGTGAAGAAACTTCTGAACACACTCTACGTCACCACGCAGGGCGCTTATCTTGCCAAAGAAGGTGAGTCAGTCGTTGTCAAAGTCGAACGTGAGACGCGTTTGAGGGTGCCAATCCATGCCCTGGGCTCAATCGTCTGCTTCGGTCAGGTCTCTGTGAGTCCCTACCTCATGGCATTTTGCGGAAAACAGTGCGTCGCCATCTCATTCCTGAGTGAATACGGGCGATTCCTCGCGCGTGTCGAAGGCCCAACCACTGGCAATGTGCTGCTGCGTCGTGAACAATACCGGCGGAGCGACGATCACGCAGCCTCCGCAGAAATTGCCCGCGCCATGCTCATGGGCAAGATTGCCAATGCCAGAACGGTCCTCCAACGTGTCATGCGAGATCATGGCGAGAAGCAAGATGACGACACAATGGCAGCTGCCGTGACCCGGTTGGGCCACTATCTGCGCCGACTCAAACAGGATGCCGATCTGGAGGTTGTTCGTGGTATCGAGGGGGAGGCCTCCAAAACTTACTTTGGGGTCTTTGATGACATGATCACGGCCCAGAAGAACGATTTCTTCTTTCGGGGACGTAACCGTCGCCCCCCTACAGACAACGTCAACTGCCTGCTTTCATTCGTCTACACCTTACTCGTGCATGACCTTAGGAGCGCGGCTGAGACTGTGGGACTTGATCCTCAGGTGGGCTTTCTCCACCGCGATCGGCCCGGCCGCCCCAGCCTGGCGCTTGACATGATGGAGGAGTTCCGCGCCCCATTTTCAGATCGACTCGTTCTATCACTCATCAATAGACAGCAACTTAAGGGCAGCGATTTTGTAAAGTCTGCAGCAGGTGGCGTGACGTTGAAGGATGATGCCCGCAAGGCCCTTCTTGTGGCCTATCAGGAGCGCAAACAAGATGAGATCACGCACCCATTCGTTGGTGAGAAGGTTAAGGTTGGTATTCTCTTTCTCTTGCAGGCCAAGCTACTAGCGCGTTTCCTGCGTGGTGATCTTGATGGGTATCCCCCTTGTTTCTGGAAATAGAGAGGTGACTTATGATGGTCCTGGTGACTTATGATGTCAGCACAATAAACACCGCCGGAAAACGCCGCCTCCGGCGTGTGGCAAAGCAATGCCAGGACTTCGGTGTGCGGGTTCAGAACTCCGTATTCGAATGCGATATTGACCCCACCCTCTGGGCGCAGCTCAAACATCACCTTCTTGAGATTGTGGATGAAGAACAAGACAGCCTTCGATTCTACTTCATGGGCAGCAACTGGCGGCGTAAGGTAGAGCATCACGGAGCTAAAGCTGCCATTGACATCTTCGACGACACCCTATTTTCGTGAGGGCTAAGGAAGCCCGTGCACAGACAAAGCGTTCATCTTATTTCCTCCGCGAACCCGAAGCACACAGTAGACTTCGAGTAGGTTCGCGGAAACGCTGTAACTCGTTCCTTGAAAACCGAATACAAACCTGACCCCTCCTCGATATATCACAAATAGTATAACCGTAAGGCGTGAGAACGCGACCTCGCGGAATAGAAGCCCTTGCGGCCTCAGCCAGAACGACTTAGGCTGCAACAGTCGCCCGCATCACGCGGGCGTGGATTGAAACCTCGCCCTTCTCAAACATGCCCTGCGGGGCAATGTCGCCCGCATCACGCGGGCGTGGATTGAAACCTTCCATTCCGATCATGGCCAAGTTTGGTGGGGTCGCCCGCATCACGCGGGCGTGGATTGAAACGCCCAGGAGGATGTCATCCCGATCCTGCTCTATAGTCGCCCGCATCACGCGGGCGTGGATTGAAACTCCCGGTGGATCCCCGATCTATGCGGTGGTGGAGTCGCCCGCATCACGCGGGCGTGGATTGAAACGATGAGCATGAGATCGAGGAGCTCATGGAACAGGTCGCCCGCATCACGCGGGCGTGGATTGAAACTCTCCCGTCGAGATCATCGTCACCAGCTGCTGGGTCGCCCGCATCACGCGGGCGTGGATTGAAACATCCTCCGTTTGGGTTTGTTTCTTCATTTGTTTGTCGCCCGCATCACGCGGGCGTGGATTGAAACTGCTATGGGGCGCTTTCGCAGCGATCTTGGGAGTCGCCCGCATCACGCGGGCGTGGATTGAAACCCGCCGTGTCCATTGTTGTGTCGGAGGGAATGGTCGCCCGCATCACGCGGGCGTGGATTGAAACACGGTAGAAGTACTGTACCATTTGTTGCCGTAAGTCGCCCGCATCACGCGGGCGTGGATTGAAACTCGATGAGCGATGCCTTTGACTTCGTGGTCTGTGTCGCCCGCATCACGCGGGCGTGGATTGAAACCAGAAAAGAACCTCCCCAAAGCCGCATAGATCCCCCGTCGCCCGCATCACGCGGGCGTGGATTGAAACTGTTGTAGATCCCCATGGTGGGGATGCGGTCCCGTCGCCCGCATCACGCGGGCGTGGATTGAAACTCTATTGGGGCTGAAGCTCTTGAGCACGTTGGTGTCGCCCGCATCACGCGGGCGTGGATTGAAACACATGGGACACTGTCAGTGTTCCCGCTGGTGGGGTCGCCCGCATCACGCGGGCGTGGATTGAAACTGCTGTGGGTCAACAATCATCCACCACGGCTCTGTCGCCCGCATCACGCGGGCGTGGATTGAAACGCAGCATCATAAGGGGAGTAAATGGCAAGGGCGTCGCCCGCATCACGCGGGCGTGGATTGAAACTCTGGTATGTCAATGGTCAACCCTTGACCGCGCGTCGCCCGCATCACGCGGGCGTGGATTGAAACCTTACATGACCGGCACAACAACATTCAGAATGAGTCGCCCGCATCACGCGGGCGTGGATTGAAACTAGCGGAAGGTTGCGAACCTTGCATTGGCGCTGTGTCGCCCGCATCACGCGGGCGTGGATTGAAACTGAATCCGTGTTCCACACTTCCCCAACAACTACAGGTCGCCCGCATCACGCGGGCGTGGATTGAAACTAATGCGCTACCTCTTACTACTCATAACCCTAATGTCGCCCGCATCACGCGGGCGTGGATTGAAACAGGAATAAACTGGTTGACCTTGTTCTGACACAACTGTCGCCCGCATCACGCGGGCGTGGATTGAAACCTGCTTATCCTGCCTAGTGGCGGGGACGTGGGACGTCGCCCGCATCACGCGGGCGTGGATTGAAACTTGATAACCGCCAGCCACCCCTTCGGCAGATCACTGTCGCCCGCATCACGCGGGCGTGGATTTAGATGAGAACGACATTGTGAGCTGAGCTCAATTGGGCAACAGGCTGTTGCCATTTCTCAGGACTGAGAGCTCTGGGTAATTGGGCCACGGGCCGTGCCCCTTTCTCAGGAGTGCGAGAATCGGGTGATTGCGCAACGGGCGGTTGCGTAATTGGAAATAGTCTCGGATAAGGCTTTCGCTGTAGATATGTGGCGTCCGAGATCACGCGGGCTATTTAATGAGAGGGCATAGAACGACATGATAGAATCATGGTAGGCCGAGAAGGAGATTCAGAGGCATTGATAATTGTGCAGCAGGCTGCTGCATATTTATAACACCCTGACAATCAGGGCCTTGCAATTTTGTCGCAGGCTGCGGCAAAATTGCCTGGGCATACGCTTTCCCTTCACTCTCCAATTTTGCAGCAGGTTTCTGCAAAAATGTATCCGTCTCTCCCGGAACGAATTGCAAAAGTGCCGCAGACTGCGTCACATTCTCAGAGTTGAGAGTTTTCTTGCTCAATTGGGGCACGATCGGTTCCCCAATCAGCGTGAGTCTTGGATATCGCCCTAAATATGGCGCGCGGGCAGGGCCTTGGCGATAGCCGCACAATTCAATAAATGTGACTCTATATGCTAATAGATGCAAGGGGATAGCACGCGGAAAACTTTGCATAGGTGCAGGCGAAGAAAGTGGGTAAGTCAAAGAACATTTTGGGGTTTGTTGCTTCTACCCTATCCGAAAAGGGGGCTTCAGGTTTTTTCGGATGATTTCCACTTATCCAAGTCCACTCATAGTCGCCCCCATCTGATCGACTAGGAGGATCGACTAAGAGGAATACCCTCCCCCGCTAATCCCTGAAGCACTTCTCTCATTTTCACCCTGAATGATCTGCTGGAGGCACGACGCCGGCGGGTTCAACGGACCTGGACAATCGGCCGTTTTCTTTGCGTTTTAATACTGATAGAACCGACGTACAGGATGTGCAACTCTCCGAGTTGGTAACCCCGACGGGGATTGTCGGGGATACACGCCGCGAAAAGCGCGGCACGGCCAAGGGCCACGGGCTACACCTCGGAGATGTGTGCCTACTTGTCCACGGCCCTCCTCTCATGACTTTACTGTCATAAAGGAAACACGGCCTTTGTCATCTTCGTATCGTTAACTATGCAGTGATCGGACGGATGGTCTGCCCGATGAGTCAAACCCAACAGAAAGAGGGGGACACCATGAGAAACCACAGAACTACTGGCAAAATCATCGCGACCACCATGACGGCACTCATGATCGCGGGGGGCGTCATCGCCGCCGAACGCAGCGAACGGACAGGCCCGCCGGACACCGACGGAGCTGCGTTCATCAAACGCCTCGACGCAGATGGGGACGGCAAAGTTTCCAAGGCCGAATTCGATGGTCCGGCTGAGCACTTCACGAAGTCCGATGCAAACGGGGATGGTTATATTAGTGAAGCCGAGGCCCCAACCGGTCCACCTCCCGGACGTCAAGGCGGTGGCCGCGGAGGACAAGGACAGCGCTGATCGCAGTCTTTGGGAACGGCGCACGGCAGCAAGGCTGCCGTGTGCCGTGTGCCGACAATCAAGGAACACTACTCGCTGATTTCATTCTAAATGATCACGCGCAACAGGAGCAAATCATGGCAATCGAAAGCATAGATGGCTGCATCGGCTGCGGGACGTGTGTCCAAACCTGCCCAACCGATGTGTTTCGAATGAACGCAAAAACGAAGAAAGCCGAAATTCGCTATCCGCAGGATTGCCAAGTGTGCCGTTTGTGCCAGGTGTACTGCCCAGTGAATGCAATTACCATCACTGACGGAAAAACCATTCCGGCCATAACAGCGTGGGGGTAATCTAATGAAACAATGGATTTTCATTCCGCTGTTCCTTTTCTTTGTCCATTCAATACTGATGATTGTCCAACGCTTTTGGGTGCAGCCGTTGTGGCTCTGCTGGTTTCATATTTCAAAAAAGGCATAACGAAAACGAAGGGACACACACATGAACCCGTTCGATAAAAAACTCAATCGCAGAAATTTTATGGGATTAATAGGAGGATCGTGCGCTATCATCGGAGCCGCCAGCATCGTGCCGCGCAGTGCCGCCGCTCAACGCAGAGGCCCCCCACCCTTACGCCACGGGCGAAACACTAAAGTCAAAAAGAATGCCAGCGAAGGCTCACTGACGGAGGTTACCACGGATGTGTTGGTTGTCGGCGGCGGCATGGCTGGCGTCTTCGCGGCGGTCAAAGCGCATGATGCCGGCGCAAACGTCATTCTGGTTGATAAAGGGGCGGTCGGGAAATCGGGACAGACCCCGTTTGCACGCGGCATTTTCCGGTATGACGAAAAAGAGACGGGGATGAGCAAAAGCGAGTATCTCGCTCAAACGGCTGACGCTGCGGAGCAGATGAACAATCCGCCATACACAAAGCTTATGCTCAACGACGGTCCCGCTCGGATTGATGAGCTCAAATCCTGGGGGTTTTTCGATGAACTCGGCTACGCCAAGGCCATGAACCATCCTCTCAATGAACGCAATATCACAGTCTATGAGCGGGTGACGTTAACGAATCTGCTGAAATTAAATGGGCGGGTTGTCGGGGCCATGGGAATGTATATTGACCAGAACGAATCGCTTGTGATCCATGCCAAGAGCGTCATCCTCTGCACGGGGGCCAGTGGGTTCAAACCCAGCGGGTGGCAAATCGGATCACTCACCAGCGATGGCGATGCGATGGCCTATCGGATCGGCGCCGAAATCTCCGGCAAGGAATGGGTCGACGGTCACTCAAGATCCAACGGCGGATTGGAGGGAACCAATAGAATCGAATCCTCCTCGCACATTTCGCCCATGCTGGGCGTCGAGGAAAATGTCGAAGTCGAGAAAAATGGGCCGGGCGGCTCGATGATGATGGGACCGCCTCCAGGGGCGGGTGACAAAAAGGGCCATCCCATGGGGCCGCCTCCGGGGAGCGATGGTGATGATCGACGTGGTCCGCCTCCGGGTGGAGGTGGCAACGGAGCGGGGCCAACCCTGATGGGCGGCGCTTCCGCCGGTATGTCGCAGCACAAAGCGGAAGGACTCTTTCCAGCCGACGATAAATGTGCCTCGAGTATCCCCGGTCTCTATGCCGCAGGCGACTCGCTCTGTTCGATGCAAAGCGGTGGAATTTATACGCAAACCGGCTCGTCACTTGTCGGATCTGCCGCGCAGGGTGCCGTGGCAGGGACGTCGGCTGCAGACTACAGCAAGAGCGTTTCGCTGGTGAAAACTACAGACCGTGCGCTCAAACAAATCAACACCGACATTTATGCGCCGTTTTTGCGCGATCGCGGATTCTCCCCGCAGTGGGTCACGCAGGCCCTACAGGGTATTATGATTCCTAACTTTATCCTCTACGTGAAAAGTGAAGATCGCCTACTGGCTGCGCTAACCTACATCGAGTATTTGCGCGATCATCAGGTGCCACTGTTGATGGCCGATGACCTGCACGAACTACGTCAGTGTCACGAGACTGCCAACATGGTGCTCAATGCCGAGATGAAACTGCGTGCGTCGCTCATGCGCAAGGAAACGCGCGGTAGCCACTACCGCGAGGACTATCCCGATCGCAACGACGCCGAATGGCTCTGCTGGATTAAAATCAAGCAAGGTTCCAATGGGGGTATGGAACTCGTGAAACACCCGATCAAACAAGTGTGACAAGAGGTACATAGCTGCCAAAGGTAAAACTGACGGGCATGGGTAGAGCATCTGCAAACGTTACAACGGAGACATAATGAATGAAAATACATGCTGATATAGTCCTGATATTAACCTTGTCATTGTTGGCACATTCTTCAAATGCAGGGGAAACCACTATCTCTACCGAAATCAGGGGCGGCATGGACTATTCTGATAGAGCGTTCGATGATGACACCGGAGCAGAAGGGGAATCAACTCCCCTCGGCCAAGAAGGCGTTCCACCGCCCGAGAGCAGTGATCCAACTCCACCTCCTGAGAACAGCGATTCAGCTCCACCTTCTGATTCCGGAGATTCGCAGAATATGATGATCCCGGACAGGGACGATGAGAGATTCAGAATCGTCATTTCACCGACCGTGAACATCATGACGAAGTCTTCCAGCTATTCAGCAATGCTAAGCTACAGGCCCGACATCAGCTATGACCTGATCGAGAGTGAATCGGCCGATGTAAACCATGAAACATCGGCAGGTTTCAGCAAAGCTCTGACAGAGAACTGGAGTTTCAAAATACATAATCTTTTCAGAAACACAGATGAATACGAAAACCACGGAAACGGGGAAGAATCACCAGACGATGCATTTCTAGAAGAATCGACATCGTCCATTTCCTCCATGAACGAAACGTTGCGAGACGAATTAGGAAGGAGACGGTACTCTCAAAACGAGCTGAACATCTCGACGGGTTATGACTACAGGGATAACAGTCGTCTTGCCCTTTGCTTTGGTTGGGAGCATCTCGGATATGATGAGGCGGAAACGGCTAGTGATACCTATCAGGACTATGACAAGTTCAATGTAACGTTGGCTGCATCACACTGTATCAATGATCTGTGGACCATAGGGGGGTATGGTCAATACCTTCGAGGGCTCTATGAGACAGATGATGCTTCGAATGATGATCTCACGGAATATCATCTCGGAAGCACGATCGAAACGCGCGTCATCCCATCACATCCTATAACGCTGGGCTATGATGTCTCCGAAGCAAACTATGGTGATACAATTGATAGCAGTACCATGCACAGGCTGAAACTAGGATGTCAGGTCATTTCCTCCGAAACGCTTGAAGTACGTCTGGGAGCCGGCCCAACGTATACGGAAATTAGCAACTCAGAGGACTCGTGGGCTGCCAACGGCAACTTGAATGTTCGCTACACAATCGGACGGGGGGCGGTAAGTCTGACGTCAGACATAGGCACACGATTTGACAATTTTTCAGGCACAGACGAGCGAGGTCTAACAGATTATTGGAGGTCAAGAGCTGAGTATGCTTTCACGGTAAACGGGGCTTGGCAGACTTCTCTATATGCTGGTCACAGTAATGAAACTCGCGATGAGATAGACCTAGGCGCGGAAACTGATGTAGAACGGATATCTACCGGAGGATCCCTTGAATTCCGTATCAGTGACAGCTGTAATGCTGGCCTCAATTACGACTATAGTGATCAGAATTCTAATCGCTCCGAAGATAGCTATAATGAACATACTGTTCGACTCATGATGTCCTGGCAACCAGACCTGTTTTCCTGGTAGATGATAAAGCATCCCGTTTCTATCAAGTCACTGTTGAAAACGTCCCGTATGAGAACAACTGAAATGCGCCAAGCCATCCACAACCACCCACTCGGATAAGTGGTGGTTACTCCAATACACACCACGCTCCAAGTGGCAGGAAACACGAACCGCACGACGACATGCCCCTACCCCACTCCTCTCGACAGAATTCTAAGTGATAACGCACAACAGGAGCAAATCATGGCAATCGAACACTGGCATGCGAGGCCAACTGGTGAATTATGACAAATCATTAATGATTATCCTCGGCATGCCGTCATGTTCATCTATTCAACTGGCATCGTCAAAGGGCCAATAGCCATAAAAATCAACCGGGAGAGAGTTAATGACACAAATGAATCCATTCGCCCCGTCTTGCGCACACAGAATGAAGACCGTAGCGGTGATTGCTGCAATCGTCTCCGCAGCGATTGCCCATAGCGTATCCGCTCAAATGGTCATCAGTGAGTTCATGGCCAAGAACGATAAGACGCTGGTCGATGGCGATGGAAACTATTCAGACTGGATCGAGCTCTACAACATGGGCGAGAGTTCAGTGGACCTTACGAGCTGGTACCTCAGCGACGATACAAACAATCTGGCGAAATGGGCCTTTCCCTCAAAAAGCATTGCTGCTGGCGACCATCTGATTGTTTTTGCTTCGGGACAAGATGAGACGGAATACACCGACAGTCTTGGGTATCTTCATACGACCTTCAAGCTCAGCGCGAGCGGCGAGAGTGTGCTCCTTACGCAGCCCGACGGTGTGACCATCGCACATTCCTTTCTCGCCTATCCCGAACAAGATGACGACATCTCTTATGGATTGGCGCAAGATGCCAGCTATTCCACCCTCGTGGTCGAAGACCAGGATGCCACGGCATTCGTCGGGACCTCGGAGCCGGATGACACGTGGAATACGACTGGATTCAATGATTCGGGCTGGACGTCTGGACAGACCGGAGTCGGGTACGACAAAGGATCAACTTACAGTTCGATGATTAATCTGGATCTGGAAAGCTCCATGTTCATCGACGGAATGCCACCTACTATCTACGATTCTGCCTATATTCGAGTGGCTTTCTCGTTGGATGACGCAGCCATCATCTCACAACTGGCACTGCGCATGAAGTATGACGATGGTTTTGTTGCCTACATCAACGGCACAGAAGTGGCATCAGCCAACGTGCCAGATTCTCCAACCTACTCCTCCACAGCCCCTGCCGAGCATACGGGTACGGCCTATGAGGATTACACGCTCTTGAACGCAGGGGACTATTTGCAGACTGGCGACAATGTTCTGGCTATCCATGGGATTAACAACGAATTTGATCCGCGTTCGGGATCCACCGGTGATCCGGATTTCTTCATTATGCCGGTGCTGTCTGGCATTACAATCGGGGATATCCAAACCAACTCCGCGATGTATTTCAGCACACCCACTCCCGAGGCCGACAATGTATTCGGCGTGCTGGGCTACGTAGGCGACACCGCTTTCACCGTAGATCGCGGCTTCTTTACCAATGCGTTCGACGTGGAAATCAGCTGCAACACCGCAGGCTCAGAAATCTATTATACGGTTGATGGAACCGCCCCTACTACGGATAATGGGACGCGCTACGCCAGTGCCATCACAATCAACAAAACAACGGTGTTGCGTGCTGCCGCTTTTATAACAGGCTATCAGCCGAGCGATGTTGACACGCAAACTTACATCTTTCTTGCTGATGTCATCACGCAGGGCACCAGTGTCACCTCGCTGGATCCCTACTTCCCTCCCAGCGCGGTCAACGGGCAGGGCTTTGACTATGGAATGGATACGGCCGTGACCGAAAGCTCAACCTATTCAAGTCAGATCAAAGCGGCGATGACGGCAATTCCTTCGATCTCAATTGTGACCGATCCTGACAATCTGTTTGATACCTCAAGCGGGATCTATGTGAATGCAGATCAGGAGGGTGAAGCGTGGGAACGTGAAATGTCGGTAGAACTGATCAACCCCGATGGAACGGATGGTTTTCAGATCAATGGTGGCATGCGAATTCGCGGGGAATCCAGCACGCTGGCATCCAATCCAAAGCACTCTTTTCGGTTTTTGTTCAAGTCAGAATATGGAATCTCGCGCCTGAACTATTCCCTGTTCGGCGATGAAGGTGCCAACAGCTATAAGCGTATGGACCTGCGCACAGGCCAGAACTTCTCATGGGCGAACCAGTACCCGGCATATGCAACTTGGCTCTACGATATTTTCACCCGCGACACCCATCGCGACATGAATCAGCCGTATACCCGTGGCGAGTATTATCACCTTTATATCAATGGCATGTATTGGGGTCTCTATCAAACCGAAGAACGTTGTGACTCTCGATTTGCAGAATCGTATTACGGGGACGACAATGATGACTTCGATGCCGTCAAAGCCGATGGCGATACGGGGGATATGTATGCCGTGGACGGCACGCGTGATGCGTATGAGGATCTTTGGACGGGGATGAGCGCGGGAGTCAGCGGCAACGCGGACTACTTCGAGCTTCAGGGCATGAATTCCGATGGCACCGAGAACAGCAGCTACACAAAGTTACTGGATATCGACAATGTGATCGACTACATGCTGCTGATCTATTTCACAGCTAACCGCGACTCCCCGATCGGGCCGCCGAACCAGAACACCATGCCACGCAACGTGACGACAGTTTATAACCGAGCCAATCCGGATGGCTTTAAATATGTATCGCACGACAACGAACATTCTTTGGAAATTCAAGAAGGCGTCAACCACAACCGTTTCACCCAATCGCTCAGCAGCACGTTTGATGGAATCGACAAAATGACGCCGTGGTGGATGCATTTGAAGCTTATGAATAACGCTGAATATGCGCTGCGCTTTGCCGATCATGTTCATGAGCATTTCTTTAATAACGGCGCACTCTCCGCTACAGAAACCGCCAACCGGCTGGTAACGCGCAAGAATGAAATCTATGCTGCCGTGGTTGCCGAATCGGCTCGTTGGGGCGACAGCGCTGGGACACTTCGGACCCGAGATGACGATTGGCTAACGCAGGCCAACTGGCTGCTCTATAGCTATATGCCTTACCGCTCTGGCATTGTGCTTGGACAAATTGAAAGCAAAGGCTGGTATCCTACGGTGGCCGCACCGGAGTTTAATCAGCATGGAGGCAGCATTGCTTCCGGTTTCTCGCTTTCCATCTCCGGCACCAACACCATCTATTACACCACCGATGGTTCCGATCCGCGCGAAGTGGGTGGGAGCGCTGTTGGCACCACATACGGTTCCGCCATTCCGCTGACGAAATCGACCCAGGTCAAAGCACGCATCTTGAGCGGCGGAACCTGGAGTGCGCTGACCAAAGCAACCTTTGTTCTGGACGAAGCGTCTCCGCTGCGTGTTACCGAGATCATGTATCATCCGGCAGCAGGAACCTCTGGTTCGGAAACGAACTATAGTGCGTCCAACTTTGAGTTTATCGAACTCTTCAACACGAGTGATGAAACCATTGGGCTGGCTGGAACCCAATTCAGTGAGGGCATAGTCTTCGATTTCACAGACGGCGACGAGGCAACGGTCGCGCCCGGCGACTATATCGTACTCGTGAATGATCGGGACGCTTTCGCGGAGCGCTACACCAATTGGGCTAACATCAACATTGCCGGGGAATTTCATGGCAAGTTCTTCATTCAAGAAGCCGCACTTGACAATGCGGGGGAACCCATTCTACTGCAGGACGGCCTAGGAAAACCCATTCTTAGTTTCGAGTACAACGACGCGTACGACATCACCGACGGTGATGGCTATTCACTGACGCTGATTGATTCGAGTGCCGACACGAACACCTGGAGCGATAGCGCTTCTTGGCGGCCGAGCAAGTATACTGGCGGCACTCCAGGCAGTGGCCCGGCCAACTTCCCCTCCCCCGATGATCTGGTCATCAACGAAGCCCTGACCCATCAGGACCATGACGATCCTGGTGACTGGGTTGAGCTCTACAATGGCTCGACCAACACGATCGACATCAACGGATGGTACTTGAGCGACGACGATACCAACCTGATGAAGGTTGCGCTAAGCGGACTGTCGACCATCGCACCCGGCGGCTACCTGATCCTGACGGAGTACGATCATTTCGGCACTCTCGCCGCTGGAGCCAACGGATTTGCGCTCAGCGAACTCGGCGATTCAATATACGTATCGTCGGCTGAGGGTGGCGTGTTGACCGGCTACCGCCTCGATGAAGACTTCGATGGCGCTGACCGCGATGTCACCTTTGGTAGGTATGTAAAGAGTGACGGAAGCTCGGACTTTCCTGCCCAGTCCAGCACAACCTCTGGTAGCGAGAATGCCACCCCGCGCGTCGGACCCATTGTCATCAGTGAGATCCACTACCATCCCGCTGACAGCAACGGCTACGAATTCGTAGAGCTTTACAACACGGCATCCTCCAACGTGCCCCTCTATGATGTTTCGATCCCGACGAATACATGGCGTCTGGATGGAGCCGTTGCGTTTTCCTTCCCGGTCAGTCAGACGATGGCACCGGATAGTTATCTGATTATTTGCGAGACCAACGCTTCCGCATTCGCCAGCTTCTATACGGTCCCGACCGGAACAACCGTGCTGGGCCCCTATGACGGGAAACTGAGCAACGACGGGGAGTCACTTCGGTTGGAACGCCCCGGTGATCCTGAAGCATTGACCGGCGAGATCCCCGAGATTCTGGTCGAGCGGGTTGTCTACGATAACGAATCGCCCTGGCCCA
>CAZNWT010000013.1:0-57872 GCA_964576795.1 uncultured Victivallales bacterium
TAAACAACAAGAATGAGTGAGTCAGAGTGACAACTTTAAATCAGAACTTGACCATTTTCGCTGGGCTTTGGTTGTTGGGTGTTCGAATTGAAGTTTCAGGTCAGCAAGGCCCCCGGCGTCGTACCTCCGCCGGATCCTCCGTCGCACGTAGAGAGGCCTAAATAAGGGTGAAACTTGAGAACGAACATCGAAGTTTGGAGTTTGCGATCCTCTCTTTGTCCCGACAGTCCCTCATCGGGATTCCCAACTCGATGTTGGGCGTTGGATGTTCGATGTTGGACGTTGAAAACGAACGAATAACGCGAGTCAAGTTTCAGGTCAACGTCGCATAGCACTTCACTGAGCTGTTATGGAGCAGTTGCTATTCTGACTATTGCGTAGGAAGCTGGCGCCGGGTAGGTTTTTGTTTTCCGGATAGTGGGATGATGGCGTAGGTCAGGGAATGCCGCTTTTCAAGAATTCGGTATTGCTCTAGCGTGTCCGACCCGCAGCTGGCGGTGCCTAATCCTCTTTGTACGGCATCTACGAGTAGTGTGATGTCCTTTTTCGGCTTGAGCTCGTGGGTATGGTAGGCGGCGGTAAGGGCTTCGGGGGTGAGGTGGCTGGCTGAGAACGATAGCGATCCCTGAGCCTGTATTTGCAGCCCTGTGCCGTTGTCGTCACAGAGACTGAACCAGCGAGTGTCCTCTTTGTTTCCGTGCTCCTGGGGGACAATGTAGGGCACGTATTGTTCGCTGACGGTGCTGCTGTATTTCCCGATGGGTGCCCCGGCTTTGCGGTCACAATACGATTCATGCGGGCCACGTCCAAACCAGGTGAGTTGTTCAAGCGATTCTGGCAAGCGCATGCGCACACCGAGTCGGGGAACATCGCTTGTCGATTCATCCATCTCGAATTGGTGCTCAACCAGGATGGTGCCTCCGGGATAGATCGTATAGTTTTGGTGGTGGGTGAAGTGGTGCTGTTTTTCGCGTGCCGTGTAGAGATGCTGGAACGCAAGAATAAGGCTTCCGTCTGGCGCTTCGTCAACCGAGGCCTTCTTAAGGGTGGGGGTCAAAGCATCCAAGCCTGCGCTTATCCATCGTCCAAGGGGTTTCCAGTCTGCATTCCATTGTTCCGATTTGCCTTTTACGCCATCATTATCGAGCGGTGCTCGCCAAATGTTGAACTCGGGCCCTGTCTTGAGTAGCGGCTCAATGCCGAGGTGAATAGTCGAGAGTCGCCCCTTCTTCATGTCAAAGGCGATTTTTAGATTGGCATCGGGAACCGTGATGGTGGTTTTGGTCTCTGTTGTCTTCAAGATGAGGGTTTTCCCCTGTATTGGGGCTTTCGGGAGCAATGCTGTTGCAGGCCAATCCAGTGCAAATTGTTCCCATGCGACCAAATGTCCTTTTGGGCACCACGAATGTTTGCCGCATGTTGAGAATTTCATCGTGAGGATGGCCTCCTGTCCCGCGCGCAGGGGGGCGACGTTGAAGGGTATTCGGATGGTCTTTGCCGTTTGGGGTTTGACGGTAAGAGTCCCCATTTTGCCGTGCTGTGTTTGGCGGCCATCAATCTCAATGCGCCAGGATCCGGCAAGCCACGAAAGATTCTGAAACCAATCGTTGTTTGTGATTTTGATCATGCCTTTCGCCAGATCTTTGGGCTGCATCCTTACCGGCTGCACGAGTTTCTTGAATTCCCACATCGCCGGTTTTGGGGTAAGATCTGGTTGAATCATCCCGTTGCAGCAGAAGTTGACATCATTGGGTGTGTCGTTGAAGTCTCCGCCATAGGCCCAGTATCGTTTGCCGCCAGGGAGGTGGCATTCGCTATCATCGTAGCTACCGTGTTGTCCGACTGGGATGGGCTTGCGGGATTTGCTTTCTTTCGTGATGCCCTGTTCGATCCAATCCCAGATAAATCCGCCCTGTAGTCCACGGTATTTGTGGATGGCATCCCAGTACTCTTTGAGATTGCCGCAACTGTTGCCCATGGCATGGGAATACTCGCACATTATGAAAGGCCGCGGCTCAGTGGATGTTTTGGCCCACTGGATTAGGCTATCGACAGTCGGGTACATGGTCGGGATGAAATCATTTGCGCGTTCTCCGCCTTTTTCAAAGCAGCCTCCCCCTTGGTTCCATGCAAGCTTGATACTGCCTTCATTGTGGATGGGGCGTGTGGGATCGAGTCGGCGCATGGTGTCCGCCAAGGCATTGTGGTTTTCGCCGTATCCGGTTTCGTTCCCCAGCGACCATGCATAAATGCAGGGATGGTTACGATCGCGCAAGAGCATGCGCTGGCCACGCTCCAGAAATGCGTTGAGCCAGCGGGGATCACGGCAGAGGGTTTCGTAGTTGTCATGCCCCTCAATATTCGCCTCATCCAGCACATAGATGCCGTATTCGTCACAGAGATCATACCAGGTCGTGTCGTTGGGGTAGTGCGAGGTGCGGACCGCATTGAAGTTGAATTGTTTCAGGCACTTGATTTCTTCGATCATGCGCTCGCGTGATACCAGCTTTCCGGTGTAGGGATGGTGATCGTGTCGGTTGACACCCTTGATCAGAACGGGGTTCCCGTTAATGAGCATTTCCCGGGGAACCATGGTTATGTTTCGGAATCCGATTCGGATTCCGGTCGACTCCAGATGGCGATTGTTCTCATCGAGGAGTGTTGCGGTAAGGGTGTAGAGCGTGGGCATCTCGGCAGACCATGCGTTGACATTCGGGACTCGCGTATGAAGGGATATTTCATAGTAGTCCGCTCTAAAGGATTTGCTGACTGTGCCCGTGATCGGGGAGGGGAATACGGCTTTCTTGTCAGCATCGTATAGTTGTACCTGAACCTGATGATTCAAGGAGGGTTCTTTTGAGAATCCCAGTTTTGTGTTGATGGTCAAATCGCCGTGTTTAAAGGTTTTGTCCAGATCGGCGATGACATGGACATCCTGTAGATAGGCCGAGTGGGTGGAGTAGAGGAATACATTGCGGTAGAGGCCAGCCATCCACCAGTGGTCCTGGTCTTCAAGGTAGGATGCATCGCTATAGCGGATTACCATGATGGCCAGTTGGTTTTCGCCGGTTAAGCAAAATGGGGTCAGGTTAAACTCTGCGGGGATTCGCGAGTCTTTGCTCATGCCGACAAGCGTTCCGTTGAGGTGGACATAACAGACGCTCTCTGCCCCTCCAATATGGATAACGGTTCTACGGTTTTTCCAACCGGCGGGGAGCGTGAATTGCGTACGGTAGACCCCCGTTGGGTTGTCCTCGGGGACGGTGGGTGGCGTGTTTTTAAATGGCATTTGGACGTTGGTGTAGTGTGGCTTGTCATAGCCCTGCATCGTCCAGTTTCCTGGAACCGCAATGGGTGACCAACTTTTGCCGATTTTATGGCTGCCCAGTGCCTGAGCTGGAACTGAGTGAGGAGAGGGATAGAGTTTAAAGTCCCAGGAACCGTTGAGCGACTTTACCCAGGGAGACTTGCTCGGTAGACATGTGCGTGCGGTAGTTTCTGTCTTGAAAGGGTGTGCCGTCGCGCGCATGGGGAGACGGTTGATGTGTGTGAGCTCAGGTTGCTCCCAGGGGTTACCAAAACAAATGTTTTCGTCAGTCATCGTGAGTTCCTTGAAGAATAAGACAGTGAGGTTTGTGCTTTTAGTGTGTTTGGATAGTGACGGGTCACATGCGAGAATCAAGACTATTTCGCTCTGAACTAAAACTTCCTAGCTTCGCTCGTTGTTTTGAACGTCAAATATCGAACATTCAACGCCCAACACTGGATTGTCGGGACGAAGAAAGAATACCACACTTCGACGTTCGACAAGCAGAGGCGTGTACGACTTAGGTGTGTTGTTGGGTGCAGGCGACGAAAGTTGGGTAACCCAATATAGAATTTAGAGTTCTCGTAATTGTAATCCTAATCTTAATCGGTCCCATTTTGATTACGATTACGCGTAGGATTACGATTAGGATGCGAAACACTCGGCCCCGTTCTCGTTGTCCGATGCGACTGTGGCGAGCTTGAAACGCGCACGATCTCCTATGCCGCAACACCTTACGAAAGACGCACACCACGGAGATGTGCTACGCTTCTGTAAACGTGGGCTAGCCTTCCTGCGGATGCGCCGCTAGAATGACTTGAACATTTTGTATTAAAAGTAGACTTTTGGTTTGAAATTATGCAGCGGAAGTTCATTGATGAGTATGTGTTTATCTGATGCGATTCCGACATCAATCAGGGGGATTCGATGTGACGAGACAACGACGTCATGGCGGACAGACGTTGGTGTTGTTCTCGCGTATTTGTTTCTGGCGTTAATGGCAAGCTGGCCGCTGGTCACTCATTTTTCAACTCATGTGATTGGCGGGGCGGGAGTTGATGTCTGGGACCACCTTTGGACGATGTATGGTACTAAGGATGCCTTGATGGGGCATGGTGGAACGCCTTTTACCCGGGAACTCGCCTATGCTCCGGATGGACTGTTGTTTTATCCTGTCAACCTCATCAATGAGATCATCTCAATGCCGTTTCAGGTTTTTCTAGGCTTGATTCGATCGTTCAACATGCTCTGCATTGCGCAACTGGTATTTGCCGCGTGGGCAGCATATCGCCTTGCCTTGTATGTCACCAAACATCGAGCAGGGGCTTTTGTAGCAGGACTCGCATTTGCATTTGCTCCGTCTGTTGTATCTACACTGCATAATGGTACATCCGCAGGAGGCAATGCCGGGTGGATTGCATTCTATCTCTGGATCTTGGTTAGAAGTAACGGTTCTTTTTCAAAGGGGTATGCTCTCGGTGTTGGACTTCTTTTGGCATTCGTTACGCATATGTGTTGGTACTATGGGGCGTTCTGTGGCTTTGCCACGATGCTCTACTTCGGCCCCATGTTGCTGCCTCGGGTAAGCGGGGATCGCCGCAAACTCTTAATTGGAATGATACTTCTTTTCGGGGTGGCAGTTTTGGCTGTGACGCCTTTAGGGGTGCTTATGCATGCCACACTCACCCACCCAGATGGACAGAATCTGGGGGGTAAGGACATCTTTATCTCCCAAGCTCGCGATCATGAGTTCTATTCGGCAACCGTACGTGCATTTTTTGATATGCGAGCAAGGCAACCGGTTGATGGTTATGCGCACTCATGCTATTTTGGTTACGGCGTGTTGCTGCTTGCTGTGCTGGGGGTGCGTTATGGATGGGGAAAGGGGGAAACATGGCTGCAACGGTATTGGGGCATTCTAGCGGTCGTCTTTGCTCTTCTATCGCTTGGCCCCGTTCTCTGGGTAGACGGAAATGCTATCACCCTGCTGCCGTATCATTTCGCGATGAAGTGGATTCCATTTTTCCATTTTTTCGAGTTCCCGTATCGGTTTGCCGTTGTAACGAATCTCGCGCTTGCGGTGCTTGCTGCTGCGGGGATCCAGTGTTGTTTCGATCAGCGTACGCGTATGCAGCAATACCTGCTTACAGGGCTTTTTGGCGCCATTATCTTTGTCGAGAACCTTGTCGCGATTTCGTGGCCGCTACCCATATCTGATGCTCGCATTCCTGATGTTTATGCGGAGCTGGCAAACGTAGCGGGAGAGGGGTGGGTGTTGGACTTTCCTCTCGGTGTCGAAACGACGGGGCATTACCTGTATTATCAGGTTTCGCATCGCCGCCCTGTTCCTGTCGGTATTAACCGATTGGGATCCGAAGCGGTTGAAACCATCCTGGCTCTGGGGGAAGGCTCTGATCCGTGGCATTGGATTATTGAGGATCTTGACGCGGATCAGTTGCTCGCCCTGCGCAACATTGGTGTTCGTTTTGTTGTTTGCCACAAAGGTTCCCCCGGCAGTGATAATAAATTGGCCTCCGCATTAAAAACCAGAGGGGTTGAGGTAATCTTTCGAGATTCTGAATGCATGGTGTTCGATCTTACATCGCTCGTCATCCCGATGGAGATGTGAGTCAGGCTCTCTCACTTGCTCAACGCCGTCCGGAGGCCGGCATTCACCTTGCAGTCAACGTGATCACGCACTCCAAAACGAGAGCTACCATTTTGAGGAACTAGAGTGAGGTCGTCCCAAGTTCTAGGTGTGGAGCCAGCGAACGTGCAATCATTTCATTTGCGGTTGGCGTGAAGTGGTTCGATTTGTCGTAAAGATCGCATATCTTCATTCCTTCTGATTGGATCGCTTGTGTCAGAGCGGGTGCTGTATCTATATAGGTTACCCTTAATTCTGAGAAGATGGTTTTCAGTTCACATTCCCGTAGGCTGGGGGTCCCATCGGCATGCTGTTTCAGATCAGACTCCGAGTAGAAAATCACAAAATCAGCAGAGAGTGATTCGGACTTAAGATGTGCGATGAGATCTTTCAATATGGCTTTGTTTAGAAGGTAGCGTTTTTCGGAAAGTTCATTCTGGTGCCCAAGGACGGCGTGTATTCGCTGTGTCGTAAAACGGAATTTCCGTTTGATTGCCGCCACGACGAAAGAGCGGGTCTGGAAGGTGTAGCTGTCGATAAACGCCAGGTTGTTGAGGGTTTCGGGGTGATGTAGGCGTAGCTCGCCCTGCTCGATTGTATAGTACGGTTTCTGGGAGTGCCGAAAACGCAGCAGGCTGCGGTCGAGGTCGCGTAGCATGATTCCAATTACTATTTGTGCGTTGCGATCCCGAAAACGTGTGCCATCTTGCTTAACACGGAGTGCGATCTGATCGACACCATAGCCCCCCACGCCATAGTTCAATACACTCGCATTAGGAAGATGCTTCTCGAGAATCTGCGGCAAGGCAAGTTTGGCATCGTCGGGGCCCGCCACGAATGAATCCCCAAAGAAAAGAATGGGGTGGCCGGTCACATCTTTAGTGGACTGGTATTTCGGGGATCGCGTTCCCAACTCGCCGCCATTTTTCTGGGTCCAGCCCAATAGAGGATGTGGTACAATTGGTTTCGTCTTGTAAGGCGCTGCGGAGTCGTAATGGTAGAGAACCCAGTAATCATCTTGTGTCTGAGGGTCTGTATAGAGTGCTGGATTTTCGATGCACGGAATTTGTATGTGACTGGAGAAAAGCATCCATCGAATGGCAGCCTCTGCAAAGCCAATGAGAGCAATGAAGGTCACAAACGTTAATAGGATGCGTTGCACCCAAATGAATTTCAGTTTTGTCATCGTCGAACTCAGTATGCCACGCAGTTTTGTAGCTTACAAGAGATGCTAATTCTCACTTTATGCACAGATCGCTGTGGGAGCCGGAGTTATCAAGGCCTAGATATACATGGGTAAAACTTGAGAATGAGCATCGAAGTTTTGAGTTTGCAATTCTCTCTTCGTTCCGACAGTCCCTTATCGGGATTTCTAATTCGATGTTGGGTGTTGAATGTTGGACGTTCGAGACGAACAAGCAACGCGAAATGATGTTTTAGTCTAGCCTATTGAATGATCAGTTTGCCGATTTCAAGTTGATCATCGGCGATAATACGGGAATTTATTGTGGGGTGGGGTGGGGTAACCCTAATCCGCTTTTGGCCATTCCATATGCCTACCAAAACGGTGTAATTCCCCGTGGGTGCATTGGTGGGAATCTGAATTTTCAGGTCGTAGGCAAACGGGGTTCCAAGTTCTCTGGCTTTCGGTGAGAACCCCACATCTACAAAGCGATGATCGCTCTGAAAGAAGAACCCTTCGTATATTTGTTCCCTGACGTGCACGAAAACTTTCCAGTGTGGGTTAACCGGTGCAATGGCTTTCCACCGAAACCGTAGGCTTGTCTCAGAACCGATGCGCCCTGGATTGAAATCCATACCGACATCCAACAGTTCGAGTGAATCCCCAAAGCGTGCATGAACGGCATCGCTATCGGGAAGATTTGAGTCTGCCTTTGACGCCCGGAATTTTGCGATTTTGGAAGTCAGGAATGCGGTTTCCCGTGCGTGCAGAGGGTGAAGGGGATATGCCTTTATTAGTGCATCGGCTTCGTCAAAACGCGCCTCGGAAATGTAGATATGACAGAGATTCCGAACAGCATCCCATTCGCCCGGTTTTGATTCTAACCCCTGCTTAAGACAGTACTCCGAGAATGATAATTTTCCCTCAAAGAAAAAGTCTCGTCCTGTATCCAACAGCGCTTCTGCCGGTAGTGAAATTTTCGGCATCTGATCCCCAAGGATGCGCCAGCACTTGAAAGTTGCAGGAAGATGAACGTCGGCAACGGCCACCTCCAGTAGGGTCGAAGCCTCATGTGGAGATACCGCACCATTCTTCAGGTTCATAAAGGCATCGAGCGCGGCTGCTTTGCGATTTCGGGTGATGCTGTCGTTCATCAGCCACCGCCATGCAGACTCATCATATATATGCCCTACAAGTGTATGTAATATTGCCCGCTTCAGAACGGTGTTTGTTGTGGCTTCCGCCAAGGTTACCTGGCGTCTGAGAGATGAAACAATAGCGCCTTTTAGCTCCAGGCGTGTTGCAAGTTGTTCGGAGATCTGCTCCCAATGTAAGGAACAGGGGTCATTCCCGCGGCGTGCGTGCACCTTTGCAAGCCCTGTGGTAGCTAACAGGCCGATGGTGCTGCACAAACTCAAGAGGGTCACAACAGAAAAGAGAATGCATTGAAAATGGCGCATTGTTGTGCCGCTCGTCTCTCCCGTTTCTCGGACGGCAAACCAGAGCGTTACGCCCCCCGCCAGCAGTGTCATGATGATCAGGCGTGTGTCAGCATGTGGAGGGTGTGCGGCCAGTGATGAGGCGAGAAGGATGAGCATGCATGCAACCGTTGCCGCAATAATTCCGATGTCCGTTCGCTGAAATGGTGTTATGCAAGCTTGACGCATGCCCGAGGCTGCGGATGGAGCAAACAGGATCAACCCCGTGAAGAGAAGGACGAGGGCCACATCATTGTGCTCGCCGGGGGTTGCGGTTAGCACGCATCCCATCATCCAGAAAAGGGCATACGCACTTGTAATGGAGAAGCGGAATTGAACAATCAATAATAAGAGAAGAACAACTGCGGGTAGGGTTGACCGGAACGGAAGCGTGGGAACAACCAGGATGCAGCTCAAACCGATGGCGAGCCATGCTGAAATGGTGGTGATTTGTGTCCCGCGTCTCATATGGACCTTGCGGCAGTGGGTGCACGTTACAAAAAAAAGGTTATTTAGACCCTATCCGAATAGGTCTTTCCTCAATATCCAACAGCCAACAAGGAATTTCCAACCGAACATTGGAAATTCCTTGTTCGATATTGGATATTCAATTTCTTTCTGTGTCTGGACCCTTTTCGGACAACGTCTACTTACTCCGAGTGGTCTTCATCCATTCCAGAATGCACATGGGATCCAATGAATAGATGTAGTTGTACTCGGTAAAGCATGCGGATGAGCATCCCTGGCAGGGAATCGGCGGTATGGCATCAAATGCCTGTTTAAAGCCAACCTCAATAGCGTTCTGGGCCTCACATTTTTCAACCAGAAGGCTACAGGCATAGACGGACCCGTCAGCGTCGACATTACAGTACATTGCTCCCGCCTTACATCCAATGCCACAATGCTTCGTTGGCGATACAGATTGGTGATAGTCTGGCCAGCTTCGCAGATAGCGCAGATAGCGTAATGAGGATGCTATGGGCGCGCCTTCGCGCTTTCGAACGATCAAGTAATCAATGGCAGCTCGATACTCGGCATTGGATGGCATCAGGTTATCGTGATTTGCTCCCATCACGTCGTTATGGTGCAAAATTTGAAATGCACAGTGGATCCCGAGCGCCTCGGCAACATCAATAACGTCGTCGATGCTATGCAAATTATTTTTGGTGAGTACCGTTAACGTCCAGACGTTAAGTCCCTCTGTATCAGCGGCAATCTTCAGGGCATTGATCACCTTCTCATAAGTGCCCTCGCCTCGGTTGGCTTCGTGAGCCTCAGCATTGCCATCAAGTGCAAATGTCACGTGATCCAGCTCTGCCAACTCGTGGTGGCGTTCAGGCCAGAGAAGGCCGTTTGTATCCATTGTCACGTACATGCCTCTCTTTTTTGCATGCCGCACGATGTCGCCAATACCCTCAACCACAAGAGGCTCGCCGCCCCAGAGCCCTAGGCGTACCGTACCTGCGTCGGCCATCTCATCAACGAGCTTGAGCATGCGGTCCAGAGGAATGTCTTTCGGGCTACGCAAGGGGATTTGACAATAGCGGCAGTGTGCATTGCACCGGTTGGTCACAGCCAACATTACATTTACGGGGCACCGTTGACGTAAAACGCAATGTGCAAGTGTCCGTACGCCCATTCTTACCATGTTATAAAGCTGCATTGTCTACCCCTGAAAAAAACTCGCATTTGGAAATCACGAAAGCCTCTATAGCACCTGTGACAAGATTCGCTCATGGGGATACAATAATCCTCGCCGCCATGCAAGCTTCTGCATGGATTTGGTGTAGCCACTAAGCTTATCATCAACACCTGTCGATTATGAAGTTTTCGAAATTTGTGAATAGGAGGGAATGGTGTTTGCCAGCCCAGTCCGGATGTGTTGGAATTGTTTTCTGTAACGGAAACCGACTTTATAAGAAACGGGAGATTGATCATTAAAACACCAAACATTATTTACATTCTGGCTGACGATATGGGGTATGGCGATTTATCCTGCTTTAATGCGTCCTCAAAGATTCGCACCGACCATCTGGATCGTATGGCGGGGGAGGGTATGATCTTTGAGGATGCACACGCTACTTCTGCTGTCTGCACCCCCTCCCGGTACGGGATTCTCACAGGGCGTTACAATTGGCGTTCCCGCTTGAAGCTTTCTGTCTTGAGTGGCTGGGACTCGCACCTGATCGAACCGGATCGAATGACTGTGGCTGCGTTGCTCAAGAAACATGGTTATCATACTGCCATGATAGGCAAGTGGCATCTCGGATGGGATTGGGCGACCACAAACGATGAACCGGCGCAGGAAGAAAATGTGGATTTCAGCAAACCGGTTGCCAATGGGCCTGATTGTTATGGGTTTGACTATTCCTATGGTCATTGTGGCTCCCTAGACATGGCTCCTTATGTCTATGTGGAGAATGGCAAGATCACGGCGCAACCTGACCGTGTGACGGAGAATACTGATAAATTTTCCTGGTGGCGTAAAGGTCCCACCGGCTCTGATTTTCAGCATGAGGATGTCTTACCGAACTTTACGCGGCGCAGCGTCAAATACATTGAGGAGCGTGCTGCCACTGGAGATCCATTTTTCCTCTACTTCCCTCTGCCTGCTCCGCACACGCCCATACTGCCCACGGCAGAATTTCGGGGTAAGAGTGGAACCAATCTCTATGGTGACTTCTGTCTGATGGTGGACGACGTGGTTGGGCAGATCATGGATGCGCTGAAGCGGTGCGGCATTGCCGAGAATACGATTCTGATCTTCACCTCCGACAACGGCTGTTCGCCGGAAGCGGATTTTGAGCAGCTGGCCAAACTCGGTCATCAGCCCAGTTACGTGTTCCGCGGACACAAAGCCGATATCTATGAGGGTGGGCACCGGATTCCGTTGATTGTACGCTGGCCAAAAGAAATAGCTTCCGGGGTAGCCTCTAAAGAGACGGTCTGCCTTTCCGACTTCATGGCCACTTGCGCGGATATCGTTGGCGCTGAGCTTCCTGACAACGCAGGAGAGGACAGCGTAAGCAATCTACTGGTGTGGCAGGGGGGAGCATTGGACAAATCCCTGCGTGAAGCGACAATCCATCATTCGGTTGACGGTTCTTTTTCCATCCGCAAAGGCAAATGGAAGCTCGAGATGTGTGCCGGGTCAGGCGGCTGGAGCTACCCACGCCCTGGCGAGGCGTGCGATGGCCTGCCGCCTATCCAGCTTTACGATCTTGAGGCCGACATCAGCGAGACACAGAATGTATATGATGATAATCCTGAAGTTGTCGAAGCACTCAAGGCATTGCTTACCCAGTACGTCACGAACGGCCGTAGCACGCCGGGTAAGAAGCAGAATAATGTCGGTGGCATTGAATGGTCGCAACTCTGGTGGATGCTAAGCCGGACACCTTCAACGTGAAATAGAAACGATCGTTTGTACTAACTCGGGGTAATGGTGGTAGTGCAAAGCATACATTCTATAAGAGGTCGGCTCATGGGTCCAGGGGGAGCGAGCGAGCGTCGTTCAGCATTGTGACGCTGAGCGCGGTTGGTCGGTCAGAGAGCCGAGGTCGACTGTGGTCGTGGTGAGGCCTATGGGGCCTATGGGGCCGAGGAATCTCCATTTCGGAAACACGCCGTCAAAAAACCAATCCCTCAGACTTCCGGGTTGTCCGACTGCATTCAGATACGGCGAGATGACGTGCTCAGCAGTTGGAGTTTCAGAACGCTCACACCGCCGCGGATGATTCGCGCTAGGTGCGCCGGACTTCGCAGGTGGAGGAAGGTTCTCAACAAAACTTTTGGGCTGAAATAAAAGGCTCGGTTTGTGCGCTTAAAGAGGGACAGGAGGGTGTCCTCGTCTAGATGTTCCGTCCACATGGTTGGGAGTTTAACGCCTGGCTTCGGGTCGCTCATAAACTGCTCCCAGACATCGGCTGGCCACAGTCCACGCGTTGCCCCTTCTTTGAATATTTCGGTATCGGGGTAGGGGGTGAACAGGGAGTATACGACATAGTCTGGATCCAGTCCCCGAATGAAGGGAATGATGCCGAGAACGTCTTCTGGGGTCTTCTCGTGCGGACACCCGACCATTACGTAGGCAATGGCGATGATGCCGGCTTCACGTGTTATGCGAAAGACTTCATGAATGCGCTCAATCGTGATTCCTTTATGCAGTGCGTCCAATCCCTCTTGTGTATGTGTCTCAACTCCGTAGTGAATTCGGAAACAGCCGGCACGTTTGGCAATATCGAGCATTTCCTTGTCAACTTGCTTGCAGCTCGCTTTGAAGCCCCAGTGCATATTGACACCCCGCCGCAGAATTTCCTCTGAGATGTCGATGACACGCTGGGTGGTGATGTTGAAAATATCGTCAATGAAATGTATTTCCTGAATACCGTAGCGCTCTTTGCACTCAACCATCTCATCCACAATGTGGCGTGGGGAGCGTGCTCTGAAACGGTGAGGTACATTACAAAACACACATTGATTTGGGCACCCTCGGCTTCCCATAATAGTTGACGCCATGCGGTAGGCATTGGAGGGGGTATAATAGCGATCGTTAGGGAGGTTCTCTCGATCAGGGAGCGGTAGAGAATCCAAGTCCTTAACGAAGTCAGCTGCTCCGTTATCAATAACGCGATCTCCGTCGCGCCAAATGATGCCCTTGATATCGTTTGGTTGTGTCTTGTGCTTAATGCGGTCAAGAAGCTGTTGCATGGCGAGCTCGCCATCTCCCTGAACTGCATAGTCAAAATGCTCAATTGCCATGGCGTGTTCGGGAAATGCTATGACGTGGGGGCCTCCTAGAACCGTTGTGACTTCAGGAGCGGACTGTTTGATGAGACGTGCCATGGTTGCCGCACACAGAATAGAATGTGTGGTGGTGGTGATTCCCACAACGTCAGGCTTAAGAGCCAGAACCTGACGAGTCGCTTCTTCGTATGACCAAAGCGGTGGAACTGCATCAACGAGAGTGATGGTGTGGTCGGTGTTCGCTTTTAGATACGACGAAAGCTGCATAATACCCATAGGGGGATAGATGTGCGCGGCGGGGTCATTAAACACATCGGGGACGCCGGCCCAGACCTGAAGAAACTTTGGAGGTTTTAGGAGTACAACGTTCATAGAATAAATCCTTATATTGTTTGCAGTTTGGTTTTGCTGCAAAAGCAGTAGGTGACTCTCCGAGGAGATGCCAGAACCAAACTGTAAATGGTATTATTGACCTAAAAGATAATGTGCGAACACTAGCTTGATTAGGGCATTAAGTAAAGCATCCGAGTTTAGTACAATGCCTGTTGTTGAACCGCACTACAATGGGTGTTGTAGCTCCGGATTGTATCTGGTCTTACGGCTTTCAGCCTGACTCGCCTGACGAGCGGGAATAAACCACGTGATCACAATCCACAAATACATGGAGGTTTAATGTTTGCTAATCCCGTCCACATAATGATCTCGCGCTCTGCTGAGCACCTGCGTGCCCAGGGCCGTGCGCAACGGGTCGGCGTTATCCTCACACAGACCGGAGTGGATGTGGCGGCGGAAACCTTCGGCGTAGTCGAAGCGACCAGACATCGCTCCCACTTCACGCCCCAGTTCTTGCATGGTGTTGAGGTAGGATTCCATTCCCTGCGTCTGGTCGAGCCAGACCTTCTGGCTTTGATGGCAGTTGAGCATCTCACGCTTGCGGTCAATGACGCTTGTGACATCGACAAAAATTGATGGGACCACCAGCTCATCGAGCGGGTCGCGGTTGCCACTTGGCTGGGCGTGGTAGATGGTGACCGGCTGATCGATAGCTTCACGTGGAGGATCAGTAGGGTAGTTTGGCATGCCGCGGCAGAAGGCGGCCGTGACGGCCAGGCGGCAGGTGATCATGTGGTCTTCCATGTAATCCTGCGGCGAATGGCTCAGGACGATCTCGGGGGCTACCTCGCGCATGACCGCGGCAACCCTCGCGAGCAGCGACTTGTCGTACATGATGTCGATGTCGTTGACAAGCGGGCGATGGTGGATCGCTCCGATCAACGCCGTGGCCGCCTTCGCTTCCTCCGTTCGCACTCGGGCGATCTCCTCTGGTGGTAGTTCAAGCGAACCGCACGAGCCGTTGGCGATATGCATCAGATGAATCTCGTAGCCTGCCTTTTTCAAGAGCATGAGCGTGCCGGACATGGCGAATTCCACATCATCGGGATGGGCTGCAATGGCGAAAGCTCGCTTGGTCATGACGACTCCTTTTCCTGCTTCTGCAGATCGTAGTGAAAGCGCGAGGTGATGGTGATGTAGTGTGGGTGGTAATGGCTGACGAACAGCCCCGCTGGGCGGTCCTTAGTCACGTCGTAGATATCGACCGCTTTCAGCAGGGGTGCGCCTGCTGGGAGGCCGAGATGCTTTTTGTCTGTAGGCGTGGCTTTAACGGCTTCGATCCGCTGCCGACAGGCGATAGGGCGGAAGGGTGCGGCGTCGCACCAAGCCTCCACAAAGTCAACGCGCGCCAGGCTGTCCTCAGTCAGGTTTTCCGCGTAGGGTGCGGGAATATAGAGCGCGTCCCAGGCAACGGCCGTGTTGCCGAGGTAATCAATCCGCTCGGCGTAGAGAACGTTGGCGGCGTGTGAGATTCGCAGTTCATCCGCCACCCATTCCGGTGCAATTTTGGTGCGCGACGTGAGCAGTTTGCGGGAAAGCGAGGGGGCGTGCTCACGCACGCTACCGGTGAAGTCGATCATGAGCGGGATGCGGCGAGTCGGGTTCTGTCGCACATAGGTTCCGCTGCCTTGGCGACGGACTATCAGTTGCTCTTCCTCAAGAACTGTTAATGCTTGCCGGATCGTGATGCGTGACACAGCGTACTCCATGCAGAGCACTCGTTCGGTGGGCAGGCGCGCCCCGGGCTTATACCGCCCTGCAAGAATATCCTGCCGCAGTCGGTTGGCCACCTGATTGTACTGGGATGCACTCATCAACTGGGAATATAGTATTGGTTATAACCATTGACAAGCGCTAACTGTCGTATATATTTAATGGTTATAATCAATAGTGAGGAGTCAAAGCGATGGCACGTGCACTGAGTAAGATTTCGTCGGACTGGTGGGACTATACAACTTTAGATCACGAGATTCTGGAGGCGGCGGCCGATTTGCAGCCCGATGACTTGCTGGCTTTGGCCCGACCCGGATTCTCGGTGACCTTTTACAACACGTTTGAAGAGATGTACATGGCCGAGGCGCTGGAATATCTGGAAGCGTGGCGTGAAGCCACTGCAGAACAGCCTGCCGGGATCTGCGGGCCGGTCGGGCCGACCGAACAGTTGCCGTTGGTGGCACGGCTAGTCAATGAGCTTGGTATCGATTTAAAGCACGCGCATTTTTGGGGGATGGACGAATGGTGCATTGACGGAAAAGCCGCCCCTGTTGATTTTCCTCTCTCCTTCGAGAGGGCCGACCGCAACCTCTGCTTCAACCGGATTCGCCCTGAGCTGGCGATACTGGAGAGCAACCTGCGTTTCCCTAGGCACGACAGCTTGGCTGAGTATTCGGCATCCTTTGACGCGTGCCGCTGCGTGATCATGCAAGGTGGGCAGGGGGAGACCAAGCACTGGGCTTTCAATGATCCGGTGAAACGGGCGGGAGCTTACAAGGAAGCGCCGCCATCGCCGGAGGAGTATCTGAAGCTTGGGGCGCGCCAAGTGGATCTCCATCCGCTAACTCTGGCCCAGAATGCCCGCACCAGCGGCGGTGGACGCGTCTACATGGTGCCGAACCAGGCCTTTACAGTCGGCCCGGTTGAGACCTTCAAAGCCGAATGTGTCTCGATCTGGCATCCGGGCCATCACGACAACGCCTTCGGCTTGCGCCTGAGCACCTATATGATCAGCAAGAAGATTGTCGACAGCGCTGTTCCAATGTCGCTGCTTGGTTTGCACCCCAATGTGCGATTCAGCTTCTATCGTGGCGGCATCGGTTCGTGTGATGTGGACATGCATTGAGGCGCGACACAGGGGTTATGCAATGTGCATGAATTCTTGCCTGTAGAAAAGGGCGTTGATAGTGTGTTTGACCATGCACAGGGCTATATGCGATTTCGGAGGGCAATCTCGGATTACGCATAGCTCTCTTCCGCGCATTTGTCCGCATGCGTCGGTACTATTGTTGATTGGTTTCTATGATTATATATGACGGTATTCAGATTGGAGGATGACGCATGCCGAAGATGAAGACAGATCATGTGTGGTATGATTCGAACCTTGGTGTGCACGAGCGTGTGGATGCGCTGGTAGGGCCGATGACGTTGCGTGAAAAGATTGCGCAGATGTTGCACGATGCCCCGCCGATTCCACGGCTGGGCGTACCGGACTATAACTGGTGGAACGAGTGTCTGCATGGCGTTGGACGAGCTGGAAGGGCAACCGTCTTTCCGCAATCCATCGGGATGGCTGCAACATTCAATGTGCCGCTGACCGGCAAGGTGGCGAGCGCCATCTCTGATGAGGCACGGGCGAAGCATCACCAGGCCCTGAAGCAGGGTTACCGTGGAGTCTATTTTGGTCTGACCTATTGGACGCCCAATATCAATATCTTTCGTGATCCCCGCTGGGGCAGGGGACAGGAAACCTATGGTGAATGTCCCTTCCTGACGGCGCGCATGGGCGTGGCTTTCGTTAAGGGGTTGCAGGGCAATGATCCCAAGTATCTCAAGCTTGTAGCGACGCCGAAGCATTATGCCGTTCACAGTGGGCCCGAGCCGCTACGACACACGTTTAATACCGAGGTGAGTCAGCGCGATTTGCGTGAGACCTATTTACCCGCGTTTGAAGCGACTGTCAAAGAGGCGGGCGCCTGGTCGGTAATGGGCGCCTACAATCGGACTAACGGAGAGCCATGCTGTGGCAGCAAGACACTGCTACAGGATATCCTTCGCGATGAGTGGGGTTTTCCGGGGTATGTGGTTAGCGATTGCTGGGCGATCAAGGATTTCCACGTCAACCACAAGGTGGTGAACACGGCTGAAGAGTCAGCCGCTATGGCTGTGAAGAATGGCTGTGATCTCAATTGCGGCGACATGTATCCCCATTTGCTTGGTGCGGTGAAGCAGGGGCTGATCACTGAGGCGGAGATAGACGTCTCTGTCAAACGGCTGTTCGAAGCGCGCATCCGTCTCGGTATGTTTGATCCGGAGAGCAAGGTGCCGTGGGCGAAACTGAAGCCTGATGTGGTTAACTGCGAGGTGCACCAGAATCTCGCGCTCAAGGCGGCTCGTGAGTCGATTGTATTGCTCAAGAACGAAAAGCGTGTCCTGCCACTTTCGAAAGCAATCAAGGCTATGGCTGTTGTGGGTCCTAATGCCACGCGCCATGACGTGCTGTGGGGTAACTACAACGGCTTCTCATCTCATTTCTCGACGTTGCTTGAGGGCGTGATCGGGAAGGTTTCGGCAGGTACACAGGTCAACTATTGCTCAGGCGCGATTGATGCGGAAATCAGTGGGGTTCTTGGCAATGCCGAGGTGATTGTGGCCTGCATGGGCGTTACACCTGAAATGGAAGGTGAAGAGTCTGGCGACGTGGGCGTACCCGATGCTGAGGGCGGAGGTGATCGCGTACGGATTGGCTTGCCTGAGCGGCAGCTCTCTCTGCTTGAAAAATTGCATGCCACCGGCAAACCGGTGATTCTGGTTTTGACCGGTGGGAGTCCTATTGAGTTGAACTGGGCCAAGAAGCACTGTGCCGCCATCCTGATGGTATGGTACCCGGGCGAAGCCGGGGGGGACGCTATGGCCGACGTCATCTTTGGTGACTATAACCCCGCCGGGCGCCTGCCCCTGACGTTCATCAAATCACTGGCAGATATTCCGGAATTTACCGACTATCGCATGAAGGGGCGAACCTATCGCTTTATGAAGAAGAAGTCGCTCTACTCCTTCGGTTACGGTTTGAGTTACACAATTTTTGCGTACCTCAAGCTGAAGGTAGATGGGCTGAAGATTTCGGTGGAGGTGAAGAACAGCGGTCAGCATGATGGTGACGAGGTCGTGCAGGTGTATGTGTCGAACAACCCTGCCAAAGTGCCGACACCGCTTAAGCAGCTTGTTGCGTTTAAGCGTATTCACGTCAAAGTGGGGAAGAGCAAAACGGTGATGTTTAATCTAAAGCGGAAGCAGCTCGCCGCATATGATGCGAAGGGAAATCCCTTTGTAGCGCTGGGTGAGTACAGCATTAGCGTCGGTGGCGGTCAACCGGATGATACAGCGAGCACAACTATTGAAGGCCGATTGATTGTGAAGTAGGATGGACATCTTGTCCGTCTACCGGAAACCGGACAAGATGTCTGGCCTACGTGAGGAAAAAGATTGCGGGGACTCGTCGTTTGAAGAGGGCCAAGTAGGGTGGCACTCATGCAGGCCCGTAGGGAAAACAATTGAAGATTGTTTATGGAAAAGATAAAGGTTGGAATTGTTGGACTTGATTTTGGCGTATCCATAGTGGAGCGTGAAATTCTGACGGGGCTGAGGGAATCCTATTTCGAGATGGCATTAAGGTCATCGAGGCGATGAAGCGCGCCCAGTCCAGCGGTTAGACCGAGATGATGTAGAATGAGTAAACAAGTAAGTATCCTGTTCATGTATAAACGGAGTGACACGGAGAGCCACTATGCCTGTTGTAGACCTACCGCTTGAAAAACTAAAAACCTACCAGGGCGTGAGTCCCTGCCCGAAAGATATTGATCTGTTCTGGGATGGGGCGTTGGCGGCGATGCACGCACTTGACCCGCGCGTGGAACTGATTCCATCCGATTTTGCAGCACCAAATGCAGAGTGTTTTGACCTCTACTTCACGGGTGTGGATAGGGCCAGAATCCATGCGAAGTATGTGCGGCCGTTACAAATGACAGCCCAGCCGCATCCGGCCGTGGTGGAGTTTCATGGCTACTCCGGTAACGCGGGCGACTGGATGAGCAAGCTCGCCTGGACGTCAGTGGGTTACAGCATCGCCTCACTTGATTGCCGCGGGCAGGGTGGTCTGTCCGAGGATGCTGGACAGGTGAAGGGCAACACGCTGAATGGTCACATTATCCGTGGCCTTGCCGACAACCCCGAAAAATTGCTCTTTCGCCAGATCTTTCTCGATACGGCCCAGCTCGCCCGCATTGTCATGGCGTTTGATGAAGTGGACGCCACGCGGGTCGGTGCGCTTGGAGGCTCGCAGGGCGGGGGGCTCACGCTGGCTTGTGCAGCCTTGGAGCCCTCCATTAATCGTGCAGCACCGACCTTTCCGTTTCTCTGCGACTATCGGCGCGTCTGGGAGATGGACCTTGATCAGAAGGCTTATGTCGAGTTGCGGGATTACTTCCGCCGCTTCGATCCCACGCATGAACACGAAGACGAGACTTTCACCAAGTTGGGTTACATCGACGTGCAGAACATCGCCAAGCGTATCCGCGCCAAAATTCTGCAGGGCTGCGGTCTTATCGACGATGTCTGTCCGCCCTCTACCCAGTTTGCCGCCTACAACAAGATCACGTCCGAAAAGAATATGATCCTCTATCCCGATTTTGGGCACGAGGGTCTGCCTGGGTTTGGCGATAGCGTGTTTCAGTTTATGATGGAGATGGCTGATGCAGAACCCGGTTAGAAAGACAGGTATAGGACTGTACGGCACGAACGGACATCAGATCACGGGACACCTTGTTGATCATCCCGCGGCAGAGCTCGTGGCCGTAGCGGAATTTGGCGATTCCGTGCTTCCTGACGGGGTGGGGGATGTGTTGCGCTATGACGATCTCGATGCCCTGCTTGCAGATGAGCGTGTAGAGTTGGTGAGTCTCTGCTCGCCGTTGCGCAGCGAGCAGGCACGTCACGCTATCGCATGCATGAAGGCGGGGAAGCATGTATATGCTGAGAAGCCTTGTGCTATGACGGAGTCTGACCTTGATGCAATTATGGCGACGGCAGAGGAAACGGGCATGCAGTTTCACGAAATGGCGGGCACGGTGGTGAGTCAGCCGTATATGGCAATGCGCGAGGCTGTGGCATCCGGTGTGATTGGCGAGGTGGTTCAGGTGTTGGCTCAGAAGTCCTACCCCTGGTGGAATGGGCGTCCTTCAGATGAGAACATAGATGGTGGTTTGGGTCGTCAGGTTGGGGTCTATGTGGCGCGTTTTGTGGAGCACATTGCCGGTCAACGTATCGCCTCTATGCAGATGGAGGAGACGCGGCTTGGGCATGCAGATCCTGAAAAGGGTTGCCGCATGGCGGTGGGTATTCAAATGACACTGGAAAACGGCGGTATCGCCACCGGCATTAGCAACTATCTCAATCCGCTTGGTAAACATATGTGGGGATATGAAATCGTGAGGATCTTCGGTACGAAGGGTGTTGTTGAATCGAACGCGGATGGGGCAAAGGCGCGCTTGATTCCTGTTGGAGGTGACCCCGTAGATCTTGATGTCACGCCCCCTTCTCAAAACTATTTTGATCTCTTTGTTGATGCATTAGTTTCAGCCCGTACGATGCCGTTGACGCTTGAGGATGAGTTAGATCCCACTCGGTGGGTCAATCGCGCAAAGTGTATAATTGAGTAAAGATATTGGGACAGAATCAATGAAGAAGGAGAGTGTATCTCATGAGTAAGTTCGCAATGGGTTTAGACTTCGGCACAAACTCGGTTCGTGCGGTTGTTGTGGATACGAAGGATGGTGCGGAGCTTGGTTCTGCGGTTTACAACTATGTGCATGGCGATATGGGTGTTGTGATTGATCCGAAGGATCCTAATGTGGCACGTCAGCATCCGGCCGACTATCTCGTTGGCATCGAAAGGACTATCACCGAAGCACTTGCATTGGCAGGGACTGGCGTGGCTGATAACGTGGTAGGCATCGGCGTAGACACCACCGGATCAACCCCCATTCCGGTGGATGGCGACGGCGTTGCGCTTGCTCTCATATCCGAATTTGACGAGAACCCGAATGCGATGGCCTGGCTGTGGAAGGATCACACCGCGGTCAAGGAAGCAGCCGAAATCACTGAGGCCGCCAAGACGGCTCATCCAGAGTATCTTGCCAAGTGCGGCGGCATCTATTCTTCCGAATGGTACTGGGCCAAGCTGCTCAAGTGTGCTCGTGATGATGCCGCGGTATTCGCCGCTTCGGCCAGCTGGGTCGAGCTGGCGGATTGGGTTCCAGCAGTTCTGAGCGGTACCACTGCTCTAGATCAGGTTAAGCGCTGCATTTGCGCGGCGGGTCACAAGGCCATGTTCAATCCGGATTGGGGTGGGTATCCCGCCGGGGATTTCATCGGCGCATTCGACGAAGGCGTGCTTTCAAAGGTCCGCGCCAGCTTGCCAGATAAGGCGTACAACATCGCCGAGTCCATCGGTACGCTGACAGCTGTGTGGGCCGGCAAGCTTGGCCTGAAAGAAGGCATTGCCATCGCCGCCGGTGCGTTCGACGCGCATCTCGGTGCCGTTGGCTCCGGTATCCGGCCCGGTACGATGGTAAAAGTGATCGGCACCTCTACCTGTGACCTTGCCGTCCTGCCGATGAGTCACGATCTCGACGACATCCCTGGCGTGTGCGGCGTGGTTCCCGAATCGATTCTTCCGGGGAACTACGGCGTCGAGGCCGGTCAGTCGGCCGTGGGCGATATCTTCAACTGGTATGTTCACAAGGTCCAGCCGGGTGGCGGCATGAAGCACCGGCAGCTCGATGAGTCGGCCAACGCCCTGAAGCCGGGGGAAAGCGGGCTGCTCGCGCTCGACTGGAACAACGGCAACCGCACCGTGCTTGTCGATCAGCAGCTCACCGGGCTGGTGATGGGGCTGACCTTGCATTCGTCGCCTCACGAAATCTACCGGGGCCTTGTCGAAGCTACCGCATTCGGCGCACGCATGATTCGCGACCGCATGGTCGAATATGGTGTCAATGTTAGCAATGTGATCAACTGCGGCGGTATTGCCATTAAGAGCCCCTTTCTGATGCAGATCTATGCCGACGTGTTCAACTGCCCGATGCAGGTTTCAGCGAGCGATCAGACTTGCGCTCTCGGCTCAGCCATGGCGGGTGCGGTTGCGGCGGGCTTTTATGCTGACTTTGACGCGGCGGAAGTGATGGTGGCCGGCCTGCAGGCTGAATATTCTCCCATCGCGGAGAACGTAGCCATCTACGAAAAGCTCTTCGGTCTCTACAAACGGTTGCACGATCTGTTCGGTACCCGGGAATACTCTGGAAATCAGTTTGAGGTGATGAAGGAATTGATTGCTATTCGCGAAGCACAGCGAGGTCAACCATGAGCTACGAGGACTTGAGATCGCGTGTTTGTGCGGCGAACAAGGAGATTCACCGCGTTCAGCTTGCGATTCTGACGTGGGGGAATGCTAGCGAAGTGGATCGTGACTTGGGCGTGTTTGTCATCAAGCCGAGTGGTGTTGACTACGATACGATGACGCCGAATGACATGCCGGTTATTTCGCTTGAAACCGGCGAGAAGATCGAGGGAAAGATGACCCCCTCGTCCGACACCGCCACTCACTGGCATCTCTACCGTGCATTCCCAATGCTTGGTGGCATTGTGCACACGCATTCGCCGTTTGCCACAGCGTGGGCGCAGGCGCATCAGGAAATTCCGTGCCTCGGAACCACACACGCGGATACCTTCTACGGAGCCGTGCCGTGTACGCGCCCGTTGACGCAAACGGAAATCGAAGGCGAGTATGAACTGAATACCGGCAAAGTGATTGAAGAACATTTTGTGCAACACAGCCTCAGCGCTGAAGAGTTGCCAGGGGTGCTGGTGTCAAGTCACGCGCCGTTTAGCTGGGGTGCCGACGCTATGAAGGCGGTGGTGAACGGTCGCATTCTGGAAGCCGTCGCCCAAATGGCGGCAACCACGCTGTCGATTAATCCGACCGTTGGCGCGGTCGATCAGTTCTTGTTGGATAAACACTATCTTCGTAAGCATGGGGAGAACGCCTATTACGGACAGAAATGATAGGGTGCTTGAGAAAAGCTGCGCAGCCGAAGGCAACTGGCCGATTATTATCAGCAACGAAGTGGCAAATTCGGAAAGCTGAAAGCTGAAATGGTTAAGCGTTACTGGGTCTCTGCTGGTTTGAACAGGAGGGAACAGAGAAAATTGGAGTATGATTATGAACACGAAACATGAATTATGGTTTGTCACAGGCAGCCAGCATCTGTATGGGCCAAAGACTCTCAAACAGGTCGCTAAAGACGCGAAACAAATTGCGGACGCCTTGAATGCCGACGTTAGCATTCCTGTTAATGTTGTCTGGAAACCGACCGTCAAGACGCCTGACGAAGTCTACGCTGTGTGTCGCGATGCCAATGCTGACGAGAATTGCATTGGACTCATCACTTGGATGCATACGTTCAGTCCCTCCAAGATGTGGATTGCCGGACTGACGGCTTTGAAGAAGCCCTTTGTCCATCTACACACGCAGTTTGGCCGAGACATTCCATGGTCGGAAATCGACATGGACTTCATGAACCTAAACCAGTCTGCCCATGGCGGCCGTGAGTTTGGATTTATCTGTTCCCGACTTCGGAAAAGCCGCACCGTAGTGGTAGGTCACTGGGAAGACCCTGCGGTCCGTGAAGAGTTGGGTGTCTGGACTCGGGTTGCCAGAGCGTGGCATGAATCTCAACACCTGAAAGTCGCGCGGTTTGGTGATAACATGCGCGAAGTGGCGGTCACCGAGGGCGATAAGGTGGAGGCCCAGATTAAGTTCGGTTACAGTGTCAATGGCTACGGGATGGGGGATCTCAAGGCCTATGTCGATCAGGTAACCGATTCTGAGATCGAAGCACTTGTCAAGGAGTATAGGTCTGCCTACACTGTTCCTGGCGATGCGTTGATGGATAATATTGCCGAGCAGGCACGTATCGAAATCGGAATGCGAGCATTTCTCGAAGAAGGTGGATTCGGTGCTTTTACAACTACGTTTGAGGACTTGCACGGATTCAAGCAGCTTCCAGGCCTGGCAGTTCAGCGTCTGATGGCCGAGGGCTACGGATTTGGAGCTGAGGGAGACTGGAAGACCGCCGCGATGGTGCGCATCATGAAAGCGATGGGTGAGGGGATCGAGGGCGGGACGAGCTTTATGGAAGACTACACCTATCACTTTGCACCCGACGGGGAGCAGGTGCTGGGGGCACACATGCTGGAGGTCTGTCCCTCGATCACGTCCGGGAAGCCGACGCTCGCAACCCATCCTCTCGATATCGGTGGCAAAGACGATCCGGCACGACTCGTTTTCACTGCGTCTGCGGGTCCGGCCATCAATGTTTCGCCCATTGATATGGGCAACCGTTTTCGCATGATTGTCAACGAGGTGGACGCCGTTTTACCGCAGCACGATCTGCCGAGATTGCCCGTGGCCCGCGTGCTCTGGAAGCCGATGCCAAGCTTGAAGGTCGGCGCAGCAGCCTGGATTCTGGCTGGCGGCGCTCACCATACCGTTTTTTCACAGCAAGTTGAGACCCGCCACATTGAGATCTTCGCAGAGATGGCCAACATTGAGTTGGTCGTTATCGATGCAGACACCCGTCTGCGTCAACTAAAGGAAACACTGCGCTGGAACGATGTAGCCTTCGGCCGTTGAGAGCTTGCCGGCTTTAGTTAACAGGGGGGGGTGTGATGAGTGCACAGATTGGTGAGTTGACGTTTCTGGAGATGTTGGCGTCGCGTTTCAAGATTCCGGCGCCAGACTTTGTGGTGGAGCCGGTGCGGCAGTCTGAGGTGAAGCGTAAGCTGTCGGATTGGGGCAGTGGCATCGTCAAGCCGGATGTCTTGGCGGGTAAGCGGGGCAAGGCGGGGATGGTGCGCAAAGTGGAGAACTACCACGAGGCGATGACGCTCCTCAAGATGGTCGCGGCCAAGGTGGTCTCGGGCCAGCAGCCCCGAACGGCCTACATGGTCCAAACCGTGCCTGCCGACATGGAGGTGTTCTCAGCCATTACCTACAACTCCCGCTATCTCGCGCCCTCCCTCACCGTCTCCACGAAGGGAGGGGTCGATATCGAGTCGGTCGATGAGTCGGACAAGATTACCGTGCCCCTGAACGTGTTTCGCGGGCTCAATGCCTACCAAGCGTCGGAAGCTTTAGTCAAGGCGGGGCTGCCAGAAGGCAAGCTCAATTCGAATCTGGCGCTCTGCTTGGTGAAGCAGTGGGACATGTTCAGCGCGACGGGCATGAAGAGCTGCGAGATAAACCCCTGGCGTGTGACGCAAGCCGGCGGAGTATACGCCTGCGACTTCAAAGCCACGTTCGATGAGAACAACATCAAGTTCAAGGATCTTGGTTTTGAGCTGCCTGAGTATCCAACCATGGTAGATGTGTTTGAGGAGGAGATGAACGCTTGGTCGGCGTCGAGCCATCAGGGGCAGGCTCACGTGGCTGACCTGGGCGGAAAACTCATTCTCCCCATGCTGTTTGGTGGTGGGGCCAGTACGATTGTGATCGAGACGTTGGCACAGGCCGGGGGTGACCCCATGTTTCTTTCGGACTTCGGTGGCAATCCGCCGTATGAGCGCATGAAGAAAACCGCGGAGATCTGCTTTCGACACAAGCTGGCAGATGCCTCCTTGCTTTTGATCCTTGGCGGCAAGGCCAACAACACGCAGGTCGACATTACGTTTGCCGCGATTGCCGACGCTCTACAGGAGTGGGTCGATGACAATGGTCCACATCCGGTCCCGGTAGTGATTGGCCGTGGCGGCCCCGGTCTGGTGCAAGGGTTCGCAATGATGAAGAAGACGCTTGAGAATTTAGGAATGCCATACGTGTTCTTTGGGCCGGACACGCCAATTACGCTGGTGGCAGCTTATGCGGCCCGACTGGCGAAGCAGTGCGCCAAGGTTAACGGAGGTGCAAAATGATTGCCAGATCGTTGAGTGGATTGTTGAAGAAGGGTGATCGCGTGGCCGTGTCAAACATTACCGGACGCGAGGCCTCCAAGGTGAGCACGATTTCGCAGCAGTTCTGCGGCAATGTCGTGGCCGGTTGGGCGCTCGGCAAGTCGGGGAAGAGGGTTGAGGTGCCGGGAGAGAAGTCGATCCCCGTATTTGGCCAGTTTGATGAGATGCTCACGCAACTTCCGGAAAATCGCTGGCCGACCAAGATTATCGTTTATTCACCGCCTGACGCGGTGTATGGCGATGTCAAGGAGGCCCTCGAGAACAACCGAGGCAGCGTCAAGACGGTGTTTGTGATTACCGAGAACGTTTCCATTGAGGTCACGGCAAAACTGCGGCGACTGGCGGACACCGAGGGCGTCGACATCCTGGGATGCAACACGCTGGGCGTTATCAATGTGCACGACAAGGTGCGGGTGGGTGCGGTGGGTGGTGACTCGCCGAATGAAACGTTCAGGGAGGGGTGTGCCTGTGTCATTTCTAACTCGGGCAATATGGTCAATACGATCGCCTCCTATCTGCAGTCGGCGGGGTTGGGTATATCCTACGGCATTTCGACGGGTAAGGATGTCAACATCCTGACACCGTTGAAAGATCTTCTTGCGCTGGCGATGCGCGACAAGCGTACCAGCATAATCGTGCTGTATGTGGAGCCTGGCGGTGTTTACGAGGCCGAGGCGATCGAGGCGATCAAGAAGATGCGTACCCCCAAGCCGATCTTGGTCTACGTGGCTGGGGAGTTTGCTGAGAGCATCGACGTTTCGTTGGGACATGCCGGCGCGGTGGTCGACGGTCCCGGTTCATCGGCATCCGGGAAGAAGGCGCTCTTTGATGACTACTTTGGTGTTCCTGTCTTCGACCCTTACGAGCGACGCAAGCAGCCCAAGCTGCTGGCGGAGCATCCACGCGGCATCCGTGTCGACGCTCTGCACGATCTGGTTCCTGCCGCAACGGCTCTAATGTCCGCTCTCAAGATCAAGCGTGATTTTGCCCCGCTACGGCCGCTGGCCCTACGGCCCTGGTTTGTCGAGCTAGGCTCGCTGGCGAAGGTGTTGCCGCGTGATCTGGTTCCCCATGTAGCATCAATACCAGAACCGTACGGCAAGCTCGTAAGGCACTACGTGACCTCCAGCATCGGGCGCGTTCCGAGTCACCAGTCGATGCGTGGTTCCTCGCATGCTTCATCCAATGACGGGGCTACCCCGCGGATCTACGGGCGCTCACTCGTCGGCCTCATGAAGACCGGTTCGTTTGCTGAGACCGTGCTGCTGTACTGGCTAGGGCATCCCGTCAAGGATGCTTTTGAGGCGCGTCTGTTTGACATGAGCCTGATGGCGGCCCTGACCAATGGGCCGGGTACGATCTCTGCCCAGGGCGCGAAACTTTCCGCCTCAGCTGGCAACGGCCCTAACACGGCGATGATGGCCACGCTTGGTAGCATGGGAACGGTGCATGGCGGGAACGGTTCGAAGGCGGCACGCATGCTGATCAAAGTGTTCCGTGATACGGATCTTGTCGATCCGTATGACCGCAACATGGCTCCGAAACTCGATGCTCTGGTCTTGGCGTTTGTCCAGGAGTTCAAGCAGCGTAAGAAGGTGGCTAAGGAAGCGGGTGTGGCCTATGAGAAGGTTCCCTGTCTTGGGCATCCTGTCTTCAATACCGAGGCGGTCAACTATGATCCGCGTGAGCGCGTGATCAACGAGGTGATGGGTGAGGATAATATCTACAATGTTTTTCTGGATTTCTACCATCGTCTCTCCCGTGGCATGATGGAACAACGCGCGACGAGCAAGGTGCACGCCGTCAACGTGGATGCTGCCCTTACCTGTGTGTTGATGGGGATTGCCTGGCCGTTGTTGGTTGACAAGAAAATCACGGTAGAGCGTGCGATTGATCTTCCTTTCCTTGCTTTTGCCCTTGGCCGTGTTGCGGGTGGGGCGGGGGAGTATCTGGATCACCGCGACAGCGGTATCGCGATGGATATGCGCGTCCCAGTTAATGAATGCCGTTTCCTCGGGCGTGAGCAGGATTAATGGAATTACTCGATTGCTCATAGCATGCGTTGGTTGGAACGATGGGGGGAGACGTATTATGGCTGCTGCTAGCCTCAACGCCTGTGGGAATGGGCGTCCATTGCAACGGAAGAGGTTGGTGCGAGGGTTTGGATTTAATGCGGTTGGGGGTTGATGTTCCTTTCGCCATGGGTTACTTTGTAGGGGATTTTTTAGCGAACATGATAACTGAATTAATAGGGAGGTTTTTATATGTGTCACACGTTGTTGAAACTTGGACGATCCGTAATGCTATTGGCCGTGATCATGTTGGGCGCAACATGGGGAATAGCCCAAGAGCAGTCTATTGAGGCAAAGTGGTATTTAAGTGGCGGACTTGGTTCAATCCAGTATGAGGGGGATGAGGAGCTTGAGGATGGTTTTCTCGGCACCGTTCGTTTGGGATATGACTATAATGAATGGTGGTCTGTTGAAGGGGGCATTGCCATTGCTCCCAAGCTTGATGAGAACTACCGCAACAGCTATGGGGAGCGATACTCACGACTTTCGGACGAGGTAGGAGAAGGTGTACACGACACGTATGCGTTTGGTGCATATCTCGATCTGCTGTTTCATTTTACGCGCTGGGAACGCTTGGATCCATATCTGACAGCTGGTGTGGGAGTGATCATGTACGGCGAAGATATTGGTGGCGATGGACTTGACGCTGCAGTCCGCGTTGGCGGAGGCGTGATGTACCACTTTAATGATGAATGGGCAATCCGAGTCGATGGTCGCACATTCGTGGCTGGAAACGATACTGAGGCCAATGCAATCATTGATGCGGGGGTTGTGTGGACGTGGGGTGCAGGAATTGCTCCAAACATTGTTGCAACGGATGGTCCAATTGACAGCGATGGCGATCGCCTTACGGACATCAAAGAAGGTGAAATTGACACTGATCCCTACAACCCGGATACCGATGGTGATAAGCTGACGGACGGGGAGGAAGTTCTGGACTATGACACTAATCCGCTTGAACCCGATACCGACTGGGATGGATTGCAGGATGGGGAAGAGGTTCATCGGTACGATACGGATCCGAACGATCGGGACACGGATGCTGGTGGTGTCGCCGACGGGCATGAGGTGATTGACGATAATACGGATCCTCGCGCGGGCCATGATGCTGATGATTTACAGCTATTTGAACTCAACATTAATTTCGATTACGACAAAGACATCATCAAGTCGGTCTATTTCCCAGAGCTCGATATCATCTGCAAAGTTCTCAGCCGTGACGCGAGTGCCAACGCCGTCATTGAAGGTCATGCAGACCGCAAACGTCTTTCTGATGAAGCCTATAATTTAAATCTTTCAGAACAGCGCGCAAAGGCTGTGCGGCAGTATTTGATAGATTCGAGCAAGATCAACGGGAAGCGCCTGAAAGCCAAAGGTTTTGGATTCAGCCGTCCAAAGGCGCCCAATGATCCGGAGGCCGGAAATCCTGAGAATCGGCGCGTTGAGGTCTATATCCGTAAAGGCGAAAATGACGATGCTGTCGATTTGACCGAGCCGCAAGTAGTGCCCGAAGTGACTGCTGCTCCCGAAGCTACAGTTGCTCCCGAAACGAAATAGACAAGTCTCGATATTGCCAGGCCTTACCTGGTTCAGGACGTTTTGTGCGGACACTCAGCCACTATATTGCCAAGAGCTATCTGATCACCTTCGCGGCAACGGTGGCTGTGTTTACCTTTGTGCTCTCGATCGGGGGACTATTTAAACTCTCGGATTTGGTAGCCAAGGGCGTGGACTGGCACCCCCTCCTTGTGGTCTTTGGCAGCGGTATACCCTCCGCGCTTTCGTTTGCTATTCCAATCAGTGCATTGACGGCAACTCTGCTTGTTTTTGGTCGGCTTTCTGCGGATAGTGAAATTGTAGCCATGCGCGCCTGTGGCATTAGCCTATGGCAGGTGATGCGTTGGGTATTACCGTCAGCAATGCTCATGGCGTTGGTTTGTCTTTACATAAATAATGAACTGGTACCTGCCAGTCATTATGCACGCCGCTCTGCCTTTGCATCTCTCACTTCTCAAAATCCGATGGATCTCCTAGAGGAAGGTCGCCCCATTCAAGATTTTGATGGTCTAACGCTCTATGTGGGGATGCGCAGCAACCAGCGGTTGGAAGATATTCGAATTTACGACCTACGTACTCCGGGACAAACTCGCGAGATAAAAGCTAAGTATGGAACGGTAACTGTAGATACCAACACTCTTGAGATCGTCCTTGCGTTAGAAGAGGTCACGATTGATCCACTCTCTGTCGAGCGCCCCGTTCCTGCTTACTGCGATGCGTTGACCGAGCGTATCAAAAGTTCAGGACGGAAAAAGGTTTACAGAAAACATGTGAAAGATCTAACTCTTGGCGAGTTACTTGTGAGAATCCGAAGTGTTGAGCTGGACGCGCATGAGCAAGTCGAAGATGCGGCTAAGCATCGTATGAATATGTCTGTGGAGTTGCATAAACGATTTGCGCTGTCATGTTCCTGCGTAGCATTTGTGTTTCTTGGGCTGCCTCTGGGGATTCGCTCTCATCGCAAGGAGTCGTCGATCGGGATTGCGTTGAGTCTCTTGCTTGTCTTTAGTTTCTATCTTTTTATTATCATTGCGCAGCAACTTTCGAACTACCCGGCATTTCACCCTGACCTACTGACGTGGATGCCTGTTGTGTTGTCGATTCTCATTGGGACACTCCTCATTCGACGTATGCGTTAAGCAGTGTAGATGTTGGTGGTTTTGATCGGGGGCAAATTGAAGAACCATATTTTCGTAAACGTACTCCTGCTCGTAATAATAATCGGACTGTAAGGTGGAGCCCATTTGCAGGATGCGAAACACTCGCCCCGGTGGACGATAATGGGCAACGAGAACAGTGCACGATTAGGGATTCTTTCTCCTCGTCATCCGTTCTCGTCGCCCGTTCTCGTTATCCGATGCGACTGTGGTGAACATGAAACGCGCCCGATCCTTACGCCGCAACGCCTTACGAAGAACGCAACCCCGTGTTTGATCCTCCTTAGATCCCCCTCAGGACTTCTGAATTGCTTTTCAAGTCGATCTGACTGTGGTATCACCCTTAATGAATTCGGAACCAAAGGAGAGCTTTGTCATGGCCACGCTAGAAATCGAAGAAATCATGAATTTGCTACCGCACCGTTATCCGTTCCTGCTCGTCGATCGGATTGTTGAGTGCGATGACGAAAAGCATATCGTGGGTATTAAGAATGTTACAGTTAATGAACCTTTCTTTCAGGGACATTTCCCGGGACTGCCTGTAATGCCAGGCGTGCTTCAGCTTGAGGCCATGGCGCAAACGGCAGGCATCTTGCTCAACCGCATTGCAGGAAATCCTGATGGGGTTCCTTTTTTCATGGGAATTGATGGCGCCCGCTTTCGTAAAGTTGTCAAGCCGGGGGATCAACTCCGCATTGAAATTGATATCACAAAATTGCGCTCAAAGTTGGCACGTTTCAAGGGTACCGTGCGTGTCGACGGGAAAGTTGCCTCTGAGGCAGAGATGATGTGCATGATTGGAGCCGAGGATGGCCCTAAATGATGAATGTACATCCCACTGCTGTTATTGAGGATGGGGCCGAACTTGGAGATGACATCAAGATTGGCGCCTTCTCTGTTATCGGGCCTGACGTGAAAATTGGGGCCAATACGGTCGTCCGATCCCATGTCGTTATTGAGGGGAATACGACAATCGGAAAGGATTGTAATCTATATTCGTTTGCCTGTATTGGAACACAGACCCAAGACCTTAAATTCAAGGGGGGAAAGACCTCCGTTGAGATTGGGGATCGCACGACGCTCCGGGAGTACGTCACGGTGAACTCAGGAACCAACGAGGGCGAAATTACGCGTGTGGGTTCAGACTGTACAATTTTGGCCTACTGCCATGTTGCACATGCCTGTGACGTTGGTGATGGTGTAATCATGTCAAATGGCACAACGTTGGCTGGGGATGTGATTGTTGAGAATCAGGCCATCATTGGTGGTTTGACTGGTGTTCATCAATTTACTCGGATCGGACGCTTGTGCATGGTGGGTGCCTGCTCAAAAATCGTAAAAGACTGTCCTCCTTTCATGATCGTAGATGGTCACCCCCCCCGTGTGCGTGGGGTGAACAGTATTGGAATGGAGAGGAAAGCAGTTTGTTCGGAAGCGCGTGAGATATTGAAGCGAGCGCACCGTATTCTCTTTCGTCAGGAATTATCGACACAGCAAGCCATTGAAGAGATTCGCAAATCCCTAACGCCATGCGAGGAGCTTAATCAACTCATCGCCTTTATCGAAAATTCAAAGCGAGGTATCCTTAAGTGAAACGGATGGTCGCCATTGCTTGTGCTCTTCTTTTCGTTGTTCTGGGAAGGCTTCCCGCTTCGACGCAAGCAGATCAGAAAACGGATGCTGACGTCGTCAACTTCGCATTCGATGCGGTGGATGTAAGAACGTTTGTAAAACTTGTCGGGGAACTGACGGGGAAGCGTTTTGTCGTCGGTGACGATATCAAGGGCAACATTACGGTGGTATCCCCGCGCGTTCGACAAGATGAGGTCTATCCGCTTTTCATCTCTATCCTGGAGTCCGTGGGTTGCTCCGTTCTTGCCGATGGTAACATCCTACGTGTCGTTGCTCTGGCGTCACGATCAACGCCCCTGGCAACCGTAGTAGGCGTTGGCTCAGAGACGCCTCAGTATGGCGTCGTTACGAAAGTCATGCGACTGAAGCACGTTTCCGCTGCTGAGCTCAAAAAGGTTCTGGAAACAAAAGCAGGAAACGGAACAACGGGGGGGGTAAGCGCCATTGAGGAGACCAATCATCTGATTGTCACTGACACGGCGGAGAATATTCGACGCATAGAAGCACTCGTTGCCGAGATTGATCTGCCAGGCATGGCACGTGTCACAGAAGTTATACCGCTTTCTTATGCGAGTGCCGGAGATATGGCGGAGCAGCTCAATACCGCATTGGCGGAACATGCTTCGAGAGCCGAGCAACTCCGCAATCGTTTGGGAACCTCCGGTGGTGGTGGAAGTGACGGCCGAAGCGCTGCGGTCGTAGCCGCTCCGCACTCTAACAGTTTGATTGTCGTGGGAACGTCGTCTCAGCTTGATGTGCTTCGCGATCTTGTTGAAAAAATGGATGTTGATCTGCCCTCGGGTCGCGGTCGACTCAATGCGATATTTTTGCATCACCTGTCAGCAGAAGAGGCGGCAGAGAGTATCAATGGGCTTCTGTCTCAGAAGCTGGGAGCGGGGAAAAATCAAACTGTTTCGCCGCGTAATCTTGCCATCCACTCGATTGTCACAGGAAATGCCTTGCTGGTTGACGCCAGCCCCGGTGATTTTGAAGCGGTTAAGCGTTTGATCGATCAACTGGATAAAGAGCCAGAACAAGTTCACATTAATGTGGTCATCATGGAAATCAGCAATTCTGAGGGATTTCAACTTGGTGTCGAGTTAGCGGCCGTGGATATGCCGTCCGGGGTAGGGGATAGCGTCATACAGGGTGGGTTCACGTTGGGCGATAGCGCGAATTTGTTAAACGGCATTCAGTCCGGGGTTTTTCCAAGTGGTCTTAGTGTCGGTATTGCGCACGGTTCTTCACTGGCATCCGATGGTACCATTCAAGTCGGCTATCCGGGAATTTTGAATATTGATGCGCAGCGGATGAACGCAAAATTCAAGGTGGTATCGGAGACGTCGCTGCAAACGCAGAATGACAAAGAAGCCAACGTGAGCGTCGTAAACGAGATCCCGATCTTGAAGTCCTCAATTGCTGGCGGCACAGGATCAGCGCGGGATGTCATTCAAAACATTGAGCGAATGGATGTTGGCGTTAAACTGAAGATAACCCCGCATGTCATTCCCGGTGGACGCGTTCGTATGATTCTGAACCCGAGTATTGAGGCGGTCATCGACAGCGGACCCGATGGAACGCAGTTTGCTCCCACGATTGCCAAACGGCAGGTTGAAACAACGGTGACTGTCGAGAATGGGCGTACGATTGTAATCGCCGGCTTAACACGTGAGGACGAACTGGAGAGCGTGACCCGAGTGCCGTTGTTAGGTTCAATTCCACTGTTGGGGTGGTTGTTTCGGCGAACGCAAACCAGCACAGAGAGAACCGATGTGCTAATTCTTGTAACGCCGACGGTGGTCAGCGACAGCGCATCGGCCGAGATCATGCTGAAGCGTTGGCAAGAGAAGACGGGGCTTGAACGTGATGACGACTAATCCGGTTGACAAACGACCGGACTCTGGTCGATCGGATCTGGCAACTCTGGCCGCTGAGTATGGGCTTGAGTATGTAACGGTTGTCGATGATGGGGCTCTGGACAGCGAGCTTCTTGCACAGCTTCCGGTTGAGTGGGCTCGCGAGAATGCCCTACTGCCGATCCGCCTTGATGGTGTGCCACGACTGCTTGTGAGTGACCCCAATGCTGTGGGAGAGCAGGAGTACGTTTCGATTTTAACCGGAATGAATTTGCAACCACTTCTGGCCCCCCGTGAAATTGTCCTTGCCTGTATTGAACGTGGCTATTATCAGAAAGACAACTCTCCCTCTGACTTTATTGATGACTTGGAGGGGGATTCCGCTCCCGTGCTACGCCCACAAGTGGATGATCTTCTTCAGGTGGCCAACGAAGCTCCGGTAACTCAGCTTATCAATTTGATTCTGTTGGATGCTTTCAAACAGCGTGCCTCGGATATCCACGTGGAGCCCTTCGAAGATCGCCTCCGTATTCGCTATCGCATTGATGGTTACCTCTATGAGCAACCGTCACCACCGGCAAAGATGGTGCAGTCCCTTGTGTCTCGCTTGAAGGTCATGTCACACATGGACATTGCAGAGCGCCGTCTGCCACAGGATGGTATGGCACGCGTTCGTGTGGGGGCGCGGGAGGTCGATATTCGCGTTTCCACAATTCCTGTCCCAGAAGGGGAACGTGTTGTACTTCGTCTGCTCGACAAGAGCAGCACCCTGCTGCCGATGGAAGCGCTGGGGATGGAGTTAGAGTGTCGTAATCGTTTCAGCACGTTGCTGACACAGTCCAATGGCATCATCGTCGTTTCGGGTCCGACGGGATCTGGAAAGACGACAACGCTCTATGCCGCTTTGGGGGAACTGGATTCCTCGCGGCGGAATATTCTCACGATCGAGGATCCCATTGAATATCGGTTGGATAACATTGGTCAGATTCAAGTAAAACGAAAAATTGGACTGACGTTTGCAAACGGGCTTCGCCATATTCTTCGCCAGGATCCCGATGTCATTCTTGTCGGAGAAACACGTGATACTGAAACGGCGGAAATTGCACTTCGGGCTTCACTGACGGGCCACTTGGTGTTCACCACACTTCACACCAATGATGCCGTGAGCGCTGTTTTTCGACTGATTGATATGGGCATTGAACCGTATCTTCTGTCTGCCTGTCTGCGTGGGGTTTTATCGCAACGCCTTGTTCGTAAACTTTGTCTGCATTGTCGAGCGCCCCACGTGGTTGAGGCTACGGAAGTGCAAAAATACGGTGATGCATGGGCAACGCTTGCCGGAAAGTCGGTTTGGAATGCTGCGGGGTGTGATCAGTGCACCGGTGGTTACCGTGGTAGAGTAGGCATCTTTGAGCTCTTAACCATAACACCGATGCTACGCGATTTGATTCGAGAGAATCGTTGCGGCATTGATGAACTTCGGGCTGCAACGACTGACAGCCATCTGACGAGTTTTTCCGATGACGGCATTGCAAAAATTCTGAATGGCGTAACGACAATTGATGAAATCCTCAGCACGACGTCGACATGAAGACGTTTGAATACAAGGGATATACCATATTAGGGGCTGCGGCTCGAAAAGGGCTGATTGAGGCCATGCATCCGAAGGCAGCTCGCGAGCAGCTTGCGCGTGAGGGGATTCTTGTTGAGCACCTTTCCGTATCGGGATCAAAGTCAAAACGTGTCTCTCCAGAAATGCGTGGCATCCTGTATCGTGAGCTTGCCGCATTGTTGGTGGCGGGAATCCCTCTGGTTGCAGCGCTTGACACGCTGATAAAGATACCTGAAATGCGAGGTTTGGAAGGTATCTTGGGCACCGTTCGAGATCGGATTCGTGAAGGCGCATCGCTGGCACAGGCCCTGGCAGAGTCACGCGCTTCTCTTTCCCAGTTTGAAGAAGCAACCATTGATGTTGCGGAACGCGCCGCTGCTCTCGAATCCGTGCTGGAGCAGTTGGCAGATTTCATTGAAGAGCGGGAGCGAATGCGGGAACAGATATCGCATGCTATGATCTACCCAGCAATTGTTCTGGGATTGGGGATTGTTGTGGCGATTGTCATGCTGGGATTTCTGGTTCCACGAACCCAGTTGCTGATGGGGGGAATAGATGCTCCCATGCCTCTATTAACGCGCATTATGTTGGCTATAGGCAACGGGCTTTGGCCTTGGGGGCTGCTTGTGTCGGTCTGCTTGTTTTTCTTTCTGCTAACGGGCTTTCGGTATATTCGGTCAAATCTAGAGCTACGCATCCGACTCGATCGCCGTATATTTCGGACAGGGATTATAGGGCGGGGGTACGCTTTGCTTGTTGCCATTCGATTTGCAAAGACACTGGCCATTCTCGTACGGGCGGGGGTTTCGCTTGTCGATGGGGTCGCCCATGCCGGACGCTCTACAGGCAGTCCTTGGGTTGAATCGCTCGCCAGTACAGAAGCAGAGGCTTTGCGGCACGGTGCGACCTTGGCGGATACGCTACGCCGCATTGAGCCGCTCTCGGGGTTATTGTCAGGGTGGGTTGAAATCGGGGAATCCAGCGGGAGTCTTGCCGAGATGCTTGATTGTGCTGCACAGCGATGTCAGGCGCACTGGGATCGCTTTCTCAGCCGCACGCTTGCACTCATGGAACCCGCATTGTTATTAATTGTGGGTGGTTTTGTTCTTCTCATCGCGCTTTCTGTGATGCTACCTATGTTCTCACTTTCCGGCGCAATTGCGAATTAATCTAGAAAAGGCAGTTCAACACAAATGAGTGCTGTGGCTTGAGTCCAAGTTGCGAATGAAGTTTGAGCGTAAGGTGGATGCTGGCCTCCGGACGGCGTTGAGCAAAAGAGGGAGCCTGAAGCGCGACAGGTGGGACCGAGGGACAGACTGTCACACTCCAGGCGCTCATGTTGCACACCTGCGTCGGGACGCCACGGTCCACATGGTAGCGAATGCTTACTATTACCCACAAGTGGGACAAGTTGCGAGGGAATCCTCCGAGGAGTGAGACGTGGGCATGCCCCCTTTGTCTTTACCCTAATCTTCACCTTGATCTGCGCAGAGACGAGGGCAAAGATAAAAGGGGGCGATCTGTGCTGGTGTATGCATACTTGTGGGTAATAGTAAGGTGGCGAATGGTGGATTAAGCATTGTGTTGTGTGGAAAGCAGCCCACATGCAGCGAGAATATCGAGTCCGCGTGAGGTGCGAATTGTCGTTAGAATTCCTCGCCTGTTAAGCTGCTCCTTGAACGTTTGCAATGATGCCTCATGAGTGGGTGGCAGCGAAGCACCCGGGATTTCGTGAAAACGAATCAAATTCAACCGGCAGGGAATATCGGCGAGCAGAGTCGAAAGTGCCTGAACGTGGCGCGGGGTATCATTCATACCGCCAAACACGATATACTCAAATGAGATCCGCCGCTGTCCTCTGAAGCCCCATTTGCGTATGAGTCTAATAACATCATCCAAAGGATGCATGTTTTGCATGGGCATTAACTGCTGGCGTTCTTCCGCAAATGGAGTATGCAGGCTGATTGCCAGATGCACTTCACACGTTTTCAGAAACCGCAATAGTTCTGGAACAATGCCGATAGATGAAACGGTTATCCGGCGAGGACTCATGGCAAATCCCCAATCAGCGGTGAGAATTTCGATGCTTTTAAGCACTTCATCAAGGTTGTCAAATGGCTCACCCATTCCCATATAAACAACATTTGTTACTGCGCCGTATTCCGGGATGCTCCGAATCTGGTTGATGATTTCTCCAGCAGTAAGTTGCCCCTGAAAGCCCTGTTTACCGGTCATACAGAATGTGCATGCCATCTTGCAGCCTACCTGCGTTGAGATACAAACCGTTTTGCGGTCGCGCAGGGGAATCATTGCGGTCTCAATACATCTGCTGTGGTGTGTAGGAAAGAGATATTTACGAGTTTCGTCAGAACTGATTTGCACGTCAATGGGAGGCGTGCACCCCAATATGTGGTGTTCTTCAAGGCAAGCCCGCGCTTGTCTTGATAGGTTTGTCATCTGCAAAATCTCGGTAATATCCTGTTTGTAGAGCCAGTTGGCGAGCTGTATTGCGGCAAAGCCCGGCATACCATACTGCACCGCAAGTGACGTCAACTCAGCAAGCGTTTTTCCAAAGAGAGGTGTCTTTTCATTCATGGGGCAGGGCGGTGTCATCATGGGGTAAGGTGGTGTCATCCGTGGTACTCTTTGGCTTCTTCGTTCGATGACCGTGTTTAGCCAGAATCTCGACATAGCATGATGGGAGTTGCTCGGCTTCGGCTGCATCCAGGCACTTGCTTAGCTCGGAAATATGAACCGGCTTTGCGGTGTCCTGAGTATTTCCATATTTACAATCAAAATCCCAGAAGTCGACACCCTCCGGGAGTTCATGACGTCGCTCTCGTTTGATATACTTACGAAGATCATGTTTCACTCCCTCCACCACTCGGGGCACTTTGATCTTGGGATGCGTGAGCTGAAATGTTTTGCGCATGGGAATTCTTTCTTAGCTGCTAGCAGCCTGTCGGTCTTAAATAGACCACGAGATTAATTGTTTTACGGTTCGTCCTCATTATATTGCTTCTGCCTTGTGTATACAGGCTGCTGATATGGAATCTGCGTACCACAATAGCCCTGATTGTCCAGATCATGTTGAAGCATAGTAGACTAGCGCTCCTGTTACATCCTTTATTGCTAATTTCAGCGTATTTTCAGAAGTCTATACGATTCATCAATACGCGTACGCATCAGTTTGGACGGTGTTCTTTTGATGTTTGCGTATGCCTTTCAAAAGTCCGATAGGCTTCTTGTTACGTGTTTTTTGACAGTACGACGGTCTAGGTTTGTGATTCGGGCAACAGCTTCATAAGTTCCATGAAGTTCATAGAGATGGCGACAGTAGTCTGATGTCAGTGATTGTGTATCGTAGGTGCCGGTTTCGATTCTTGACTTCAGTTGGTCGAGATTTGTCTTCGAAATCGGACGTTGTCCGCTGTAGATTCCACAGAGTAGGATTCGGCGCACGCTTTGCTCCAGCTCACGAACATTCCCTGGCCAGGGATAGTCGCGCCCGACGGAGGTCAGGAGCGACTCCTTTACGTGAGCGCACAACTCTGCCCCGTCTGTGCCCGTAATGCGTTCCATTACGATAGAGAGAAGATCGTCAAGCTCTTGAGGATCTTCCTGAATGCGCAGCTTCAGCGGGGGTACGCAGATCTGGTCTGAACAAAGGCGGTAGTAGAAATCATCTCGAAATTGACCGCTGCGCCGCAGCTTATCGAGGGGTTTGTTGGTGGCTGCAATTACGCGACCATGGAAGCGCTGGCGTTCATGACTGCCGACAGCTGAGAATGTTCGATCTTGCAGAACACGAAGCAGTTTGATCTGAACCGGTATACTGACATCGCCGATCTCATCCAGAAAAACAGATCCATGCGGACTGCAGAGCGAGAAAGTTCCAGCGTGCGCCTCGACCGCTCCAGTGAAGGCGCCTTTCCGGTGTCCAAATATTTCGGATTCGATGAGGGGCTCTGGAAATTGCGAGAGATTGAGTTCTACAAAGGAGGACATGAAGCTCTCGCTAAAGCATTTTTCGCGTGCGTTGAACGGAATATACCCGGAACGGCCAATGGCGGCAGCGGCAGCCCCTTTGCCGGTTCCGGTTTCGCCTAGGATCAGCGTGGCAAAATCTTCCATCCTGTCCCACAGTGTCTCCACATATAATTGGGAATCGTGTGTGAATACATTGTTCCAGAGCACCATCCGGAGGTGCTGCATGGAAGGGCAACGCCCAACAAGCGCATTGTTGATGAAGTGGTAGCCGCGGCGCAATTGGTAGAACAAGGCAAAGTAGCGGAGGGCATCCTTCTCGCAAATTCCACGCTCGCGCATACGGCGTATGGCATCGCTTGCAAACAAAACGGGACAAGAGCCTTCCCGTATTTTAATCTGATGGGCAATCAACGCATCAAATTGTTCAGCAAAATGGTGGAACAGCGAAAAGAGAACGGCGTACGTCACAAGGTGTTGGTCGTCACTCGAAAAATCACCAAGCACCGCAGCGGTAGGGGTGTCGATTTCTGCCAGAGCGGCATTCACACGCGTGATTGCTGCACTCAGACGCGTCTTGGGATTAGCATCTCGCTTGAGTCCGGCAATGCTTAGGTCTAGCGTTGCACGATCCTGGCTGAAGGGGTTTGCAAATGCGGCATCGTGAACGGTGCCAAGGAACTCACGTTGGGAATCCGTCAGTTGTCGTCTAGGCATCATCTCTCCCTTTTCAGCGGTCATTATATGCACAGTAAATGAGCAGAAAATGTACATTGACCGAAGGTAACTGTCAATCGAAGTCACATTTCTAGCGTCATATCGTGTAAATTAGCTTTCCATACCAAGTTGTTATTCCTCGACTTCGCTCGGAATGACTGGCACTTACATATTTAACTAATGCAATTTGTTATACATAACACTTGGTGGAAAATTCGATCATTTTGGAGATAAAGGTGGGGGTTGGCACAAATGCTGCAATACTTGACCGACAGCATCAAGTCTAGTTAAGATTCGAGGCACTACCGAAGTTTGTGAAACGCACGTTGAAAGGATGACCATGGCCCCGCGACAGAGACCGCTAATATCCTCTTTTGGATGGCTCAATGTGACACAGTTTTTTGGGGCATTGAATGACAATGTCTTTAAGATGCTAGTATTCTTTTTTCTGGTCAACGCTCTGCAGTGTGAGCGGGATGGCACCCAATCTATTGTCTCACTTTTGTTTGTAGTGCCATTTTTGATCTTTTCTCATGCTGCTGGAGTGTTGGCCGATCGCCATAGTAAACGGCATATTATCGTGGCCGCTAAGAGTGCGGAACTTCTGGTAATGATTTGCGGTTTGATTGCGCTAATGCTTGGCAATGCCTTGCTTCTCTATTCGCTGATTTTCATCATGTGCATGCAAAGTGCATTTTTTGGACCTTCGAAATATGGGGTGATTCCAGAGCTCGTAGAAGAAGATCACCTTTCTAAGGCAAACAGTTTCCTCGTATCGCTTTCATACCTGGCCATCATTATCGGCACTTTTATTCCTTCGTTCTTTCTTGATGTGTTGTTTGTGCATAACTACATCGCTTTGGCAATTTTCTGCATTCTGGTGTCGGCGATTGGACTCTTTGCCAGCTCACGCATTGAAGTGACGCCAGCTGCGGGGGCTCGTGGTCGGTTTACTCCATGGTTTGTTGTCGATATCTTCAAAACGCTGTTTGGCTTACGCAGAGATCGTTATCTTCAACTGGCTATTTTGGGATCGGCTTACTTTCTGTTTCTTGCTGCCTTTATACAGCTGTCACTCATTGCTTATGGTAGCGATACGCTGGGCTTATCTGTCACAAAAAGTGGATACCTATTTCCTGTAGCGGCAATCGGTATTGGGGTAGGGGCATTGCTGGGGGGGCGGCTGTCTGGGCGTAATATTGAACTGGGTGTCGTGCCAATAGGGGCTCTGGGGCTGGCATCGTGCTGCTTCCTGTTAAATGTCATTCCAGAACGGATTCCAGCCGTATTGGGTGTCGTGTTTCTAATAGGCCTGTCATCAGGGCTGTTTATTGTTCCCTTGAGTGCCTTCATTCAATACCGCGCCCCGCGTGAGCGGCGTGGCGAGATTCTCGCTTGCTGCAACTTTATGAGTTTTCTTGGGGCTGCAATATCGGCTGGCCTATTTCTCCTACTCTCCAAAGTCCTCCATTTCACTCCGGGGCATTGCTTTGTGGTAGTTTCTGTTTTAACAGCAATTCTTGCGCTCATCACCTTCATCCTCTTACCTGACTTTGTGATTCGATTTGTGATCGTCGTCATCACGAGGTACTTCTATCGGATTCGCATGGGCGGACTCAACAACGTTCCCATCAAAGGTGGGGCGCTATTGGTTTCCAATCATGTGACGTGGGTCGATGCACTCCTGATTTCCGCGACACTACAGCGACGCGTTCGATTCATGATGGCCCGTGATATCTATGAGACGTGGTGGATCAATCCGTTGTTCAGATTGATGGGTGTTATTCCTGTCTCGGCGACGGATGCACCCCGAAAAGTGGTAAAGTCGCTACGCATGGCGAAGACCGCGATCGAGGACGGTTACCTTGTCTGCATCTTTGCGGAGGGTGCACTGACCCGAAACGGAAACATGCGGGAGTTTCGTGGCGGGTTCGAGCGTATTGTAAAGGGCACCGATCTCCCGATTATCCCTGTGCATATCGGAGGTGCATGGGGAAGCATATTCAGCCACTATCACGGGAAGTTGCTGTCTGCATTTCCACGGTCGATTCCTTATCCCGTCTCTGTCCTGTTTGGTGAGACGCTTCCGTCATCAGCGACCCCGTTGGAGCTACGTGGGGCAGTCTGTGAGCTTTCGTGCGAGGCGTTCAATTTGAGGAAGAACCGAAAGCGGACGTTGAACGCACGTTTTGTGCGCCGTGCAAGACGCTATTGGTTCCGACGTGCCATTTCAGATACAAGCGGTAAGTCATTGAGCTTTGGAAAGACGCTTATCGGTGCTATTGCCCTCGGGGATGTGCTTCGCAAGAAGTGCGCCGCCGATGAGGAGAGAATTGGGATTGTGATGCCTGCCTCTGTTGGGGGCGCACTCGCCAACATCGCGGTGACTCTGATGGGGTGTGTTCCTGTGAATCTAAATTTTACGGCGTCATCAAATGCCGTTGCATCCGCTATTGGGAGATGCAAGATCCGAACGGTAATCACATCGCGGCAATTTGTTGAAAAGGTGTCCGGTCTTACTCTGCCAAAAGGATCCCTCTTTCTTGAGGATCTGATACCAAGCATTAGCCCGATGGCACGGTTTCGGGCGAGTGTTAAGGCTCTCTGCTATCCCCACCGATGGCTGGCAGGTGGAAAGCGTGTCGCGCCTGATGATGTCGCCACGATCATTTTCTCTTCCGGCAGCACGGGGGATCCGAAAGGCGTGATGCTCAGTCACCACAACTTGCTCTCAAATATCGAAGCCATTCAGCTTGTATTCAAATTTGAGCCACAGGATCGTTTTTGTGCCGTGCTTCCCTTCTTTCATTCATTCGGTCTCACGGCCACATTGTGGGCTCCCTTTATCTGCGGCTTTTCTGCGCACTATCATCCCAATCCGATGGATGGTGCCGTGATAGGTACTATGGTGCGTGAGCAACACTTGACTGCAATGATTGCCACTCCCACATTTCTGCTCTCCTACATTCGGCGTGCAGGAAAGGATGACTTCAAGAGCCTGCGTGCCGTCTGTACTGGCGCCGAGAAATTAAAGACACGTGTTGCCGATGCGTTCGAGACCAAGTTTGGCATACGGCCAATGGAGGGCTACGGGGCAACAGAGCTGGCTCCAGTGGGTGCGATGAGTGTGTCTAACATTGAGACGGGTGGCGTTTCTCAGATCGGGGTGAAGCCGGACAGTGTGGGGCATCCGGTGCCTGGGGTTGCTGCGCGCATTGTCGATCCTGATTCGCTCGAGCCGCTTTCAGCTGGGGTTGAAGGCCTTTTGCAGATCAAGGGTCCGAACGTGATGCTTGGCTATCTTGGCCAGTCCGATAAGACGCGTGAGGTGTTATGCGATGGCTGGTACAGCACGGGCGACATTGCACGTATCGACAACGACGGATTTGTATTTCTGTTGGACCGTCTTTCGCGCTACAGCAAAATTGGTGGCGAGATGGTTCCGCATATGGCGGTAGAGGACGTTTTTATTGATGGCCTAGGCACGGTAGATCGCTGTGTCGTGGTTGCCGCCGCGCCGGACAATCGAAAAGGGGAACAGCTTGTTGTGTGCTATACCGAAGCCGCAGGAACCCAAGAGCAGTTGTACGATATCCTAAAAGCGAGCGATCTCCCGAACTTGTGGAAGCCCAAGAAGGATAACTTCGTGCAAATTGAGGAGATTCCTGTTCTCGGTACGGGAAAGCTCGATCTCAAGGCGATCAAGGAGATTGCCCGAACGTACTGCGAAGTTCGACCAGGCCCCGTCGAACGGGTTGTATCAAAACTAAAGGAGACGCTGTGAGAATCCATGCTCTACAGATCCGGCCTGTCCGCCGTAGCAACCGAAGCGCGAAGGTCGGATTAAGTGTTGCGGTTAAGAGTGCGATTAAGTACGCGTTGCGCTTCTTACACTTACTCGCAGACTTACGCGTATACTTCGTCGCAGCCCTTAATCGGTTACCCTTAATCGAACTGCATTTACACCAAAACCGAACGGTAACTTGTATGGCTCGACTCTTGGTGCTAATCGGGCTAGTGGTATCCATCGGAGGCGGTTGTGCATCGCCCCAGATGAAGGGGACCCCCTTTTATACTGGAGAATATACGGTGCGCCGAGGCCCTGTTGAGGATCGTGTCAATCTGTGGCCATTGCTCTACTACCGCGAACCTGCTCTATCCATTCTGTGGCCGATCGGAGAACTTACAGAAGATCACTTTGCCATTCGTCCGGTGATGTCGATCTATAATCGAGACAAGGACGACCCCGTCTACAATGTTCTGTGGCCCTATGCACGGTTTGACACTCATAGCGAGGACTATCGGATCCCTCCGTTCTTCTGGGGGGATGATTATTTTGTAGGGTTGCCCTTCTATTGGCATTTTGATGATCCTTGGGGTGATGGGGGATACGATGGGCTTTTACCGCTGTGGTCATATCGCTCAGCGGGAAAGGGTCGATACAGCACTCATGTATTGTGGCCATTCATTCACCTCAAACACTGGCGTGATGATGAAACCGGCTGGCGCATGTGGCCAGTGGCCGGAAGTTACAAAACCCATGGAAACAATTACCGATATGCTGCATGGCCTGTGGCACACCAATGGTCCCGTGATGATGAGAAAAATGGAGGCAGTTGTATTGTTCCACTTTACTATCATGACTCTGATGATAATAGGTCACTCTTCCTTTCGCTTCCCTATTCGCGAGGCGAATATGAGGACCGATCGTGGGAAACTGTTTTGCCGCTTTACCATCGTCGCAAGTCAGAGGGGCGAAAGGGATTTTACTCCCTGCTTTACAGCGCAGGTGAAGACAAACAATTGGGCGCGAAATGGAATCTTACGCTGCCGCTTTGGTACTCGCGATCAGCACCCGATGCGCGATTGGTGGCAACGCTTGCAGGCGGATTCAGTAGGCAAGAGGACTCGCTACAGTGGCTGGCACTTCCCCTGCTTTCAGGAGGGCGTGTTTCGGAGGATAGTGGCAATGTGTGGGTAGGGGGCCCTATGGCGCATGTGGCATGGGATGGAGAATACGGATCTCACCATGTGCTGCCATTCTACTACCGCTCACGAACCGAGGCGGGGGCCCATTTCTATTCACTCCTGTGGTCCTCGGGATGTAATGCTGATGATATTCAGTGGCAGCTTCTCTTTCCGTTTATGTATCGCCACCAGAATTCTGATAGTAAGACGTTGATTACCCCGTTGTATGCTCAAGGCAGTTCAGATAACGGGAACACGACATGGAATCTGGCGCTACCTCTTTGGTATTCACGCTCAACACCCGATGAGCGATTAGTTGCAACACTTGCAGGTGGATTTAGAAAGAAAGGGGAAACGCGACAGTGGCTGGCGCTACCCCTCCTTTCCGGTGGGCGTGTTTCAGAGGACAGTGGCGATGTGTGGGCTGCCGCCCCTTTGGTGCATGCGCGGTGGGCTGGAGAATACGGATCTCACCATGTGCTGCCATTCTACTACCGTTCACGAACCGAGGCGGGTTCCCATTTCTATTCACTGCTGTGGTCCTCGGGACGCAATGCTGATGATAGCCAATGGCAGCTTCTCTTGCCGTTCATGTATCGTCACCAGGATTCTGATAGTAAGACGTTGATTACCCCATTGTATGCTCAGGGCAGTTCTGATAATGGAAACACGACGTGGAAGAGTTTCCTGCCTCTGGTTCTCAACCGCAAGACAGAGGACGAGCATCTGGTCGCTACGCTTCTGGGCGGATACCGGAAGAAGGATGATGCACTCTCTTGGCTTGCCTATCCTCTACTTGCAGGCGGGCGTGTGGCTGAAGATGAATCGTATTTCTGGGCTGCCGCCCCTTTGGTACATGCGCGATGGGATGCAGAGCATGCCACGCATCAGGTGCTTCCCCTTTATTACTGGAATGGGTGGGATAAAACCTTTATTTCACTACCGGTTACACGATGGCAGAATAGTGATTCTACTACCACGTTGATCCCTCCTGCGTTGTCTTGGATGACGCAATCTGATGATCGGAGTGACCTGTGGATGTTTGGTGCGCTTGGTCATATGAGTTGGGGCGAGGATGCCACATCCAGCCATCTATTTCCGCTGTACTACCATAATCGAAAGAGCGGCGCTTTTGTGTCATTGCTGACGGCATCATGGGAGAATCAGGGAACCCGATATCGTTTGCTTCCGCCGCTGCTCTCGCTTTACACACGAGAGAATGAGGAACGAAATTTATATGGGATTCTGGGCATCTTCCACCAACAATGGGGCGAAGGGGGAACGGATGAAGGGCATCTGTTTCCGCTTTATACGTATCGAGAAAATGACTATTTCTTGAGTCTGCTAGTGGGGTGGAATCACGATCGCGATGGATTTGTTTACCCATTTACCCCGCTCGTGGGCATTCGTCGAGGAGACTACTCCGGGGGCTGGGTTTTCCCGTTCTGGTCGCGAAGAAAACACCGTGAAAGTGGCGATGTCAATGGGACGTTTCTTTGGGGCACATACTCGCGTAACGGGGATAGGTCACGATCGGGCATAATCCCTTTTTATGGATATGAGAATCTGGGGACACTTCCTGATGCTGATGCTGAAACAGAAGTGCGTAACGGAACATACGGAAAGCGTTTTTGGTCTCTACCCGCATGTTGGTATCGCAACGAAACACGGGTGTTGCGTGGCCATGGTGCCACAAGTCCATCACAGCCCATCATTCAAACCCAGGAGAAGCGGCATGGTTTTTTCCCGTTATGGCACTATTCTCAATCCGAGAAGCCTAAGGTGGGGGAGATGGATGCGACCGCCTCGATTCTGCTCTTGCTCTATGACTATAAGCATGAGGTGCGCGCCACACACGCTCTGGACAAACCTGATGATGATTACGTTCGTCGACGCATTCTGTGGCGCCTATGGCATTACGAGCGGACCAATGGTGATGTGAGCGTGGATCTGTTCCCCGCAATCACCTACGACAAAAAGACGGATGGTTTTCGAAAATTTTCATTTCTCTGGCGTTTCTTCCGATACGAAAATGGCCCCGATGGCAAGAAGATGGATGTATTGTTCGTGCCTGTTATTCGGAAAGCGTCTGGCGAGCACCCCCAGTCTAAAGTAGATTCCGAATCCAAGGTGGATAAGCACACAGAAAAGGCGAGTGAATGAAGAAACATATCAGTTGGTTATATAGTGAGTTGCCTGGGTTAATCAAAGCCGGGGTTATTTCAGATGCCTATGCGAACGCGCTGCGCGACCATTATGGCGATGTCAAACAGCGCTCTGGTCGGATAGTCGCGTTGACGGTTTGCAGTATTCTGGGAGCTGTTCTGATTGGCGCTGGGATTATTCTGCTCTTTGGTCACAATTGGAATGCACTTTCACGACCTGTGAGAACCGTACTTGCCCTCTTGCCCCTAGTCGCATCACAAGCGGGTGGGGTTTGGTGTTTGATGAAGAACAAACAATCTGCGGCCTGGCGTGAAGGGGTAAGCACTTTTATTATGCTAATGATCGGCAGTTCTATTGCACTGATAGGGCAGACCTATCACATCCCAGGAAACTTGACACAGTTTCTTATGGTCTGGATGGTGCTGAGTCTTCCGTTGATGTATGCATTCAATGCAGTCATTCCCTGCCTCCTCTATTTTGCTGGAATTACGGGGTGGGCTGGCTCTGCTCAGTACGATGGTGGTCACACGCTCATATTTTGGTTTCTCTATGCGGCCGCCATTCCACACATCTGGCGCACCTTTAGACAAGATCGCTTTTCAATTCCGAGTGGCATTTTAGGGTGGGGGCTATGCCTGCAGGCAGCCTTTATTGGTGTCACCCTTGAGCGGGTTATGCCCGGGCTTTGGATCGTGGTCTACACGGGGCTTTTTTCGTCACTCTACCTGGCGGGAGCGTATTGGTTCGATGATGCGCCATCCGGATGGCAGAAACCCATGCAGATTGTCGGGGCGACGGGTGTTGTCATCTTGACCCTGATTCTGACCTACGAGTGGGCTTGGGAATCCGTAGGTTGGCGCTATTGGCATTACGGCTACCGCTACCACCAACATGCGGTCTGGGTCGATATGCTCCTCGGTGCAATTGCACCGATTAGCGCCATTGCACTGATGGTCACGTCTGTAAGACGCAGGGAAGCGTGGCGGCTTTCCTACGGGCTATTCTCAGTCGTAGGCGTTGTTGGTTTTGCTATAGCGGCTTCATTGGGCGGAGATGAGTTGGTTCCTATGTTGCTATGCAATGTCTATGCCCTGGGGTTGGGTATTGCCACCCTGATGTACGGCATCCGCAATATGAAGATTGGAACCGTCAATGGCGGAATGGCGATTTTAGCGGCAGTAATCGTTTTGCGCTTTTTTGATGAAGATTTCTCATTCCTCGTGCGAGGCATTGCTTTCATCCTCTTGGGCTCAGGATTTCTGACCACTAACCTAATTCTCGTACACCGCACGCATCGTGAGGTGAACGCATGATTAAGATGAATCGACCCTATTGGATCTGGGGCTTCTGTGTTCTGGCAGCCATTCAAATGTGGGTTCCGCTTTCTATGATTGCGCGCAGGGAGGCTACATTGAGAAAGGGGACAGCCTACAAGTTTCGCACTCGCCCTGTTGATCCCTATGATGCATTCCGCGGACGGTTTGTCCGATTGGTGTTCGAGAATACCGACGCGAGCACAACAAATGCGGCACAATTTACGCAGGGTCAAACGGTCTACGTTATGGTCAATGTTGACACTAATGGCTACGCTGTTTTGGGCGATGCGACACCAGAGCGCCCCACTCAGGAGGGAGACTACATTCGAACGCGCGTCACATACTGGCGTAGCTCGACGAACAACCAAATCAGAGTTCAGCTACCGTTTGACCGCTTTTACATGAACGAATCGGATGCTCCCGAAGCCGAGACGCAATTTCGCCGCGCCGGACGGCGTAAGCAACGAGCGGCATATGCTTTGGTACGGGTGCGTTCAGGAATGGCGGTGATTGAGGATCTCTATATTGAAGATCAGCCCATTCTTGAGTTTATGACGAAGGCGAAGGATTAGATATGTCACCAATGAAAATGGATTACGCACAATGAAAAGGAGAAGGCCCTTGCCTGTACTGGTGAACATAGCATCCGCAATTCTAGTGGCCTACATTGCGGTTACACTCTGCATCGCCCTCATGCAGCCAAGGTACATCTATCACCCCGCACGTGCCATTTTTGCGACTCCAGAAACCATAGGTTTGGCGTATGAATCTCTTGTGCTCAAAACGGCTGATGGTGAAAGCATTCATGCCTGGTATGTGCCCCATAACTCTGTGCCTGGCAAGACGGCCCGGACGATCCTGTTTTGTCATGGTAACGGGGGGAACATGGGAAACCGGGTTGGCTCACTGTTGACATTCAATCAACTGGGATTCAACACGCTCACATTTGACTATAGAGGGTACGGAGAGAGCAGTGGCAAGCCCAGCGAGGCGGGCACCTACCGGGATGCCAAAGCGTGTTGGGACTATCTGATAAACCAATGCGGTTTACAGCCCTCAGACATCATCCTCTACGGGCGTTCGCTGGGAGGGGCTATCGCAAGCCATCTTGCTGTAGATGTTAATCCCGCTGCTCTTGTACTAGAATCCGTCTTTGCGTCTATTCCTGACATGGCCACGGAAATGTTCCCGATTCTCCCCATCGCATTCTTTTGCCGCTATAAATATGACAATGCCAGAAATGTTGCAAAAGTGAGTTGTCCTGTTCTGGTTGCACATAGCCAAGAAGATCAAACCTGCCCATTCTCGCAAGCGCGTCACGTTTTTGATGCTGCTTCGGATCCTAAGCAATTTGTTGAGATGGAGGGGGGACACAATGGTGGAGGCCTTGATTCAAACCCACACTTTCAGGACTTGCTAATGGTCTTTCTTGAGAAATGCCTAACAACTACAAGTGAGTGAACACGTCTGGAATTTGACGGCGTAAGAGGAGTGACAATGGAAGAACTAATGCTATTTATACAACTGTGCCTTGTGATCGCTGTGTTTTGGATGTTGCGCGGCATGCGCAAGACCCTCTGGCGGGTGGAGCAAATACAGGGCACGGTTAGAGAGCAAATCAAGAAGCTCCAACTAATGCTCGATCGGTTGCATCCGTCTCAAAAGCCAGCAGTACTAGAGCCAGCCGAAAAACAGAAAACATCGGTCCGAGTCGACGTTCCACCGCCGATGGCGGAAAATGTTAAAATTGAACTGCCGCAACCCGTTTTCTCAGAACCTGCAAAAAGACCGCTCTCTGCTCAACCCCCACCGCTTGTAGCAGAAACAAAACACAGCCCCGAAGAGAGGGCACCACAATTAGAATCCCCCATTGTTTCCAATGCACGCGAAATGCTGGCGCGGATCTGGAGCTGGATTCTATGGGGGCAGGAGGAGCGACCGGTTGATGTTTCCATGGAATATGCACTCGCTACGACCTGGTTACCACGGGTGGGGGTTGCTGTTCTTGCGGCTTGTGGAGGATGGGTTCTGATGTGGTCATACAATGAAGGGTTCATGGGGCCAACTGCACGAGTCGCCTTAATCATGTTGTCGGGTGCTGGGATGATAGTTGCAGGCCTGAGACTGCGGGATAATAAATACAATATCCTTGGACAATCCTTACTTGGTGGTGGGCTGCTCCTTCTCTATCTCAGCATCTATACAGCGGGCCCAAGAGAACACATAATTCCTGTGATTTTGGCGTTTGCCCTTATGATGCTTGTCACTGTTTCAGCCTGGTTGATTGCCATACGGGTCAACACACAGTTGGTCGCGATACTGGGGATAGCAGGGGGATTCATGACCCCCGTGCTACTGAGCACTGGTGCAGCCGATTTCCCCGTCCTCTTTAGCTATATGCTAATGCTCAACCTCGGCATCCTTGCGGTATCACACTCGCGCCACTGGCCGCTCTTGAACTATCTTGGATTCGTGCTGACATATGTCATCGCTCTCGCTGCACTCGATGACAGCTATAAGGTGGAGATGTTCCCGCTGGTTATCTCGTTCCTTACCGCCTTCTTTATTATCCACTCCGTTATCGTCTATCTCTACAATATCCAGCGCCGCCGCCCTTCATCCGCACTGGAGATTGTACATCTTGTCGCCAATGGCGGGGTCTATGGTGGCCTTGCCTATTTCCTGATTCGTGATGCTCATGGCGGAAACTTTCCTGCAATCATGTCCATCGGTATGGCACTCTTCTATATTGGCCATGTAGCAGTGTTCCTGCGACGAAAACTCGATGATCGCGGGCTACTCGTTGCCCTGATCGCTCTGGCAGGCGCCTTTACGGCATGGACCCTTCCGATTGTCTTCCAAAAGGAGACGTTGACGATCGCCTTTGCGCTGTTGGCGTTTACGCTTCTCTTCATAGGAAAACGGATTGGCAGTCGTTTTATGGAAAACCTAAGCCATCTCCTCTACGGTGTTGTGTTTGTCCGACTTTTTGGTGATATGCATCGGAACTTTGCCGGTCATGCAATCGTTACGGGCGCGGAGTATTGGAAGACTATGGTGGGTCGGCTATGGACCTTTGGCATTGCAATTGCGTCCATCGGGGCGGCATTTCACCTTGAGCAAGTCCAGCCTACGAAAGCCCCCTTGGTTCGTGAAACCAGTGATACGGGAAAACTGATTACGACAAGCAAGGGGACGCAGCTATTCTACTGGGCGACCATACTGTTCCTGTTCCTATTCTTGCACTTGGAGGTGAATGCTATGTTTGGCATGTGGACGGCATTTCGCCTACCCGCCTTGACAGCGCTATGGAGCTGTATGGGCTTCTATTTCCTCTACAAGATCTGCAAAAGTCAGACAGCCAGCACAGCAATGCTGATTGCTTTGGCTGCCTTTGCGATGGGGAGTTTCATGAAAGTGATCGCGGTAGATCTGATCTCCTGGAACTTCAGCGACCTGGGATATTTTGATATGGCCTATACCGGACAGGCTGTTCTGGCACGAATGGTTGACTTTGGAAGTTTGCTGCTTCTGCTCGGATGCGCCTGGGGCATGATGCCATCGGTCTATCCAAGGCCGACTCGGAGTGTGTTTGGGTATGGTACACTCGGGTTCCTGTTTCTCTATACAACCTTGGAACTCAACAGTCTTCTGCATTGGCGACTGCTTGATTTTCAAAGCGGGGGAATCACGGCCCTGTGGGCTGTCTTTGCCATTGCATTCACGGGCGGCGGCATCTGGCGAAACGTTAAGCCGCTTCGATATGTGGGGTTGATCCTCTTTGCGATCGTTGTTGGCAAAGTCTTCATTCACGATCTAAGCCACATGCCGATGATCTTTCGGGTCATTGCATTCTTTGTGGTAGGCATAGCCCTCCTGCTGGGGTCATTTGCTTACGTTTTTGCAAACAAGAAGTTCATCGTTGAGGAAGGCCAGAAATGATCACAGAATCACACAACCCGCATAGGGTATTACAGTTGGTGTTTATGCTGAGTCTAACGCTCGCAGGTGTTGCCCATGCAAAACAGGCTGACCTGCCTGCTTACCCCTACTTAAAGCACCTGGTGCCTGAAGAGGATGCCCGGCAGTCACTTGGCGCATTCCCCCTCGATTCAGACGTGTTTGCAGAAACGCGGAATGATTATGCCAACCTTCGTATAGTCAACGATAGTGGCACCGAAATTCCCTACAGAGTCAGAACACGGACAGAGGCTGTGACCTCCACGCATGACACGGTTATTCCGACGCGTGTAGAGTCGTTGCGTGAGCTGCCAGGCAACAAGATCGAAATTGAGATTTTGGCCACAGGAGAACCCAAAGAATCGCAGGAGATTGTGCTATCAACCCGTCAGCACAATTTTGAAAAACTGGCTACCGTATACGGAACTGTTGATGGCCAGAATTGGCGCGAGATCGCAACAGAAGTGCCGCTTGTCGATTACTCTCGATTCATTGCCTACCAGAAGACACGAGTGGTTTTTGCCCCCGCAAAATACAAACGGCTGCGAATCACATTAACTGACGTCACCGTGGATCGTGAGCTACCACTAAAGAAGAGTGTTCGAGAAGCACTTCAAGGTGCCATGCAACACGAGTTCATCGAAACCAGCTTTCAACGTGAAGATTTTCATATTGATCACATTCGCATATTGGGAACCAAAACAACGACAACAGGATCAAGATCGGTGGCCCGCAAACGTAGCATCCCGGATTTCAAGGTGCAGCAGGATAAACGTTTGACCGTAATTGAGTTCACGGCGAAGCGTGAACCTGTCGCTGGCATTATGCTACAAACCTCGGGGATCAATTTCAGTCGTCCCGTAACCATCGAAGGAAAGAGCGAGGTGGGAGATGGAAATTTCAAGATGCTGCACCATGGGACGTATAGTCACATCTCCGTAGGAGATGTGAAGCACGATCGCCGAACGCTCCATCTGCCATCTCCCTCGCGTTGCGCGGCATGGCGTATCACAATTAACAATCGAGATAACCCTTCGCTCGAAATCACGGGCATTTCGCTTGAGGAGGAATGTGTTGAGGCGGTTTTTGTGAATACGCCAGCGTCCAGCTACCGTGCGTTCTATGGTGGGAAGCAAGCGACATTACCTCGCTACGATGTGGCAGCCATTCTCAATGCGGTAGGGCGCACACCTGTGGCGGAGTTCCGATTGGGAGACGAACTGCAAAACCCCCAATACAAACGTACACGTGGTGGACGCCTCCATATTGGCGGACAAGCCATACTCACAATCGCCATTCTACTCATGGTTGGCGCATTGGGGTGGGGCGTAGCCGTCGCTGCAAAGAAAGTGGACCTTACAAACATTGACGAAAAATCGAAATAAATGTAAAGCATACACATTCACAAAACAGCCGTTCGCCCGAGTTCAAGAATCAAAAACAAATCGGGCAATAACAATAGGATTATTGTTTTCAATAAGTACTATGCTGGGAAAGGAACCACGATGACCAGAAGACTGATACCCATATTCATTGCATTGCTGATCTGCTCCCAAAGCATCGCCAATGGCAAACCTACTGGAAACTCGATCCTTGTCATAAAACCGTACCATCATGCTGGCACTTGGGTATTTGATGACGAGCAGGTTGGATTGAGGAAGGAACCTTTCGTAGCGGGTGTCCCGCAGATCCTCGACAAAATGGTAGCCGATATTCCAGATGCGAAGAAAGGCTTCCGCCTTCTGTTCTCTGCACAGGAGTTTCCGGGATCCACGCACAAATTTCTGCTAAGACGTCACGAGAAAGGTGGTAACTGGTACTACTCTCCCAATTACAAGATGGAGGGGTGGTTGTGCCCATCGCTGTTCAAGTACTTTCGCAAGGCACCGAAGATTCTCTACTCGAAAGCGGAGCCATTAACAAAAAAGAAATAGGATTCCCAACACAAAAAGCGGACCCTATTTCAAAAGGCCGAATACGACTTTTTGAATAGTGCCACCAAAACGTTTGAAGTGGAGACTAATGAAGACAACACGCTTTTTTGATACCTTTGGCGCATCAATGGCGTCTTAATCTTTCTTGCAGCGCTGCTGACAGTCGGGGTGCTAGGCTTCATCGCAATCCAGTTTATGGATTTCGGTTGCCACGATGTCGAGCAAGCGGTTCAAGTTGACGCCACACCTGAAGAGCAGGCTGAGCCTCCCTCTCTCGGATCATTCTATTCGATCTCAGGAACTTCCATCATGCGAGCAGCTCTCAAGATGAATGCACATCGCTCAATTGGGGTACCAGCCCTTATAAGAAAGATTGAAAGCATCGGTTATGCTGAGGCATATTCTTAGCATGGCACGACACATACGGGTTGAATTTTCAAGTTCAATCTGCCACGTGACCTATCGGATGGCGGGCGATTGGCAGACGAAATAGACCTTATTGTTCAAGGATGATTCCGACTACATGTGTTTCCTCGACCGCCTGACAGAACGCGTTGAGCAAGCGCGTTGATATATTAGCAATGTTTATTATGAAGGGCTGACACCAGGTCCCACACTTCTGAGATATGACTCGAATCATAAGTTTGATGCGGTTATATTATCACCATCATGGAGTATGAGATCAGGATCAAGCGGAAGGTGGATCGAGTGCTGCGCAAGCTTCCCTCTGATGTTTAGAAGCTTCTCTACCTTCTCATAGCAGATCTCAAAGCAAACGGTCCGATCCAGAAGACATGGCGAAACATCGCCGCCGGTCAGCTAGGAATTCTACTCGACTCGGGTCATGGTAATGTCTTTGACCTCAATCGTGCCGTTGAAGCTTCCGGCCAGTGCCGCGGTGAGGCGCATCCCGGCGGCAGGGATCTCGAAGGTCTCCTTGGCCTGCAGCCAACCGTCCTTACGCCGTAGGTTCGGTGCTTTCCCTGCAAAGTGATCGACGCGTGTGACGGTGGTGCCGGTGTCGGCTTTCCAAAGGGTGACGTCGGTACTGATGGTGCCGGAGAGTCCCGGCGAGAGTCGGAACATTGCCTGCAGACAGAAACGCATTCCCGGTTCCACTTCAATGGGGGGCGATTCCACGCGCAGGTCATCATCCGCACCGTTGGACTCCAGGATAAACTGCGGAGGGGTGGCGGAGGCATTCCACAGGACCCGCTGTGCCCGACGGTTTCCCAGGTGTATCTCCCACCCAGCGATGGGCGCCGGCGTAGCGGTGTCACTTCCGGGGAACACCAACAGATTGAAGGCTTCCGAGGATACAATTGTTTCGATTACGGCAAAGTTCGCGGGTGTGAGCGTCAGGGATCGCGTATGCCGTCGGTAAGCAATGCCTACTGTCAGGGCTCCGGTGAGTATGATGCCGGAAACTGAAAGTGCCGTGAACCGTTTCCATCGTGTCACGACTCGGTTCAGCAGTGCGATTTCCGCCACTTCAACCACGTTGCGCGCATGCTCGCCCACATGCTCCGGTGGCCGGAACGAGAGCATATCGCGCACGGGCGGCGTTTTCTTGAGCGGATCGGCTTTCAGAAAGTAGCTTGCTGCTGGGTCAATCCCGGCGGCTTCAAGGTTGCGTCGGTAATCATCGAGATCGAACGGAATTCGCCGCCAGTAGACAGACTTCTCGTCCGTATCGTAGATGCAGTAGCACGCCCGCGCATCACCATCGCGAGGTTGTCCTGCTGACCCCACGTTGACGAGAAAGCGTTTGCCGGGTTCCAGTGTGAAATCTTGAGGGGGGACGCGGTGTGATGTGCCGCTGGCACCACGCACAAAGATCCCCGGTTCATGAGAATGCCCGACAAACAGCAGGGGCTCGTCAACGGCATCCCAGGAGGGTGTGGCGTCGTCGGGATCAATCACGTATCTAAACGCGGCGGGCGCTGAGAAGTCCCCGTGACTGCAACGAAACCCGTCGCCGTTGAGCGTGAGTGGCAGGCTCTTAAGAAAATGCATGGCATCAGGATTCAGCTGCGCCCGTGTCCATCGAACAATCCCGGCGGCTGCATCATTGAAAAGGTCCTCGTTGAGCTTGCCGCACACCGCGGCATCGTGATTGCCAAGCACGACGTGATGCGCGTGCTTGTAGACGGACTCAAGCACCTCGGTTGGGTTTGGGCCATAGCCGACGATATCGCCAAGGCAGATAATCTGGTCGACATGGGAACTCCCGATGTCGAGCAGAACAACCTTCCAGGCCTGTAGATTGGCGTGAATATCGGAGACAATGGCAAAACGCATGTTGGCATGTTAAGCATGCGTGGAAAGGTGTCAAGCATGGAGGGGCATTGGGCAGCGGTTCCAAATAGGCGGCAATGCCGGGGGTCTGATCCTGTCGCGAGGA
>CAZNWT010000014.1:0-20879 GCA_964576795.1 uncultured Victivallales bacterium
CATGTGGCTCGATATGCTTCTCACCTGAAGCGTGCGTTTTACTTTGCACTTCGCAGGGCTGGAAGCTGGAGATATTCCCATTTGACATCTAGGCTGTAATCCACTAGTGTGGGGTTGGAATATAGGATGAATAGGCGTCTTGCGTGCCTAATAGAAGTGCCCCCCTTCGGCATCGCTTGCCGTAGAAGAAGGGGGAATCGCAAAGAAGATAATAAAAAGGGTTCTTCACGGAAGTGTGTAGTTATGAGTTGAAAAAGATGACTGGTTGACGTTTCCTTCTTGGTTACGAAGCAAAGGAGGAAACATATATGTCAACCAGTCACTTCTACCATACACAGGGCATTCGAGGGTTCAAACTTAAAAGAATGGAGCGTATCGGCGGCGTTGAGATCGCATGTGTCGAGTCTTCTGCGCACCGTGTTGCATGCCTGGGATGCGGCGGATGGAATACAAGCATCGTTCAAACCAGCAGGACTCGGGATATTCGCGGGCTCTCTATTGGGTTAAAACGGATGATATTTCGTGTGAGCATGCGCCGGGTCTGCTGCCAAGAGTGCGGCTGCTACGCACAGGAGCCGATTTCATTTTGCCCAGGACCTTACGCGCGGATCACGAGGCAATTGGGCTATTATGTCTTGGCCTTGCGCACGGCAATGTCCATTACCGATGTTGCCCGTTTTACAGGGTTGCACTGGGACACGGTAAAGGATATTGAGAAGGCTTGGCTGGAGAAGAAGTACAAGAAGATACGGCTCAATGAGGTGTCTATCCTTGGCATTGATGAAGTGTACCTAGGGAAGGCTCTCGGTTACATTACCATCGTACGCGATCTTGAGTCTGGAGCAGTACTTTATGTTGGCAAAGGAAAGGGCGGTGATGCCTTGAAGAAGTTCCGCAAACGCATTAAACGTAGGGCCAAGCAGATCGTTGCGGTGGCCATGGATATGTCCAATGCATATACCGCTTGGGTCAACGAGGTCCTCCCCGATGCCGACATCGTCTATGACCATTTCCATGTCATCAAGCTGATGAACGAACGCATGGATAAGCTGCGTCGCAGTACAATGAACAAGCTTGAGTACGAACAGAAAAAGGAGTTGAAGAACAAGCGATTCCTGCTGCTTCGCAACGAAGAAAACCTGTCATCTGAGGCGGCCGAGGAGCTCAAAATACTGCGCTTTGAGTTCAAAGACCTCGGCACCGCATCTCTCATGAAGGAATACCTACGAAACATTTACAAAATGGCCGACAGCTGCGCCCTTGCACGAACGGCATTCCTGCTCTGGTGCGAGAAGGCAGAAGCCTCCGGCATCCACTGCCTAAAGCAAATGGCCAAGACGATCCGAAAGCGACTCAATGGGCTTCTAGCCTTCTGGAGGCATAATCGCATGACAAGTGCCAGTCAGGAAGGCTTCAACAACAAAATAGGCTGGTTGACACGCCAAGCCTATGGCTATCGAGACGAAAAGTACCTGATGCTGAAGATCTATGATTTGCCGCATCTGTCAATCAGGAGGAGGCTGTGACTACACACTTCCGTGAAGAACCATAAAAAGAGGGGTTAGTCGAATGAGGAATTTCGCACAATCAACTTTATTGGCAGCAGGCGTTCTCGCCTTACTGGTGACATCTGTCACAACAAGTTCCGGCATCACGAACACTGTCGGCGTTAATACAAGCTGGTCCTTCGAAACATACACGAATGGTGAACAAATCGTAGATACTGAAATTGACAGTTGGTACGGCAGCGAAGCTGACTCCCTTTTGGCCAAAACGAATAGTTACACCCCGCCTTCCGGTGGCAATCCCATATCTGGAAACCATAACGTGGTCATGGAATTGGTGAGCGATGCAAGCAATCTCGTAGAATCTGTCGACCTCGGCAATATTTGGATCGAACACATTGTCAAACCTACACGCTGGGATCAAGAGGGACACCCCTCAAACAATCTTCCTGCCGATGCGCAAATGGCCTACTACGTTAGCACAAACAATCACATCGTTATTTACCACACGGCGTACGACAATGGGGTGGGGGGGGTGTTAAGCGAGGTTTGGACTGAAATCTCAGAACCTGAGATAGCGTCGAACGAGTGGATTCGCGTTTCCATCAACATGGACTACGATTATTTTTCGGCTGAATATCCTAATGGTGGCTGGGACTCCTGCTATTTTAGAATGATGGTGAACGGCCAGACGCTGACGAATTCTGCAGCAAAAGGTGGCGATTATTTTGCGATGGCAACCGGGCTTTCAGTGACTAAAATGAGATCCATTCAGCTCCAAGGCACCGGACTGTTTGATGATTTTGTGGTTACAACCACAGAACCCACGAATTTCACGTTCGTAACGAACTACACCATCGTCGCTTCGGTTGCAGAAGGCGCTGAGGGCGGCATGATAACTCCTTTCGGTATTACCTCTGTGAATGAAGGAAGCAATCAAACATTCACCACCAGCACCTCCAATTACTGGATCCTCGCCAAACTCATATATGAAGAAAACGGCACGGTTCATACGAATACATCAAGCTCATCTAACACATTCTCTAGCGTGACAACCAATGGTTATATAATGGCCTACTTCGAGAAACCGATGACAAACGGGGTGCCAACCGAATGGTTGGAAGCGTTTGGTATTGGTAGTGATAGTCCTACTAATGACTGGGACAACGACGGCATCTCAAATGCCGACGAGTACATAGGCTCCACTCATCCCACAAATGCAATGTCGTATCTCAGAGTTCTGCGCTCATGGCGGGATGGCGGGACAAACTACATTGAATGGGAAAGCCAGGGAATTGACCCACAACTACCCCCCTTCACCGTCGAAAGCTCAACCAACCTGACCGACGGGTTCGTAACCAATGGATCATCCGTGACACGCAGTGCAACCAATACATGGTCACAGTCGGTATCAGGTACGAACATCTTCTACCGCGTTAAGGCGAGTGACGTAGCGCCGTAAGACACGCTCACATTACAATCAAAAAGCGGCATGTTTACGCGTGCCGCTTTTTTGTGCCCACCAGCCTGAAGGGAGTCCTGTGAAGTTGGTCGTCTCGGACAACCCTACATCTAATTAACCCGCATTTTGTCCGTATTGCATTGTGAAACGTCGGGATAGTTCAGAGATACTGGGCAGGTGGATCGTGGCGTCCCGACGCGATTGTGCAACGTGAGAGTCTCGAGTGTGACAGTGTGCCCCCCGGTCTCTCCAGTCTCTCCTCAGGCTCCCTCACCTGCTCAACGCCGTCCAGAGGCTGGTATCCACCGTTTCTCTTCAGGCTCCCTTTCGTCTCTTTTCGGAAAACGACTACGGCAACGAGAACGGATTACGAGTACTGAATCATCCGTGGTGTTACGGATTGATGGTAACACCGTCCGGCGGCTTGCCAGCCTCCCAAGCCCCTGAGCAAATGTAACGCGTATAATCATATTCTATGCGCTCAACATGTCCATCTGCAAAAACGACATTCCCGCGACCATTATGGTATTCACCAATGTGCTCCACGGTGTTGTCTGTGCCGCGGTTCCAATCAATACAACCATCAAAATGGCGACAAATCCGTTGAGTCCCCGAGACATCCTCTAATAAAGGATCATTCCAACGACTATTCGAAAGACTATTTGGGTAATAAATAGGTACTGTATGTACAAAGGTATTCTCAAGTCCAAACGAATAAGCTGGCCTTAGCTGCTGAAACCCCTGATCAGCAAACAGAATCGTCCGCGTGGCACCATCAACACTATAATAAAGGACGTCACTCAGAGACGCATTCATGCCGTAGCTCCTAGCCACAATATGCTTCTGATTGCCCCTATCGGTACTGCTCGTAAACTGCTTCCGTGCCACCCGGCTCATCGTGGGGCAAACATAAACCGCCTCATCCCCCGAGTCTCCTAGATAATTGAACAACGTACCCTTCGTCACTGAGGCAACACCCATCCAATTGTCCTGATTCCACCAATACGTCAGCCTTTGATTAGGAATAGGGGGATTTGAGTCGCTCCAGTCTGGATACCATTCCACCCAACCGTGATTAAATGATCGGTTCACGAAACCGGAAACACTAGACAAAACCTCTTCAGATGCAGCGAACGGCAAACGCCCATCGTGGTCCACGGCAAAACTGACCGCAGCGACGTGTAACTGCTTCAGGTTGTTGACACACGTAGCAATGCGGCCCTTTTCCTGCATCTTCGAGATTGCCGGAAGCATAAGTCCCGATAAAATCACGATGATCGCAATCACCACCAACAGCTCTATCATGGTAAAACCATATTTATATGTTTTCATGCTGAAAGCCTATCAGCCTCATCAACCAAAGGCAATTTCGAATCGCAAAGACCTCTAGAGTCTGATATAGGAGAGAGCACAACTTCTGAAAGAGGGATGACGTGTATCTAAAAGCACTTGAGATGGTGGGCTTCAAAAGCTTTGCCGAAAAAACAAAGCTCATGTTTGAGCCAGGGATGACTGCAATCGTTGGACCCAACGGATGCGGGAAAAGCAACGTCTCGGATGCTATTCGCTGGGTTCTCGGCGAACAAAGCGCGAAAGCCCTACGCGGATCGAAGATGGAGGACTGCATCTTCAATGGAACGCAGAATCGCAAGCCCCTAGGCATGGCTGAAGTTAACATCACCTTCACCGACTGTGAGAGTGTCCTTCCAACGGAATACCACGAAGTCACCATTACCCGCCGCGTGTTTCGATCGGGAGAGGGGCAGTATTTCATTAACAAGACAGCCTGTCGCCTTAAAGACATTCAACGTCTCTTCATGGATACCGGTGTCGGCACCTCATCATATTCCTTTATGGCACAGGGGCGCATTGACCAAATTCTGAGCGCCCGGCCCGAAGACCGTCGATCCATTTTCGAAGAAGCCAGCGGAATTACAAAGTTCAAACGCGACAAAGATGAAGCCATCCGAAAATTAGATCACACCGAAGCCAATCTCCTTCGCTTGGCCGATGTCATACGGGAAGTCAAACGTCAGATCGGTTCGCTTCAACGGCAAGCCGGCAAGGCCAGGCGCTACAAAACACATCGCGATGAATTGCGTGAACTTGATCTTTTCTCAACACGCAGTCGCCTCCTCGACTTCAAAAAGATGTCCACCACACTCAACACAGACCTCTCGAGCATCTCAGAGCAGATCACAGCAGCCCACCATGATGTCGAAGCCCGAGAAGCACGCAACGTAACGCTGCGCGAGGAAATTCTCGCGACCGAGCGTGAAATCTCAGGCTTTATGGAGGCGGGAGTACAGGCGCAAAGCCGACTCGATCGAACTCAGGATCTCATTCGTATCAATACGCAGCGAATTGAAGAATACCAGAGCCTATCAGAACGAGACTCCCGTGAACTCGGAGAACTCGAGCGGCAACTAGCAGATCGCAAGACAATGCAAGCGTCCTTGCAGGAGCAGATTGCCACAGCCGGCGCGGCACGCGATGCCGCAAAAAGCGAACTTGATGCCTGCGCAAAAAACACGGATACCCAACGGCAACAGATTGATACGGCACGACAGCGGATTCAGCAGCTTCGAGATAAATCTGTGGATCTCGAAAACCAGGCCTCTAAGATTCACAATCAACTGTTACAAATTGAATCGCAAGAACGCTCAACCTTGATTCAGCGTGAACGCCTTGCATCCGAAAAACAACAGCTTACCGATGTTGCGGCAGCCTTTGAAGAGAGACTCACAAAGCTTGAAACGACGAGAGCCCAGCATCAGAGCGATGTGGATGCTGCAATGCAACGTAGCGCCCAGATTGACGTGCAAAAACGCGAGAACATCAAAACAACACGCGAAACACAACAGACGCGTGCCGAACTTCAGTCAGCACGAGCGAGACGCCAAACCACAATCGAACTGCTTTCTGACGCTGACGAGGCACAAGGCGATTTTCCTGGTGGCACCAAGCTGCTAATGGATCCCGACAATCCGCTCGGGATCGACCGGAACAAACTCCTCGGCGCCCTTGCCGAACACATCATTGCACCCGCAGACTATACACAGGCTCTGGAAGCCGCACTACGCGCAATGCTGGACGCCATCGTCGTGGCAGATGACGATGCCGCTCGTGACATGCTTGCCCACGTGTCCCAGGCCGCACAGGGTTCGACACGGTTGATCACATTGTCGTCCCCCTCCCCCACACGCCCCCAGCTTCCAAATGGACTTTCCTCTCTTGCCGATTGTGTCCAACCCGCATCAGCCGCCTATCAAGGCTTGATTGAACAGCTTCTTGGCCATGTCGCCGTAGCAGAATCCCTTGAAAGCATCCCCTCAGAAATTCCCCCCGGCGTCTCTGTCGTAACACGCGATGGAAGCGTAATACATTCAAATGGCATGCTCGAATTCTGGATGGGGGACCCCGGGACAACGAACCCCCTAAGCCGCAAACATGCAATCGTCGCTGCCCAACAAGCCACTGCGACAATTGAACGGGACATCGAGGCGTCCGAGGCGACTTTGGAATCCCTTCAAAACATCGCAGAGGATCTCGACAAACAGAATGCCGAAGCGCGTAGAACGCTAGATGAAGCGCGACGCCAGCTTGCGCAGAAAGAGGGCGAATCGCAAATGGTTGCGCGCGAGGCTAAAACAGCTAGCGCAAGACTTGAAACGGTTACGTGGGAACTTCAGGAAATCACCGGAAAAGGATCAACGTGGGAAACCGAGAAGCAGACTCTTCTGAAACAACAAACCGAGGTACGGGACTCCCGCGAACGCGTTGGGAAGAGCATTAGCGCACAAAACATGGAGCTACAGCAACTTGAGACGCGATACGCTGAAATTCAGACTGAGCTTACAGAAAAGCGTGTCGCATTCGGAAGCAGTCATCATCGGGTGGAACACCTCACCACACAGCTCGAATCGGTCAACACACGACTCTCTGAAATCGACGCATCTCTGCGAGGCCGCTCAGAGGGTCTCCAATCGTATGAAACCAACATTGAGCAACTCCAGAAAGCGATTACAAACGCACAGGGACAACTCAACGAGCTGGAAACGGCTGTCACCGAAAACACCGCAAAAGCCAAAGCACTTCGCGAAACCAGAATCACCAAGTCAGAAACACTGGTTAAACAAGAGGCAGACCTCTCTCGTAGCCGCGAGGCTCTTGAGACCCAGGCGCAGAAACGCTCTGAACTTGATGTGCGCATTACAGAAATCCGAATGCGACAGCAGAACCTAAGCGACCGGGTTACCTCAGACTACAATCTAACCGTAACGCAGATTCTGGATGCTCCCGAACCAAAATGGGATGATGAACCCATGTCGATCGACGATGCAGAGACTCGCGTTACCGAACTACGCACAAAGCTGGACGCGATGGGGCCCGTTAATCTTGTAGCAATTGAGGAATACAAAGAGCACGAAGAGCGTTACACGTTCCTAACGCAACAGGAAGATGATCTCGTTAAAGCCAAAGAGCAGCTGCTGGAAATGATCAAGACAATCAATCGAACAACATCAGAGATGTTTCGAGAAACCTTTGAACAGGCCAACACCAACTTCCAGGCCATGTTCACGCGGTTGTTCGGCGGTGGTTCGGCAAAACTGGTTCTGGTCAACGAAGAAGATGTGCTTGACTGTGGAATCGAAATCATCGCCCGACCTCCAGGAAAACGCCTACAGAATATATCACTTCTTTCGGGGGGTGAACGCACACTGACTGCCGTAGCACTGCTCTTCTCAATCTACCAGATCAAACCCAGCCCATTCTGCATGCTTGATGAGCTCGATGCCCCCCTTGATGACACCAACATTGGTCGCTTTACAGAAATTCTGAAAGAATTCCTGCAACTCTCCCAATTTGTTGTCATCACACACAACCGACAAACCATCTCAGCCGCCAACATCCTCTATGGCGTAACCATGCCAGAGCGCGGCGTGTCACGAATTATGTCGATGAAGTTCCGAGATGCTAAAGGCGGCGTTATTACCGACGAAGCAATCGGGGCCACTCCCCCGAAGGAATGACGGCATGTCTGCGTATTCCACCACAAAACTTCTTGAAGTCGCCATCGAGGCTGCCAAAACCGGCGGCAACCATGCACATCAAAATACAGCACGCAAAAATAGCGTCGTACAGACATATGCACACGACGTTAAGCTCATTCTGGATGTCGAGTGTCAAACCAAAATTGAAGCCGTCATTCGCAGCCACTTCCCCGCACATGCCATTCTTGGAGAAGAGGACGAAACATGCGTCGGGGGCATCAGCCTGGGAGCTGACAAAACTCATACCGCAAGCCAGGATGACTACGAGTGGATTGTCGATCCCATTGATGGCACTGTAAATTTTTCGCATGGGCTTCCCATATGGTGTTGCTCAGTAGCCGTCCGCCGTGGAGACACAATATTAGCAGGAGCGGTCTATGCCCCTGCACTGGATACACTTTACACCGCAAGCCTTGATCATCCCTCAACTCGCAATGGGGACCCCATTCACGTCTCGGACAAAAAAGAACTCTCCCAGTGCATTGTCCTGACGGGCATGGATAAGAATATTACCCCCGGCGTGTCACCACTTGCCTATTTCTCGAAAATCGCCGAGTCCTGCCAGAAGGCTAGAATTGCGGGATCGGCAGCTCTTGACCTGTGCTGGGTTGCTGAGGGCATCGCCGATGGTTACTTCGAAGGCAGCATCTACCTGTGGGACATCGCAGCAGCAGGACTTATTGTCCAGCAAGCAGGCGGATCAGGGGAGATCGTCGCGCGACGTGAGGAACCTAACCAAATGAGCTACATCGGCTCCAATGGACACGTCCAGGCGGAGTTAAAGGCTCTGATCTCGCTTCCTCACGGGACTGTGTAGTTGAGGCCCTATTGCGGTACTCAGAGAGACCGATTAAGCAGATCGGTTAAGCGTATCCGAGTACAGGTGGCTGTTAAGAGTCCGAGAAAGTGTAGAAAGCACACACTTAAACCTACTCTTCGTCGCTCACTTAAACGCATCACTTACTTGGATACGCTTAATCGACCGACTTCCTTCCTGAGGTTTCCCAGTTTTGAGTATGTATGTGTCTGAAAGTCGAAAAAATCACCGCTGACTACACACTTCCGTGAAGAGCTCTAATTTCGGTTCATCTACAAATCTGCAGACGAGATATCCGCATCAGCATCCACGCCGCCAGGCTCCCCATCGCGCCCGTAACAGATAACCTCATAGGTTTCTCCGCGAGACCCTGGAATAAGGTAGACATAATCATTGCCCCAGGGATCAAGAGGCAGCGTCCGCCGATCCAAATACCCTTCGGTGGGAAACTTGCTGGGTTTGGGGTCAATTGACGCGGGTTCAATAAGCGCTTGAAGCCCCTGTCGCTGTGTCGGCAAACGACCATTATCCATGCGATACAGCTTAAGCGCTAACCGGCAATTCCCAATTTGTGCCACGGCAGCAGCGTGGCGGGCCTCATCGGGTCTGCCTGCAAGCTTAACACCAACCACGGCACCAAGGATCGTGATGATCAGAATCACCACAAGAAGCTCCAGCAATGTAAATCCGGCATTCTTCATTTCATGCACTCCAACGTTGTAAAGCCCTGACGCAGCACGCGCGCCACAGACACCCTAGCACACTCACCAACCTCTGAAACCCTCGAATTCAGAACAACTCCCCTTGGCGCGCATCGCCGCCTTCAGGGCCACCCAGCTTGCTGTATAACGCGTCAAGTTTAGCTCGGTAGTATACCACATTTTCATCGCGACGCTCAGGATCCCAATCGGAAACCAACTTGCTGTTCTCGTGAACGGCAACGTTCTTCTTCTCTCCCGTCACATAGTATGCCACCTGATCACCAACCTTGTACTCACGCTCCGCAGCCATGGCCAACTCATAGGCCGCCCTTCGGCTAGCCGTTCCCTTCGTTCGCTTTGCCGCATATGCCTCCAGGGAGTTCTGAAGATTCTCTGTCTTTGCAAACTTCTCAATCGGCCATTTTCGCAATGCAATAGCATCATCATATTGCTGTCGCAACGCGGGAAACTCAGCTTCACGATCCTCAAGCTTCACACGAATCACATCCCGCAGAAAAGCCTGCTGGTAAGGCTCCAAGCCTCTCGATTTAAGCGCAGCACCCTTGATGATCATTTCACCATCAGCGCTCAGCAAAGCATAGTTCTTCATCTTGTAGCTATACATCGAAACATATTCACCATCGAATTCGACCTCTATGCCTTCTGGCAGTGTTTTAGCGAAAGCATCCCGAAATGCAGCCATCTGCGAAACCAATGGTGCGGGATCTGCTTCAAATTCAGGGGGGACAAAATACACGCCATCCGTGTCGATTTCAATGGGGTGGGCACCTTGCGACGTTAATGTCTCAATCATATTCCGCAGCAGACTTCGGCCTTCACTCGTAACCCTATCCGCCGCATCAAAATCATTGAAACGCCCCTGCGAAAACCCCAAATACCCGTAAAAGGAGTTAATCAGGATTTTGAATGCGGATTGAAGTGCATCCAAACCCAACGTCTCAGTGGCATCTTCACACGCCTGCATGGCGCGCTTTGTCTCAACACGAAACGTTCGCAAGGTCTTAAGCGCCTTCAGAAACACACCCAAGGGATCGGATGCTGGACCAATCCGTTGTGTCAACATCAGCGTGGGGTAGAGCGACCGCACATCACAATGATGCACGTTCTTGATAACCCCTTCCTCAAACATATCCGTATACCCACCCGCAAACGTCCGCCCCAGCGCTGGCATGGGAACAGCATGTCGTTGGTGTAAGTACTCACGAGTTAGGAGGGCATCTATTTTGACGGCATTACCACGCACGCAGATGTTCTGATAAGAAAACGGAAGCATCTGAGCCTGTACAAAACTGCTGCGCGACAACAAGGCGGCAAGGCGTTCCGTCTCGATAACATCGTCACGGGCATAATCTGCAAGGCGTTCCGGGGTCGAGAGAAACACATCGCTGATCTGGTCGCCATCAATATAGGTTCGTGCTTCGGCTGCGACACCAAAATGAATTGCCACTGACTTCAACCCATAACCATCCAGCACGCGATGAACAACATCATAGGCCTGCACAAGAAAGAGCGTATCAACAACGCTGCGACCATATATATCAAACCGCCTGTAATTGATAGTGCGCTCGCCGGCATTAAAACGACTGCTTCGTTGACGCGGGACACTGCCATCACGCCCGATGGACAACCGGATACCGTGTCGTTTGGCGCGCGTAGCAATATAAGGCAGATCGAAATTGAACAGATTATGCCCCTCTATAACATCCGGATCACGCTCTCGAACGATTTTTACAAAAGCTTCGAGTATGGCCACTTCATCAAGGTCAACACCGGAAAGAACCGTTGACCATCCACTCTGATCACTGATCGCTATCGCAATAATCCGGTCAGACTCCCGCTTTGCGTTGCAGAAATCGTACCCGCTGCCAGTAAAACATTCGATATCGACCTGCAGGCGCCTAAGCGCGGAAAACTCAAGACCCAAAAAGCAGGTTTGCCCAGACTGCATGAGATACTGCTGCACAGGGTCACTTACAAACAGAAACAGGGGCTGAGCTGAGGTGTAGGGTTCACGGGCATTCGAATTGGACAACCATTTTCGAGCGTCAAGACAGTCGCGCCACGTCGAAAATGTCGCCAGTGTGTTGAGTTCCCCATCACCGGCAAGCGTTACACACTCGCAACCAACAGGGCACCCCCCCCATGCGGATTCAGGTGCCAGTATAAAAGGGCGGAAGGGCTCTCGGCGTTGGTGGATCTCGCCGCTCTCGCGAACAAAGAGCACCACCTCGTCACCCGTCGCGTGTTGGGCATGTTCAATTGCAACAATACCGTTATCCGAAGCCGCACCAAAGAGAAGCGGATCATAGGGAATGGATTGCAACAACATATGGCTTAGTGTCTCTCTTTGACATGCAGACCAACTTCAGGAAACGCTGTCAACCAAAACTCAAGCATGACGCGATATTCATCGTTCTGTTCGGTTCCGTTTGACCGTGTAAATCCAGGAAATGCGCTACCGCCAAGTCGAACGCCAAGACAATCCAGCTTGCGCTCAACGTAGCCGCCCGCCTCCTGAACACGCGCAGTTTCAAACTCATAACGCCCGAAGACATTAAATGCCCAGCGCGTACTGGGGTGCAAAGTCAGCGTTCCTGAGAGCAGATCACTCACGTCACGGCGATAGCGGTGTTCTACAGCCGCCTCCCATTCATCCTCCCGAGTGAGCGTAAAACGGGAGTTGATCTGATCAAGCGTTGACTCCTCCACATCATAAACACTGTCCATATCTATTGCCAACCAGTCGGTGGGTCTGAATTCTACGTCAGCGTAGATATTTTCCATTACCCGCTCGTTCCCCTCTAGATCTAGATTGAGAATCGTATACGTATCAAGGTCTATGAGGTCAAAAGGACGGCCATTTCGCTTTGCCTGAATTTTATTTCGCGCACCAACCCGTACTTGGTGAAGTTCTCCCAGGGCGTCAACAGTATCAAATTGGTATAAATCCTCTGGCCCCACGCTAGGAGCCAACCGCAGCGTGTAATTTGCGTAAGGCTCTAACACATGCCGACGATCCGCCCCTGTTTCGCTCTGTTTCCAAACCTTAAAGGCTTTGAATGAGATCTCTGCCCCTACCTCCAGAAGGTTTCGTATATCGGCACCACTGCCAACCACACTTGTCACCATACTCGTGGACGTTGTCGAAGAAACAACCGTATTCGGGATGCCACTGACGACCGTAGTATTCGTCGTTGTTGTCGTTGATATTGAGGGCGATGTCACCGTCTTCTTGGTATCCGTATAGTAGGTACCACGATATCCCAAACGGGGAACAAAATTGAGCCACCCAAAATACCGGCGGGGTTGATAGATCATGTGCTCTGTATCGAAACGGATGGTATCATAATCTGCGTTTCCCGAGTCCTCTGACCACACCCGTTCAAGCCGTGCTGCCGCCGTTTGCCCTTCATAATAGAATGAGCTGTTGCCAAGTTGCAGACGAACAAAGTCAACCGAGACTTCGGGTAAACGATTCACGTTTGAGTAAAAATCATTCAGGCGTGCATTGAGATCTGCCGTGACCGTAAACCCATCGCGACGATGGGACAGCGAAATATAGTTTTCCGGTTGGCGGAGGGTGCGATATTCTCGACGAAAGAAGTCTTCGCAGACATCTGTATCGCTGAGATAGTTCAATTGCGACAGCAATTGAGTTCGCTGATCAAAGGATTGGTTGTGACGAAGGTGGATCCGATACCGTTCGCTGTCAATATTGGAGGTGGCGGCATCTTCATCGTCATCAACAGGCGCTTGATCATCCAAGAGATAGACACTGAACATACCGGAAATCGCATCCGTATTCCATTTCAGATCCTCACCAAGGGCAACGCCTCGTCGGTCGCGATAATCCACATGATGCTCAGCCCGAAGGAAAGAACTTACTGGGTGGTAATACGAGCTCAGCAAATAAGCCCCCCATCGACTGCCATATCCGGGATAAAATTTAAATCCTGACTCTCCATCCAGACTATGGCGCCAATACGGCATATACAAACAGGGAACTCGACCAAAATACCAAACAGCCCCGTTCGTTCTCATATATTCACCCGGCACTACCGTGATTCGACGTGCCCGAATATGATAATGACTGTGGGGATACGGCAATCTGCACGTGGTCACATTGGCCTCGTGCAGCACGTACTCATTATTTGCAACGCGTTCAACCTTCTCTGCAAGAACCTTAAATGGCGCGGCGTCGATCTCAGGATCATCAAGATTGCACAATCGCGTACGGAAGTTGTACTGCAATTTTGTGGAGCGCGTCTCCTTATCGCCGCGCCTCAGAACCACATGACCTAAAGCATAAGCATCCCCCGAGTTCATATTCACAAGAACACGATCGGCATGCAGCACATCAAGGCCACAGGTGATTACGACATTGCCATCGGCCGTTATGCGGCCGTTATGCTTATCGTAGTCAAGCGTCTTAGCATCGACCTCAATCGGCGTATTCGCGTCAAGTGCAGCAGTGGGCTCGCTCAACGCTCCAAACACATCTGAGATTGGGGCGGCAAACGCACCACAAGAGAAGAGCATCATCAACAGATAGACTAAAAAACAACAGTTGCGTTCCACGATTAACTTCCTTCTGTAGATCCGTAACGTTACCGACTGGGCATCATCCTGCCAATTCGAAACTGAGCAAATCCGATCTACACATCCTTGCGCGAATAGAGAACTTCATTCGTTGCCGCATTAATAATAGCGAAAAACTCGATATGTCGTGAGGGATCGGATTTGAAGACCAAACGCCCCTTGAAGCGTGCTTCCAATTCAACCAAAAAAGCCTCATCCTCGCGACGAATGCGATCCAAAATCGTAGGATGCACAACAACCTGCAAATCAGGAATCTCATTGCGCCCACGGTACCGGCGCATCACAGCAGATAACTGGCGTTGCATCTCAACACTCATACCCAAAGGCGAACGTACTGTGCCACGACCATGACAGTAGGGGCAATCAACCACCATCGACGACAAAATGCTCTCCGCGGCACGTTGGCGGGTCATTTCCATGAGTCCAAGATCTGAGATCGCAAGAACATTGGTGCGAGCGCGATCACGCTTGAGCGCCGCCTTCATCGTGCGATACACGGCTGCCTGATGCTTTCGGGATTTCATATCGATCAAATCGATAACAACCAGTCCACCCACATTACGAAGGCGCAACTGCCGAGCCACTTCATTCACGGCTTCAGTATTCACCGCATAGATAACTTCCTCCTGTGACCCCTTGCCTTTATGGCGACCCGTGTTAACGTCAACCGCGATCAGCGCTTCGGTTTCATCAAAGATGATGGCCCCCCCGGATTTAAGTTCAACCTGTCGGCGAAAAGCCTCTTCAACTTGCCGCTCCACATCGTAGTGCTCCAGAATGGGTAACTCCCCTTCGTAGAGATAGATTCGCGAACGTGCCCGACGGGAAATATTGCCGGCAATCTTCCGAAGGCTATCAAACTTCTCGCGGTTATCCACAATCACGCGATCAACATCTTCCGTAAGCCAATCTCGCACAACACGTTCAACCAAATCCGGCTCTTCATAAATACAGCATGGGGCCTGCTTTTCAGCCATGGACTTCTGGAGCTCCAGCCAGGATACCGTCAGACCCCGCAAATCCCGAACAAAGCTCCGATTGTTGGCACCAGAAGCCACCGTTCGCATGATCAATCCACAATCCGCTGGGACCGGCAAGCGATCTAACGCCTTCTTGAGACGCTGCCGTTCCTTGGCATCACCAATCTTTTTGGAGACACCCTTCAACTTCGACCCCGGCATCATGACCAAATAGCGTCCAGGGATACTCAGGCTCGCTGATACCCGGGGGCCCTTGGTGCCAATCGCCGCCTTCGTAACCTGCACCACAATCTCAGACCCCGCAGGAAAACGCTTTGCAATCTCCTCGTTCGAATAACGCTTGCGGCGCGGCAGACGTTGACGACGCCCTCGCCCCCCTTTTCCTCCGCCACTACTTCGGCTTGATTTGGCGCTACTCCGGCTTGATTCGGCGCTGGGACTGCCGCCCTCTTCCACCTCAAGCCGTGTCGCATCATCAGGTATCATATCCCAATAATGAAGAAAGGCATTCTTCTTAAGCCCAATATCGACAAAGGCCGCCTGTAGCTCATTCTCAAGATTCTGAATGCGTCCCTTAAAAATGCTACCCACAACATGCTGTTCCGTTGGGTGCTCGACCTGAAACTCCTCGAGCTGCCCATTTTCCAGAACAGAAACACGCGTTTCCAAATACTCGGCATTGATGACAATTTCTCGCTTCATGCGATCCGTTCCTTTCCCAAATCCAAACATAATAAATCCTCTCATTCTATTGGTAAGCATCCCTACGATGACTACGAATATAAACGCTCTGCACAATACCCAACGCAGACATTGTGACAATCATGAAAGACCCTCCGTAACTTAACAACGGAAGGGGCAACCCTGTAATTGGCATTAACCCTACCGTCATTGCAATATTGATAAACACATGACAAAAGATCAAAGACACGACACCCACACACAATAGACGCCCCATGGAATCTCGCGTGCGCAAAGCCGTCATCATTCCAAAAATAATAACCGTACCAAACAAAAGCAACACAACGAGAGAGCCCACGAACCCCTGCTCCTCGGCAATTACTGAATAAATAAAATCCGTAGGTGCCACAGAGCGCGGCAAAAACCCAAGAATGTTCTGCGTCCCGTGCAAATAGCCTTTACCTCTAAGGCCTCCAGAGCCCACGGCAATCTCAGACTGACGCTTGTTCCACCCCGCCCCCAGCGGATCCTTATCAGGATGAAAGAACACTTCAATTCGACCACACTGATAATCACTCAACCCCGTTAAACTTCGAATACGCATCTGCGTGGGCTCACTAGCCCCCATGCGGGCGGGCAGAAAGAGAGCCCCCAGCAATAACCCAACAAGCAAAAACCCGCCCCCCCCTAACGCCCCCAGATAGCGAAACGGAACCCCTGCAACATACATCATCAAAAAAGCCGTTGGCACAAAAACGAGAGCCGTACCCAAGTCCGGCTGATTCATGATAAGGGCAACAGGAACCGCAATTAGGCCAAGCGTCATTGCAAGCTCACGCGGAGATGAAAGATTGCGCCCCACTTCACTCAACCGGTGCGACAGCAGGATGATCATCGACAGCTTTGCAATCTCCGAAGGCTGAATACCAATTCCATTGTCTCCAAACAGCATCAACCAGCGCTTGGCACCATAAATCGTCTTTCCCATAATCAATACCAGCAACAGCAACGCAAGCGAACCCCCATAGACTCCCCAGGAAATACGCTTGAAGCGGTGAAAGTCATATAAAGCAAAAATGACATAACTTACCAAACCAGCAATCATCCAGACGATCTGTCGCTCGTAAAGCGGACGAACCATCTTATCATCGCCCACATAACAAGCGCTATAAACAAACAGTACGCCCAGCACCAAAAGCACAAGAACGGGACCCAGCATCAGTATATTCGCCTGACGCAACGTCTTCAACCCCGCAACAATCGCTGTCTTCATCCCTGGGCTCCTTCCATTGCTACTGGTGGTGCCGGTGGTGAAAGGGTTCCATCTATTGTGAGAATCGCGTTCAACAGAAACCGAACTTGCGGGGCCGTGGAGATGCCTCCCGAAACAGAATCCTCCAAGATCATGGCAACGGCATATCGCGGGGCATCAAACGGGGCAAATGCAATCATCAAGGCATGTGTCCGCCCATGAGAATACTGTGCAGATCCGGTCTTTCCTCCAATTGAAACACCATCAATCCGCGCACGCTTCCCCGTTCCAGTCGGAGCCTGAACCACATCAAACATGCCGCCCCGCACAACACGCATCGTCTTTGCCGACCACGCCATGCGGTTGACCAGATCGCCTTCGTGATTGCCATTGGATATCAAACGGGGACGATATACATAGCCACCGTTACCAAGCGCGGCGACAAATACAGCCATCTGAAGTGGCGTAACCAAAAGAAATCCCTGACCAATGGAAACATTGCATGTGTCCCCCATACGCCAGGTATCTTTCATAACGCGCTCCTTCCATTCGTTGTCCGGCAACAGTCCAGGGGACTCTCCCAACAACTCAATGCCCATGCGATGGCCAAAACCCAACGCGTCCGCCATGTGGTATATTCGCTTGTACTCACAGCGAACACCAAGCTCACAGAAAAAAGGATTGCAGGACTGCTCAATGGCTTTTTGGATTTGCAGCGGACCATGCCCGCGCTTGTGCCAACAATGTATGCGACGATTCCCCACTTGGTAATAGCCAGGACAATTCAGTGTCGTAGACGCCGTGATACGACCAGATTCAAGACCCGTGATGGCCACCAGAGGTTTGAACGTGCTGCCCGGGGGATAAAGTCCCGCAATGGCCCGGTTCACTTGAGGACGTTTGGGATCAGATCGAACGCGTTGCCACGCTTTCCAAGACTTCAGACTCTCGACATCAAAGGATGGGGCACTGGCTAATGCCAGTACGTCGCCGTTACGAGGATCCAACACCACCACCGCTCCGAGTTGATTGCTCAGCACATTCTCGGCTATCGACTGGATATTCATGTCGAGCGCCAGATGGATATCCTCCCCGTCAACGGGCTCGCGTTCCCCCTTTTCATCATACTTAAATCCTGACGCATCCACGCGAATCAAGCGCCCGCCAGATTGCCCTCGCAGACGCTCATCCATGGATCGCTCTATGCCTGCCTTGCCCTCCATTTCAGGGAGATAGTAGTGATAAGGTGTTTCGGTGCTAGCGGCGGGATCTGCACGCCCCACATAGCCAAGAACATGAGAAGCATGCACACCCATGGGGTAAACGCGGACGGGCTCGACATAGATATCAACCCCAGGCAAAACCTGATCACATTCGGCCCATCGCGCCAAGGCGGTTTCATCAAGGTCATGCCATGCCAAAAAGGGCAATGGCAATCTGCGGCTGACATGCTGTGCAATGTCATCGCGATCGACCTGTCGCGGTTGCCCTAAAACGGTCGCAAGCTCATCGATAACGGAATCCACTTTGTCAATCGTACGCGACCACCGGCCCCGTTGCCGGAGCTCTTCTGTATAGATTGCAATACAATAGCTTGGGTGGTTATCGGCAAGACATGTTCCGTTTCGATCGAAAATCCGACCACGAATACCAGGTAGCCGAACCCGTCTCATACTCTGGCGGTCAAGACTGCTGCGGAATTCAGGAGCCCGCACCACCTGAATACGCCACAGATTGACACCAAGGATGACCAGCGAAATCAGCATGACCAGCCCAATCAATCGCACGCGAAAACGTTCATCTTCACCCCGCTTACGCCTTGACATCAGCACCCTCCTCTTCGATCAAATCGAGTGCTCGATGCAAATACGACATACTTAAAAATACAACAGGAACCGTGACGAGTCCCAACACGCCACTACCAAGAACCCGGTGTAACGCCACAGAACCCGTACACACAATGGAACCAGATTGCTTGAGCAGCAAAAAGAGTGAAATCGACACCAAAAAACTAGCAATGGCACCGAAAAAGGCTGCCGTAACAGCGGCCTCCGAAAGTACCAGCCACCGGTAGCGACCGGCAACCGCCGCCACACCGCAGAACAAGAAAGCAGAGTAGCCAAGAGGCACCATGCTCAACCCATCCTGAAGGATACCGGCAACAAAAGCTACCACGATGCCCACCCATAACTTATGATTCAGGGCATAGTATAACACCAACCCTAGCAAGGCTGGAAACCGAGCATTTCCAAGAAAAGGAACTCCCGGCAGCAGCGCCTGAGCCAACGTGGCCGCAAGCATCGCCATGAGCATTAACATCCAAAAAATCATTCAAAAATCCTATTCAATTACCACAAAAGCGTATTTAAGGGAGCCTATGTTGGCGCTGGGGATAACCGCTGCTTGCTGATACAAACCCGAGTGATCAAGGCGTACGACTCCCACCCGCCCCACTGGCAAGCCCTCCGGAAAGATGCCGCCTAAACCGGCAGTGTGAACCACGTCCCCAGACTGAAGTTCATATTCGGTCGACACATAATCCATCTCACAGGGTTTTGCCGAGGTCAACATCTCCAATGAGACGCGACCACCAAGCGTTACCCCAGCCCCCTGCATAATGCCAAACGCATCATTGCGCACGAGTTTACAGGCAACCTTACAGCTGGGATCCGTAATCAAAAGCACATCACATGAACGTTTGGACACCGCAACCGTGCGCCCAATCAACCCATCGATGCCCACCACGGCCATACCAACGGAAACACCATCATCCGAACCCTTACTAAGCCTGAGAGTCTGCCACCACCCACTCATATCGCCGCGAGCCACCACCTCACACAGGAGTAACCGGTGCGGGGAAAGAACAGAAAACCCAAGCTGGCGACGGAGGGTTTCATTCTCGGTCTTAAATTGCTCAAGGCGTTGCAGGCGACTGCGGAGCTCTGCAATCTCAACCTGAAGCTTTCGCTTTTCCAGGAGCATCTCAGACGTATGACCCACACGAGAGAAGAGTCCACGCACACGGCGGATTACAAAAGACATGCCATTCTGGAACGGGGCAGTATTGTCACGTAGGCCAGCTCGGACGGCAAGCGTCGCTGTCATAGGCAAGTTCAACACCACCACAATCAGCAGTGCGATCAACCAGAATACAAACCGTTTTTCTCTCAACACATTCCCCTGCCAGTAGCGCACACATCAAGTGTGCTGGCAAGATAGGGGGGAATCACGCACGCGACATAGGCATCAAAAGCGCCTTAGCCAACCGTCTTCCGGAGGAAATTGAGCTCATTGAGAACCACGCCGGTACCTTCTGCAACGGCACTCAATGGATCATCTGCAATATGCACTGGAAGTCCCGTTTGCTCGGCGATCAATTTGTCGAAACCGCGCAGCAGTGCGCCACCACCGGCAAGAACCATACCACGATCAACCAGGTCGGCGGAGAGCTCGGGAGGACAACGTTCGAGCGTGACCCGGATCGCATCAATAATGGAGGATACTGGTTCTTGTAGTGCTTCACGGATTTCTTCAGATGTAATCGTGAGTGTCTTCGGGAGTCCTGCAACCAGATCGCGACCTTTCACCTCAATGCTGGTTTCCTCTTCGCCCGGATAAGCAGACCCCATGGTCATCTTAATCTCTTCAGCCGTGCGTTCCCCTATCATCAAATTATAGACTCTCTTCATATACTGGACGATACATTCGTCCATCTCGTCACCACCAACTCGAACGGTGCGACTAAAAACGATGCCGGCAAGTGATATCAGGGCAACTTCAGTTGTTCCCCCACCAATATCAACAATC
>CAZNWT010000014.1:20889-53428 GCA_964576795.1 uncultured Victivallales bacterium
TGCCAGCGGGCTCCTGTACGGGAAGCCCCACCCCAATGGCAGCCGCCATCGGTTCTTCAATCAAAAAGACCTCTCGGGCTCCTGCATGTGTTGCTGAATCCTTAACGGCCCGTTTTTCTACTTCAGTAATATCACTTGGCACCGCAATGATGATTCTTGGCCGAACCATCTTGCGACGATTGTGAATTTTCTTGATAAAATACCTCAGCATCGCTTCAGTAATCTCAAAATCCGCAATCACACCTGCCTTCATCGGACGAATGGCCACAATATTTCCGGGCGTACGGCCCAACATGCGTTTTGCCTCATCACCAACGGCAAGAATGCGCTTTGTGCCGTTCTGTATAGCCACAACGGACGGTTCCCGCAGAACAATGCCACGGTCTTTTACATATACAAGCGTGTTTGCCGTCCCCAAATCGATACCAATATCATTCGAGAACAGACCCAGAAAATTGCTCCACATTCGGAAACCCCACCCCTAGAAATCTTTTTTATTTAGATAGTCTGCGTAGTTTGCCGCTTCCATCTTCTACCGTCAAGACTAGAGTTCAGGCATGAACGGGTGGCGGACGATGCCCAACGGTGACAACGCCACCTTTCCCCGCCACATGCTCAAGCCTACTCGTTCATCGGCACCACCCGAACTAAACGATATAGGTCGAAGCCGATGTTGAGCCTCCACGTCCCGTCCAATTTGTGTGGAAGAACTCGCCACGTGCCTTATCAACCCGCTCATAGGTGTGCGCACCAAAGTAGTCACGCTGGGCCTGAAGCAAGTTGGCGGGCAAACGCGCCGCACGATAGCCGTCGTAGTAGGCCAGAGCCGAGCTGATTGCCGGCATCGGAATACCGAGCTCAACCGCTGAAACCACCACACGACGCCAGGACTCCTGCGCCTTCGTCACGGCACGCTTGAAAAAGGGATCAAGCATCAGATTGTCCAACTCTGGATTCGCGTCGAATGCGCCTTTTATTTTGCCGAGGAATGCCGAACGAATGATACAGCCGCCACGCCACATTAGGGCAATTCCACCGTAATTGAGGTTCCAACCATAGGTTTTGGCAGCCGCACGCAGAAGCTGATACCCTTGCGCATACGACACGATCTTCGATGCATACAGCGCCTCCTCAAGATCTTTAACCAGCTGCTTCTTGTCGCCCTTGAATGCCTCCTTCGGACCCTTCAACTTTTTCGATGCCGCCACGCGCTCCTCTTTGATCGCGGAAAGGCAACGCGCAAATACGGCTTCGCCGATCAACGTCAACGGCATTCCCTCGTCCAGCGCCGCAATCGCAGTCCACTTTCCCGTACCCTTCTGGCCAGCCGTATCGAGGATCAGATCTACCGTTTCGTTCCCCTCTTCATCCTTATATCCCAGAATATCGCGGGTAATTTCAATCAGGTAGGAATCAAGTTTACCCTTGTTCCAGCGCGAAAAAACCTTCTCCATCTCGGTATTGGTCATTCCGAGGCCCTGTGTCATCATCTGGTAGGTCTCGCAGATCATCTGCATATCGCCATACTCGATGCCGTTGTGAACCATTTTGACGAAATGACCCGCGCCATCTTCCCCAACCCAATCGCAGCAGGGCTCACCCTCTTCGGTCTGGGCTGAAATGGTCTGAAAGATCTTCTTTACCGATTTCCAAGCCTTCTTCGAGCCTCCCGGCATAATCGAAGGTCCAAGCAGGGCGCCCTCTTCACCACCGGAAACGCCCGTGCCGATGTACAGAAAGCCCTTGCTCTCGCAATATGCCGTACGGCGAATTGTGTCCGGAAAATGCGAGTTGCCGCCATCAATGATGATGTCCCCTTTTTCAAGAAATGGGATTACCTGATCAATAAACGCATCAACAGCGCCACCGGCCTTGATCATCATCATCACCTTGCGCGGACGCTTCAGGTTCTTAACCAGATCTTTGACCGTCTTGCAGCCAATGATGTTCTTATCCTTGGCACGTCCGTTGACAAAATCGTCAACCTTACTCGTTGTTCGGTTGAAACAGGCAACCGTAAATCCCTTGCTCTCAGCATTCAGGATCAGATTCTCACCCATCACCGCCAACCCAACCACACCAATATCCGCCAACTTTGCCTCTTTTACCGTCTTTTTCTTCGCTGCCATTGCCTCTTTCTCCTTAATTGTCCTAAACACATTATGGGACTTATAAGTCCCATAAGTCCTATTTGCTATGCGGTCAACTCGCTATACACCAGAGAACGCAGAAAATCCGCCATCGACAGGAATCACGGTTCCCGTCACGAAGCCAGCGGCTTCGTCCGACACCAACCACAACAACACCCCTGAGAGATCTTCGGGGGTGCCAAACTTGCCCATCGGGGTCTGACCCACAATAGTCGCACCACGCGGCGTCAAAGAGCCATCTTCCTGAGTCAGAAGCGCACGATTCTGATCCGTCAGGAAGAATCCCGGAGCAATCGCGTTGACCCGAATGCCAACTTTCGACATGTGAACGGCCAACCATTGCGTGAAATTGCTCACTGCGGCCTTCGCACCACTATAAGCCGGAATCTTCGTAAGCGGGGTAAATGCGTTCATGGATGAGATATTGATCACCGTGCCGCAACCGCGCTTAGCCATGTGTTTCGTGAACGCCTGCGTCGGCAACAGCGTTCCCAGAAAGTTGAGATTGAAGACAAACTGCACACCGTCAGGATCAAGATCGTAAAACGTAGTCAACCCCTCGGTGGCCTGAGTAAGATCTTCGGGAAACAGATATTCTTTACTCGTCGTGCCCTTAGGATGATTCCCGCCAGCGCCGTTGATCAGGATGTCGATTGGTCCCAGAGCCGCCTCCACTTCGGCATTCGCCGCATTCAAACTCTCGATCTCCAAAACGTTGCAGGCAACGCCAATAGCCTTGCCTCCCGCCGCCGTAATCTCTGCCGCAACTGCGTCAGCCGCCTCTTTCCGCAGATCCGCAATCGCCACGGAAGCCCCCGCCGCAGCCAAAGCCTTGGCCATGGAGCTGCATAATAGGCCGCCACCACCGGTGACCATTGCCACCTTACCACTCAAATCAAAACTATACCCTTTTGCCATTTTGTTCTCTTTCTCTGTAGCTTTGGCCGTCTCGGCCAACTCACCGCTCCAGCGGTGCCGGGCGAAGCCCGGAATACATTCCTATTTCAGTTTCCAAAATTTCAGTTTTCTGCTTTCAGCTTTACTCTCCAAACCTTCCGCGATACGCCCAAAGCCCAATTGCCGGATTCGAAACGTAAAAGATTTTCTCCCCGTCGGGAAGCACATTAAATCCATCCTGCAACGCATTCACATCATAACGTTCAGACATCTCCGCCAGATCACCATACTGGTAATTCACGGATTCAATCTCTTCACGCGTGAGATGACCAGGGCAGTAGGTCACAGAAAAACGGCCCTCGGATGAACCGTGAATCAGGTGCGCGGCGGCACTGAGATTGTTTCCGAGGTCGGGATCATCCTTGAGCGCCTGCAACACCTCTGGGGTCGTAATGTACCCATGCTTCCGTATCAAACGGTCAATCTCACCATCTTCACCAAACTCCTTGACGCCAGGGGCCAAAACAATGAGCTCACCTGCATCGGCAATGGCCATGCGCGTGCGATAGATACTCTTGTTGCCAAGCCATGTGCTCTTGAACTCGGAGGGATCAAGATAAACAACCACCTTATCAAGGGGTGCATCCAGCATCTCAAAATTGACTTCAAGCGATAGCTCCGCGGCCCGCTCAAAACACTCCACATCATCGCCAATGAAAAGCCCTCGCACCACGAGCGCCCCATTATCCCCCCGCCCAACGACGGTTTGCACATAAACAATCGGAAGACTATCGCAAAAGTGATCCGAGGCATAGTTCAGGACACGACGAACTGGGGTGTCGGCGCGCCCCATGATACGCTCCATCCCATAGGCCGCCCCAAGAAAGTGGCTCTTGTTAATGCCTTCCGCTCCACCGGTGCCAACAAATATATTCTTGTTGTAGTTGGCCATGCCGATCACTTCATGTGGTACCACTTGGCCTATCGACAAGATCAAGTCATACCCACCTTCGACTAGCAAGTGATCTACCTGCGCGGGCCAGGCATAATCAACCGCGCCCTCAGAAACGGCTCTGACGTACTCTGCAGGCACCTCACCCAATGTGACAACCCCCGAGCGCCAATCGTGATCGCGAAAGCGTTCCGTCGGGACATCTCCAAACATCTCTTTGATCTGCTTAGCTGTCATCGGAGTATGCGTGCCCAAAGCAGGCAAGATATCTGTCAACCGATCACCATAATAGTTCACGGCATGGCGTGTCAGCTCACCAGCACGCGAGTGAAATCGCGTAAAATCGGGCGGAATTGCCAACACCTTTTTTCGATCACCCAGTGCGTCAAGGGCGGTAAACAAACCCTGCCGCATATCGTCGGAACTCAAAACATCATCATCGGATCCGCGACTAAAATAGAGCATCGTTGTCCTTAAACGTTGTTATTGCACATTAGAAGCTACGACGATAGCGCTAGGCCACACCCCCATCAAGCGCAAAAGCGAGAACTAAAACTTTCTATTCTCACTTTCCGCTTTCCCAAACCCCACTTTGCCCATACCCTTTGCTCCTAAACACAAGAACCCGACCCAAAGGAGAGTCAGACGATGAGCAAAACGCTTGAAGAAGGAAACACCCTTAAACTCGACTTCACCAAGATCGCCAAGATTGCAGAAACCTCCCCTGACGTCATCCCCGTGGCCGTCCAGCATGCGGACACCAACGAGGTGATTCTTGTGGCCTACACCAACGAATTTGCCATGAAGACCTCATTCGAAAAGCGCGTACTCGTCCTCTGGAGCACCTCCCGCCGGGAACTCTGGGAGAAAGGGGCCACCTCCGGCGAAACCTTTGAACTCGTAGATGCCTTCGTCAATTGTGAGCAAAACTCACTCGTCTACAAAGTCCGTCCCAAGCGCGGTGCCATCTGCCACACCAAGAATGAGCAAGGTGAACCCCGAAACTGCTACTATCGCCGTATCAACCTCGATACCCAGGAACTCCAAAATCTAGATCCATAGGAAAGAGAAGAGCTGAGGGATGAAACCTGAAAACTGAAGGCGAGAGGCCCAATTTCAGCTTTCCTCATTTCAGCTTTCAGCTTTTCTTCATACTCTATGACCTTCCGCTGCCCATACTGCAAAAAAACGCACGGTCCCAAACCGTCCGCGCGTTGTCCTTTCTGCAACAAGGCCATGGTTGTGCCGGGGCATCTGCGGAAGACAACCTTGAAGGATCGGAAGAAGATGCGCGAGCGTATTGCGCACGAGGCAGATCGAGAACGACGAGCTATCAGCGACATAAACCTCCGCTCGGGCCAAAACCCCTCTATCATGATCCTCATGATTCTCGTTCTGGTGATACTGGGGGGGCTCGTGATTGGGAGGGCCAACATGACGGCTAAAGTCTCAAACCTCCCCACCCGGGAAATGCGGGCCAGCAAAGAACTTCGTGCCCTGCGCATCGCCCTCGAACGCTTTCGCATCGACTCTGACCGATATCCAACCACAGAAGAAGGTCTGAAAGCGCTTGTTCTGAATCCAGGCGTAACCAATTGGGGGGGGCACTACGTCAACATCATCAAAGCCGATCCGTGGCGCACACCCTACCACTACACCCTCAGTAATAGCACCGAGGTCGTACTCTTCTCATACGGGCCCGATCAGCACCTGGGTACCGCTGATGACCTATACCCAACGACGCCTTCTCCAGAAGAGGTACGTCGAGACTAGTCTGAAACTTGATCTATTTCTCAACGTTTTGCGTTGTGCCCGACTTCAGTAGATCGGCTCTCCAGAGCTGATCATTCCATGGTGACAGCTCTGGAGAGCCGCACCTACTTTCGTTCGCAGCCCCAAATCTCGCACCTTGGACAATCCGGCGGAGGACCCGCGCCTAGGGGTTGCGCTGGCCTGATCTCCTCATGTGTGCCCTGCCCATCTATTCACCACGCCTTCGGCACCAAACCAGCCTCTAGGGCTGTGGCTCAGGGGTGGCAATCCGGTAGAAAACGCGGTTCGTTGCCGGGAGTTCAACTGTGGCACGCCACACTTCACCTGATCCCTGGTTGAAGGAACCCGCATCAAGTTCATAGTCAACTTGTAAGCCATCTGCCGTCCAGTTGCTTGACGGCAAGTCTGAGAGACTCTCAACTTGATGTTGTGTTGTGAACAGTTCGTTGGTGAACGCCAAAACCAAGCTAGATCCAGAAAACTCAGCCGAGACAATACTCGCTGGCGTAGCCGTATCTGCAAGGACCAACACAAGGTCCGACCACGGAGAGTACCGCCGACCTTCAGGCAGCGTTTGCACCATAGCGCTAACCCGATAGACACCAGGAACGCTATATATCATATTGAACGAAGCCGTACCATCTGCGCCAACACTGGCACCAGAAATTCCAGCCCCTTTCGAGGGCGTCAGGGTTATCAGATCACTCGACTTGACTGGGTTGTGATAGGCATCTCGCAATAGGACCTCTGGCTTTGGGTTCCATAGGGTATTGACGGCTACGTTTGTCGGCGGTTGCGTCTTCCACTCAATCTCGGTGATGGGAGCGCGTGTGACAGGCACATTCAAGGGGCCGCCGACTTTTCCCTCAGCAACATTCGTCACAGAAAGTGGCGTCAGACCTTCCTTGTAGAGCGCCAGAGATCCATTCGCAGAGCCGTCGTCAAACGTCAAACTAACAGAACTACCAAAGTTGACACCGTCAACCGTCGGCAGTGTCCCAGACGGCGCAGGAAGGGCTCCGCTGAAGATAAGCGAATACACCCCGGCATAACCTGCGGCCTGGTTGCCAAAGTCATCTTTCGCATCGACGATCAGACTGACCGGTGTGCCTGCTGCTACCGGAGAATTGCCGACACCAAGTACATACGACGTGGCTTCGGCCGACAACACAACCACTTCCACTACAGCAGTAGCTACAGGGATCAGACCCTTTGCATACACCTGTATGGTTCCGGAAGCCGTGTAGGTCAACCCCGTGAACAGCGCCGTACTGTTTACCGCAGCCATATTGGTCGTGAACGAGCTTGGAGAAGTATACACTGCAATATTATTCGTTTCGCCAACGGTCTTATTGCCAAAGGTATCCGAAATCTCGACGGTAAAATCAGACCAGACCACGCCAGCAACCACCTGCGTCGGAGGTGGTGTGCCATAGAAGAGCGTCGCCTTCTCCGCTGGCTGAACCCAAACGGACAGACTGTTCGAATCAGCGTTGATCACACCGTCAGAGAGAGACACGACAGCACTTTCAGCACGCACAAGCCGCATGGTGGCATTTGCGATGCCGGCATCGAAGTTCAGATTCATCGCATCACCAAACGGCACAACAATGCCATTCGTATCGGTGGCGGAAGCCTCCATCCCTGCACGAGAAATGCCCGCTCCGCTAAAGGTCACTTCATGCGGACCCACATAGGCGTCAGAAATCGTCTCTGTATCATTCTCGTCATAGATAGCCCGCACCTCTATCACTTGCTCTGTACCGGCAATCTGAGTCGGCATTCCCGTAACAGCAAAAGCGGAGGCCTCATAGTAGACCAGCATGGAATCAGAGGCACTGTTGGTTCCAATGTTGCCCACCTGATCGACAGCCCAGACAAACCCAGTCACAACCCCTCGTGGCACATTGGAAAGGACTGCGGAGGTGCCAGTGGTGAAGAGTCCTTCACTCGTTCCAACACGGTTCTGGAGACTGTAGTAGTAGCCTTCGATTCCTACAGGTGGATTCCCGTTGTCAGCAAAGTCCTGCCAGGAAAGGTCAAGCGTCAGATTGGTTAGCGAGAGAATGACAGACGCTACACCGCCTCCGATAAAGGCTGTTCCCGGCTGCGGAACGGATTGGTCGACGTCGTAGTCAACCCGGAGCAGCGCCGTATTACCATTGCCCGCTGAATCAGAGCAAGCATCAGCAGCCACAGATATACCGATGGTACCATCGCCGCTCACGCTAGCCACGGTTACCGTGTAGGTCGTGCCGCTTCCGATAACTGAATCGACGATGCCGGTCACACCAGCTTCGTGCTTGGATACGCTGCCTGTGGTGAACCCGAACACGCCCTCATCACTGAACACCACGAGGAAGTGCAACGTATCTGCCCCTGTAGGGTTCGCATCTAAGAGGGTAATGGTTCCTGTTGGCGGAGTCTGATCAATCTCGTACCCCACTTGGGAAACCGCAATGTTCCCATTGTCTGCTCCATCAGAGACTTCGCCAGCGGGGATGGATATTCCGAAGTTGCCATTGCCGCTCACGCTGCTCACAGTTACCGTGTAGGTCGTCCCGCTACCCACGACTGCGGCTATGGTACCGCTTACACCATCTTCGTGGTTTGTTAAGCTGCCTGTGCTGAAACCGGACACGCTCTCGCTGAACACCACTCGAAAACGCAGGGGCGCTGCATTCGTCGGATTCGCATCCAAACGGGTAATTACGCCGGTCGGCGACTTCAGGTCCAGCGCTGCGGCATTAGATACAGCCGGTGCCTGTGCTGTTCGTTGCGCATCCGGATCAAATGCATTCCAGCGCAGACTGACCGAACCATCAAACGTGTCTCCCATATCTCCCAACGCATTCCAAGTGGCACTGACCCGGTTCGTCATGTCCGTGCCGGTGTCCACCCCAGAGATCTGATACGGCATGCCAGTTGAGACAGCCGGTTGCGTACCATATGCCGCTGTGGCACTAACCAGAGTGGCGTTGCTCCACGTTGCGTCGGCGTCGGAACTATAGGCCAGATTCAACTGAACATCATTCATCCACGGATTCTTGATGTCAGCGACCACCGAAACCTGCCCCTCCCCACCGCTGAGCTGCGCCGGGACCTCAGCGAACGCAACCTCCATATTGAAAACAGAGGTAGCCGCTGGTCCCAGCCTAGTCACGTCACCGGTACCGTTGCGAGCGAGGAGAGCAAAGACGTTGGTTAATGTCGTATCCACATCGGCAACAACACCCGTGGTTCCACCCCAATCCGGAAGCACTGCCCATGCGGGGAAGCCCTGTTCCTCACCTGCCGTTGTCAGGTAGTTGGTCACACTCGTGCCCGGCACCCAGACGGCGATAGCATACTGCGTATTCGTCGGATTACCGTCTGCATTCAAAGCCCCCTCCACCACCGAATTCGTTACCGACAGACTCAGACTGGAACCCTCTTGCGTGAGCACGGGAGGATTGACGGGGACGGCGGCCAATGTATAGCCCTGCCCAAAAACACCGCTCCATGCAGTCTCTTCGGCATCACCGTTCCGGGCCTTGACCTCAAACTCATAGAGGCCATTTGGCGTCATGGCGGAATCCGTCACCGTCACGACACCGGTTGACCATGCAGACATGCCACCGACATCGCCCATGTAGCGAACGCTTGAATCTCCGACACCCAGATTCACCACGGCACCGGCAGGCATATGAACGGTCACAGCATTTGTGGCAATGCCTGTGACAATTGGAGCATTCGTTGGCACGGAAACGCTTGTAAACACATTCGTAGAGCCATCATCGGTCTGTGCATCTAGGGCATCCTTCACAGACAGCGTCAACGCATACGCAGTGTTCTCATTGAGATTTGTCAACGCAAATTCGCGTGCCGTCGACCATCCGCTATCTTGCCCTGAGGCCTGAATGCGATACTCAACTGGCGTATGCATATCTGTAGACATCTCAGCTTGGGCAACAAGGTTTGAGGTCGTCTTGACCCAAGTCTGCGGATTCACAAACAGCGGCGGATTCGGTGTCGGTGGCGTATTCGTATAGAGCTGACCGGCATTGAATGCACCAGCAGAATTGCTGGCAACAGACGCCCAAGTAAACTGTGCCTGGTTGCCTGGATTCCCTGTACCGGATGCCGCCAGAACGTCCCCTGCGGCGTTACCAAGATACACGTACTCCAAATCGTTGGATGCTATGGAATCACCCTCAGCGTCATAGCTGACCGCGTCGAGAACGTTCGACTGTGAGTCGAACAGTTTCAGGCCTCCGTGGCGGGGCAGTGCATTAGTGAGCTCTTGCTGACAGTTCGATGCCGAGACACCTCCGATAACATAGAAACCGTAAACATCCGTGATGTTGTTCGTCGCAAACGTACTTGCTGCAATCGTGTATACATCCGCAACCCCATTCGTCAGATTCTTCACCTCAATTTGGTATCCACCCATATTGACGTTGGTCCAACCCGCCAGCTCGACGAAATGGTCGCCCGGGGTAATCTCCGGATTGGGATTGATCTCGTTGAACCAGACAGGGGGTATGCCCTGCACAGTAAACAAACGAGGCTGTGCCACATAGTCACCGATCACGAGCGAAGCGCCGGTTGCTTCATCAATCGTGCTGTTATCGGGATAGAACCGTGTTTCGGTTTCCGTGTCAGGGCCACCATCATCGGGATCGTAGGAGACCGAGACATAGTACTCAATCAAATCACCTTCCGCGAATGGCCCCATGGCGGTCGACAGCGTTACATTCGTTGGCGTTGTCAGTGTGATCGCTTCAGCCAAGAGCGCCGAATTCGTCTGCCATGTAATTCCATTGACTCGATAATGGAAGGCAGCGGTGACCATGGATACCGACTCCCCCTGAGGAGTCAGATCAATGGATATGCCAAAAAGCTGTCCATATCGCTGCATAGCGGGGAGTAGCCTCAAATTGTCCGCCGTCACGGCATCATGAAAGGACAGTCTAAGGTCGTCGAGCCACGTATATTTGCCAGAATTGCCTGCGGGATCAGCTTTCAGCGCAAAGAACAGATCTTCGTCAATGCTCTGAAGGTCGAAGATTGTTGCACGATAGTGCACCCAGTCGTTCTCTGCCAAACCCATGCCATCGTATTGATTCTGGATGGGAGGGAACGCGACCTCGGGGACGCCTGTCCACATGCTATTGGTTCCCAATAGGGGGATTAGTCTGTCGATTCGCGAAGGATAGGAGGAGTTTACCAAATGTCGCGTCTTTCCTTCGAGACTAACAACCCTTTTGCCGCTTGAGCGGATAGCATTAGCGACACCCAACTGCGATTCCTCTGACTCCCCCTTGTACCGCGTATCAATGCGAAGACTGTCCGCTGATTCAGTAAACCAGCCAGAGGCTATTGTTTCCTCCCAATACAGTTTCAGGTCCGGCCCACTGAAGTCATCTTCACCCACTGAAGCCAAGAGCTCGAGCGGCACCATGTTCGTGATAGCATCCCCAAGCTGAAGCGTTTCGGCAATGGGTTGGCCACGCCAACCAAATGCAACCCCATCCACGGAAACATCGACTTCTCCCGTGCTGGTGTGCTCCCCATCGAACGTGACGACAGGCGTAAGTCCACTCACGCTGGCGAAGAGGCTTGTGGCCAGATTTCCGGCAGAAAAGTCTACGTCTAGCTCAATCTGTGCAAATGCAACTGTTGTGGTGATCTGACAATTGAGCACAACAGGCACTTCAATTCCCTGATTCGAATTCACTCCACCAACCGTTGCATTTCCGGCTGACCACGTGAAATTACTTCCATAAGATGAGAAATCATTGTCGCTAATGTACGGCCCAGCTCCCATCGCCCCCCAAGTGAGGTTGGTGTCACTGTTCAGCGCATAAGGAACGCTGAATTCCACTACGTCTGCTGAATTCAGGAGCGACAGTGTTCCATTCGTGAATCCCGGATCCAGTGACAGTGACTGAACTTCAAAGGCAATTCCATGATGGATAGCATTTGAGAAGACCGAGAAGGATATCGAATAGAGTTGGGTCGCCACGCCAGAGTTGGCCTCCAGCGACCAACCCGTAAGAATCTCTCTACCCACAGGCGCCGCCAATTCCACCCATGAATGCCCGATTTCATTAATCCAAACGGAACCGAGATTTCCAATATCCGCAGAAAGCCAGTCGTTGGTTCCCGGTCCCGGATAGTACACCGGGCTGTTGGTAGCTCTCCCCACAACAGACTCAAACTCACATTCAACACGGTAGGCCCGTACTTCTCCTGCCTCGAGTGGGCCGATAGCGGTTTGGGTCCGCCATGAGCTCGTTCCGACAACATTCGTGAGAACATGGGTGAGTTTATCCCCTCTCGAAGCCCGATTCTCTATCAATCGAACCACCAGGTTTGAAATATCGGCGGGCGGACGTAACATGAGGTCAACAGCACCGTAAGGATTATCATTGTGTAGCGCAGACAACGCATCACCGTCCCAGGCTGAGAGCAGCTGCTCACTTTCATTCCAGTCGGCATACCGCAGCGATCCGCTCGACACATCAACCGTCGTCATGAAGTCCAGATTCAGGTGCCTGAAATAAACGTATGATTCACTGTTACCTGAAGCATACGCGCGCAGGCCTATTCGGACATTTGCATTCCCTTCCAATCCATCAATGTAACCGCTCACAGGAACTGTGCGCCAAGTCGCATCGGGATATTCGGGATCATACCGATAGACTCGATCTCCAATTGCCGACGAACTGACCCAGTCATTCGTCGACAACCTAAGCTCGATGCTATCATTCCTGCTGATACCATATTTGCCTTCTGTATTCAGGACCTCGATCTCGGCCACAAAATTGCCATTGGGGAGTGGTGGGAGTTGGGCATAAGGCGAGATATCGCCCTGCTTGCCACCGCCAAACCGAGTGTCTGCGCGGAACACATCGGTCGTCTTCCCTCCCAATACCTGACTGCCCAACGTTGTCCAGCTCACGTTGTCTGTCGTGAACCGGTACCACATCTCCGAAATACCAGTCTGCACATCGGAAGTATAGGAAAGAGCTGTTCCCTCATTCGAGCGTAACCCTCGCCCGAAGTATGCGGAGTCCAGGAAAAAGGAGCCACCGGACAATCCAGACAGCGCAAACCCAATTCGATTCGTTTCCCCAGGGACGAATTGACTCTCGGGAAATAGGGTGAAATGCCCCCATGAATTTGGTGACACAGAAACAGAACCAATCGCATTCGTAGATCCGTCCTGTCCTGATACCCGAACGACCGACACTGTAACAGAGCCCACACCGCTGAAACGGGCTCTAAAATCGACTACAGAATTAGTAGTGGCCATGTATGCCGGCGAGATCAGCCAAGCATTTTCCGTCTCTGCCAACAACACTTGGTTCCCAAGATCAGGTTGCCCACCCACCGAGGGAACATTGGTGGAACTCCAGAATTCGCCCGACCAATTCAGGGGCAATGCTGGTAAGTCGGCATCGTCGAAACCATGGAACTCTGCAAAAGCGGCCCGAAACGGGGCCGCGATCAACATCATAATGAAAACACTGTTAAGAAAAACAACCGGACGACTCATACACCTCATGATGAACACCTCCTCCAATCAGAAACCTAGCTAGTCACCCTTGTGTACACTGCACCCCTCAAACGGAGAACATCCCGACGTGAGCAGGTCACAAGACTTGCCCACGCCGGGTCTCGATCAGGAACTCGCTTTCCAAGAAAGGAAAGCAGAAAACCTAGAACTTCCAGCCTGCAGTCCGCAAATCGGCCAGCCCAGCTTCTACATCCGACAAAGCTGCTACTGCATCTGGGCTCGCGGGATCACCGCCATTACTGAGAAGGAGCCCAACATTCCCCATCCAGCAGATATTGTTATCCGCGGCTTCCTGCGCCGACCCTCCATGTTCTGCCCCTGCCAGAACCACCCTGCCTACGGGCAAGCCCCTTTCACGGAAGCGTTCCCAAGTGGCTACGATTTTCGTTTCTGTCAACGGATTATGCAGTTCTAGAACCGCATAGCCGCTTCCTGCTGGTAGTCTGTTGTCGCCGAGAACTGCGACCACATACATATACCCCGGTTCGGCGGTTGCCGCAGTCGGAGCCTGTGGATCTGTATGCCCCGCATCTCCCCTCGCGGCATAGTAGAGAACGTGGTTCGGTCGGAGACGGGAGCCCGAAAAGTTCTCGTAGTTGACATTCAGGTCTGTGGCAAAATGGATTCCTATATTTGCTGGCGTTGTTAATGCTGTAGCAGTTCCATACGAAGGAGGATTGCCTGCGGTAATCCCGATGATGCCCGGACGCCACACTTCCACACCGTTCACCGTGGCTAGAGCAAAAGTCTGAGCAAAGGACGTCACACCATTATCTGTGAGCTCAGACGTATTTTGCGTAGGTCCGTTAAGATCCCGTGGCAATCCCGGCAGAAAGGAGTTGTCATATTTGAACAACTCAATCTTGGTGCGCAAGTCGCCAATGGCAGGCACCGCATCTGCGGCATACTGTGCGCGTACAATGTAGTCTCGGAATAGCGGCGTCAGCGATACTGCGAGAATTACCACAATCAACATGACCACCAATAGCTCGACAAGCGTAACGCCTGCCTTTGCACTCAACTTAACCCTGTCTAGCATGACAGCACTCCCTCTTGCGGCCTGATTCATTTTGTTTTCTTTCAGATGCTCGCCATGTGCCGCCACCATGCCTCGCATCTGTTCTTCCATTCAGAAGAACGTGTTCACATTATCATGTCACCAACCTGACGCAACCGCTCGCATGTCGCCATTTTACGACAGCATTCCACGACAGGCGGAAATGACGCCGTCAGTTCTGAAGGCCGAACGCTGACAGTTCCTGCAGCAAATACATTGTTTTGTATACGCCCAGCAGTACCGGACCGATTACCGCGCCCAACAGGACAATCATGATTGGGGTAAGCAGGTCCAGCATGCGCTTCAGGGAAGCCTTGGCTTGACCTCCGTAGTACTCCGCTATTGGAAGCAGCATTTTGGTGAGCTGCCCGGACTCCTCCCCCGCCCGCACCATCTGTCGAACCAGACCGGGATACGTGTCGTGCTCTTCATCCGCGTTCATGGCTTCGGCGAGACTGGCACCGGCAGTCAAAATGCGTTCGCGAATGCGCACCAGACTGTTCTCTATCAGTGCGTCCTGCACCGTGCCGCGGATCAGATTCAGGGATTCGGCCAACTGAATCCCGGTTTCGTTGTTTGCGGCCAGCAGGTCGAGGAACCGGACCAGCGAAAACTGATAGAGAATGGCTCCAATGACGGGCACCCGGCGTTCCACCCTTGTCAGCGCCGTGCGGGTTGATCGATGGCGCTTGCCCAACGTCCAAAGAAACGCAATCCCACCGATAAACACAGGTGGCATGGCCAGATAGGCAGGACTGTCACGCAGGAAGAAAAGCACGCGAATCACGGTCGGCAGTCTTGGTTTCAACTTGCCAATCTGCTCTATGCCAACGGCATCTTCCAACGCGGCGGGGACGAGCAGGGTGATAACCGTACACACGACGGCAAATACCATGAAGGCAACGGCTGGATACAGCAGGGCACTGATGGTTTCACGTCGGGTTTCGCTAGCACGCTGGTAGGTTTCAGCCAGACGCTCGAGGCTGAGCTCAAGCCGTCCATTGACTTCACCGGTGCGGATGGTTTCGCGCATCAAAACGGGAAACGCGCGTCTACAGCGGGGATCGCTCATAGCGGTGTAGATGTCAGCACCGTCCCGCAGGCACTCAAGCACGATGGCAATACGTTTGCGCATCCAGGGATTCGGCGTTTCGTCAATAATGATTTGCAGACTCTGAAGCATGGGCACACCACTGCTGTAAAGTGCTTTAAGCACCTCGCAAAGCAGCGCAAGCTCGCCGGTGGAAACCCCGAAGCGCACCGAAAACGAAAGTCGACCGAGCAAAAGCTGCCGCAGACGGGCCTTCAGCCCGTTCTCGTTCTTCGGCAAGATTGCCAGGACCGTGCATCCACGGCTCTCGAAATCACGACGGAGCAGGGCCTCAGAATGCCCCTTCGCGTCTTCACGCATCACGGGAGCTTTGGGCCCATCCCGGTAGACTATCTCAAAATTCGCCACGCGCGCTCTCCTTTCCCTCACTGCTGACATTCAGCCCGATGGCCTCTATTTCGTCCAGTGATGTGCGACCTGCAAGCAGCAGGTCAATGCCATTCTCTACCATGGGTCGGTATCCATCGCCTTTGGCAACCCTGACCAACTCCAAAGCGGGCACCCGGCGCTCGATTGCGCTAATGAGAGCCGGGGACGAGGCCGCCATCTCCATGACAGCCACCCGCCCCGAAAAGCCTGTGTTCTCGCAGCGACCACATCCCGCTGCCTCGAAAACGGGGCCACTCGCTGTGATGATACGCTCGATGTATGGAGCAAGTCGCCCCGCAGCAACTTTCCGGTGCAGGGAATCGCTGTCAATCGGCTTACGGGTCCCGCAGTTGGGGCAGAGCGTTCGTATGAGTCGCTGTGCCTGAAAGATACGCACAGTCGAAGCAATCAAGAAGGAGCTTCCTCCCAGATCCTGAAGTCGTTCTACCGCGCCAAGTGCGGCGTTGGTATGCAAGGTCGCCAGAATCAAGTGACCGGTCAGGGCGGCCTGTATGGCTACGGAAGCGGTGTCTGGATCGCGAATCTCGCCTACAAGCACAATATCGGGATCTTGTCGCAGGATTGAACGTAGGGCGCTGGCAAATGTCAGCCCCGCCTGGACATTGACTTGAATCTGGTTAACACCGGGCACATTGTACTCTACGGGATCCTCTACCGTGACGATGTTGCGGCGGTCGCCATATAGATTCAGAGTCTGAAATAGGGCAGCGTTGAGTGTCGTCGTTTTGCCAGAGCCTGTTGGGCCAGTCACCAATACAACTCCATCGCGCGACGACAGTGCGCTGACAAACCGATCGTGCAGTCCAGGGTCAATTATGGTCTTATGCAGGCCCTGAGAAGCAAGCTCGCGTAACGTTTCCGGGTCCAGTAATCGCATAACCATTTTTTGTCCATGGATCGTGGGAATGGTCGAGACTCGCACATCGACCAGCCGGCGGTCCGAGCCTTGCGAGTATGAAAGCCTGAGTCCGCCGTCCTGCGGACGGCGGCGTTCAGCAATGTCCATGCGCGCCTGAGCCTTGATCCATGTGATAACCTGGACAAGATCACCGAGGGGGATGCGGTCTTGAACCCGAATGAGCTCCCCGTCGATGCGCAGTCGCAGTCGTCCCGCGCCCTCTCCGGGTTCGATGTGCACATCGGATGCACGGCGGTCAATCGCATTGCGCAACCATCCTCGAGCCTGGGCGATCTGGCGGGGATCTTCGGGCTGGACATCCACAGAAAGCGGTTCAGCGGCAGAGGAGGTGTTGTGAATATCCTGCTGCTGGATCTCGACTTGATAGTAGAAAAAATCGACAGCGCGCTCCAATACCCGCCCACCACTCCCAAGCAGGATGACATGCAGATGCTTCCTTAGATGCTGACCAACCAACACATTCAGCTGGGACCATACATTGTGGTTCAAGTAGGGTGGCGCTGGATTCGGCTTCTGGCGGTCTCTGACAAGAACATAGAGTGCATCTTCACCAAGTTCAGAATCGAACGCGATTCCGAGCGGCAAGAATCCATGTTGCCGCATGAGCCCTTCCGGGCGGGCGGGATCTGGTAGAGGGGAATCCTCTGGAGCCTTGAATCCCATGATGAAATTATAGTCACAGAGGGACACTATAGCTGCGGCCTCAGATTCGACAGGGAGGGTATCTGCGGATTTTCGCGCGGCACTATCAACGAGTGCATTATTGCGGACTTGGACAAACACCTCAGGCGAAACATCTACCGTACGCCAGTGAACATTACGTGCGCGGCGGCTATGTTCAACGAATTTCTCGGAGGGTGGCACTACAGAGCCAGAGTCCTGCGAGCCATCGCCGTCGGATTCCACGGACTTGACTTTCCACAAACTCATAGTAGCTACCTCTATACTAGATACACTGAATCAGCCTGAAGACCTGTCGTTTCTTAACGATTCCGGTCTCGACTTCAGGCTCCCTGCGCCGCATTTATGCCACGCTTTCCACAAAAAGTGCGGGCTACAGTAGCTCGCGCTTGCAGAGAGCAAGGCTGTTTTCGTGCTACTCTAGTAGAAACAGGTGTCAGACTCAACTCACAACGCGGGAAAGAGAAGGACACCCCCGACCATCACCCAGCAATTCTCATTTTGGCCTCTTCCCGCGACGGACGACACGGAGGTCATCCCTCCAAATGCTGCGAACAAAGTTCTTTCGGATATATGGAGGGTCGGGCTCCGTTCCGACCGTTGTTCGGACACCAAAATGAGGATTGCTACCATCACCGGAGAATCACACAGAGAAGGTCAATGATCTCGCCTCCATCGGAAGGCCGATATATAAAATGCACCGCATTAGGATTGGACCAAAGCTCCTGCACCATCATATGGGCGTCACTCTGCGGAACCGGGATTTCGTCACCCACCGCAAAGAACAGACCTTGCCGCAGCTCCAAACGCCTGGGACGAGGGGGCCGTCCTCCCTGTGACATCCTTATCACGACAGGATCTGGAAAACGTAGCGGCGGCAGATCCAGCTCCAAATCAGCCACATGAATGGCTGACAACCAGACGCTTCGTCGGCTAACGCTGAGAACCCTGTACCCGCACCGCGTGGTCTGGGGAGGGATGGCATCACCAGTCTTCAGAACGCGTTGACCTACAATGGCCTCCCACTCTCCATTCTCAGAAAAGGTTCCACTCACGGGAAGCGGCCATAATGCGTGCACATCAAGGCTGTAGTAGACAGCGGGAGAATCATCAATTGAAAGTCCAATCCGTCCGCTTCCAGAGAATTCCACGCTGGCCACGAATCCCGTACCGGAGCCATTCTCAATCACGCCCAGAATCCGCCCGTCCGCACCATCATCAGCAAGAACTCTGAGGCGACGACGCAACGCGCTGACGTCAAGCCGAGCGCCTGAGCCCTGACCTTCAATCCCGAACCGCACTCTCTTTGACCGAAAAGGAGGCCGATCGAGTCTAGAAATATCAAAAGTCGCCTCCGGGACAATTTCGATTTTAGCAACAGGTGCGTTTGAATTACATAAAACCCAAGAGGTGAAAGCTTCGATATCCCTTCGGATCGCGGCAGCCGTCTCGTAATCCTCTCTGCCAGCACTAGGCGTGCCTTTCCCAACCGTTTGAACCTTCACCGGGGCCGGTGACAGCAGCCTCCGTCGTAGCCAGTTCCGGATGTCTCCATTGATTATTGGCAGAAAGATCGCCGTGACAATCAGAACAATCAAGTAGCTTTTGCGTAGCACAGGGGCGTCATTTGAATCCGACATCAGAGCTTCCCATCTATCACGGTCACGGGCTTCTCTTGTGGGGCGTCATCCACCCGCACGGCCAGCAATCCCACATCGGTAAGCCGCTCAACCTCAAGGCCATTCTCCTGACTCATGCGTAAGTGCAGGTGAATAGACTGCACAACGAAACCTGCATGCATGTTGCCAATCTCCCGTAGGGCAGCCAAGACATCGGAGGCAGTAAACCCGTCCTTACTGTCCTTCGGAGCATCGAGCATCAACTCCCATTCTGCCAACATAAAACCGGATGCTTCTATCGGCCGTTCTATCGATATACGCGGCAAAACGCCTACCTGCTGGAAAACCTCGGACTCCAGTCGGAGGGCCGCCTTACCGTCGTCGAACACGTCACGTTCGCTGTAACCATTGCGCAACGCACGTCGAAGCACTTGAATCCGATCAGAAAGCGGTTGAAACAACTGGATCGGCGGTAAGTCGCTTCTAACAATAGACTCCAGTTCTCGTATTTCGTCAGGAAGGGAGTCGTTATCCAATTCACTTCTTCGCCAAGGCCAACGTTGTCTTGCAATCGCATTCCATGCGTTTCGAAGATCATGAACCTGCTCAGGTACGGGGCGACTTTCTGCCACAAGTTGTTGCTCAATGTCGTCAAGAAATGATCCGGGATCAATCGCATGTTCGACTCGCCCTTTCCAGTCCCGCCGTTCCGTTTGCTCCGCAGAAAACATATCACTGACAAGTCGTGTGAGCGCTAGATTGACGGTCTCAGTTTGAGTCAGTCTGCAATCCAACACCGACGCCCTCCGCGACCGAACCCTCTCCACAACCTGTTTCAGAGCAGCGCACGGCATTGGCGGCTCCTCGTGGGTCGCCGGCCTCAATTGAAAGCAGACGGTGATGGGCAAACTCTCGATATCAGCCAAATCGCTCTCTTTCCAGGTGACTGTCGCAACGCGAGGGAACGCAAGTTCCTGTAGGGCTTTTTCAGCAGACGCAAGCTGCGCACGCTTCCCCACGCCACTCAATTTGAGTTCATATTTCAGCTCAACATTGCCACCTGTATTCAGGTGCCATTCAAGCGGCGTCAGAGCAGGGGGAACAGCGCCCTGTCTCTGAACCAGAACCTGAAGAAAATCCACCGCATTCTCAGACCACAGAAGGCGATAATAGGGCGCTATCGTGCTAAAATCGTCAACAACGGAACACCATTGCTCATACAGGGGCTCGACGGTTTCGGCAAGGCTCTGATAGGTATTCAGGTTCTGAGCCAATGAGGGGCGTGACCACGCATTGTAGAGCCTTTCACCTCCCCAGCCGGCACCAAGCACGGCAGAACACGCAAGCACAAGGACGGCCCCGTGGAACCTCTGCTGGCGGCGATAAATCGATGCTGTAAAATCAATGCAATAGGCCAACGATCATCCTCCCTGCAATGCCATCCCAAAAGCCAAGGGGGCCAGATCGGGATGAGCCTGGATCAGCGCCGGGATCGCTTCATCATGGACCGTCGGAGGCTGTTCAGTGAACGGGCTCCAGAACTCAACGCCCTCTATGTCATGATTCGGCTGGGCAACATCAATAATGCATGGAGAGGGTCGAGGGTCCAGCTGGAAGCGTTTGGTGAAAAACTGAACCCACTGGGCCAGAAGGTCGGTGTCAAGACATTGACCTTCCATCATCTGGTAGTGAATGGCATCGAGCAATCGCCAATCATCCATCAAGATGGCATGTGTGGTTTCGCGCCCCTCGAGCACGATCATTCTACAGGGACTCGCACGACGCCGACGCTCGGGGTAGAGTGCAAGATAGAGGTTGGCAAGGGCAAGGGCATTGGCACCAATGTGTGGATTGATGACGTTCATCGTCTTTTTCCAGACACGATAGTGTTGATCTATGGTATCCTGATGTGACGCAGCCCCTATCAGGTGGAGTTCTCCGGACGGCCCCACCAACTCAAGACCGTGCAAAACGGCGGGGCGTGATGCTTGCGTGAGTCGGCCCATCACCTGCGTGCGCAGTGCGGCCCGAACATCCGCCTTTCGTAGGCGCGCCTGCGGGTTCCCCTCCTGTAAAAAGGAAAGGTCTATCCCACAAACCGTCATTCCCTGCTCGGCATCTCCCTCCGTAGGGGGTGCCCAAAGCGGGCGGCGCCAGACCCGACCGCTTAGCTCTTTGGCGAACTCGCTCTCGCCCATCTCTCCGTATAACCCCCAACGGACACACCATTTGCCTTCACGCCCCGAGACGGCAAGAGCCAGACACGCGCCACCTTGAACGCCACAGCCAACAACTGTCCGCTTCAGCCGCATGCTTATACTCTTCTTTTTCGTAATCATCATCGGCATATGTCTTATATGTCTTGTTAACACCCAAAGTTATAAGATAGCAAGACAGTTTTGTACAATAAAGGGGACTTGGACTCAATTCTTTTGCAGAAACTATCAGCAATTCTATTCTGCCGTATCGACCCCCAGTGCTCTGGCACAGTGAAACAGCTCTGCCCGAGTGCTCATCCCGGTCTTTAACATGGCACGGCTCAAATAGGTGCTCACGCTCGACACGCTGATATCAAGATCACCGGCGACCTCCTTCTCTCGCTCTCCAGCCGCCAGCTTCTGAACGACCTGTAGCTCGCGCTGTGTCAACGTTAGGCGAGATGATTGCATATTCCCGGTCGGTCGTCGCCAAATGCGTACCATATCTCCTGCGTCCGCATCCTCCCCCAAGAGGAGCGCCCGAAGCGCTTCAAATCTTGCACCTTTCGTCACATAGGCATCTGCACCAAGCTCAAATGCCCGATCGCGGCAGATCGGCTGATCGAACATGGATAGCATAATGACCCGCAAACCGGGATTGATCCTGCGCAAAACGCCAATCGCGTCCAATCCGGACTCCTCACCCAATTCAATGTCAAGCAGCACCACATCTGGACGACATGACTCTATCGCAGCATAGGCATCGGAAAGGTTCCCTGCCGCACCCGCCACTTCAAATGCAATATCGGCCTCAAACTGGCGACGCATGACATCCAGAAGCATGGCGTGATCATCTACCAGAAACACGCGCAGTGCGGCACCCTGGGACACGCCTCGACCGGTTTTTTTCTCTCGGGATGGCTTCTGTTTTGCCTTATGCTGCAATGTTGTCCCCTCTCTTTTCGGTCACACTCTAAGCGTGCGGACTGTCTATTATTCCAGGCTGACTTGAAACTTCAGCACAATATCAGCCTACCACTCGGAGAGTGGTGGCTACTCAAGTACGCGCCACTCTCCGAGTGGCTGGCGCTCCTAGCGTAGTTTCCAGCCTGAATGATACGAGCGAGCCCAGAGTGGTACTTACTCGGATCCCCTCACTTCGGACGCCTGCAACCTATTCCCTATTTAGAGGGTTAGTCGCAGGTATCGTCGCCCGTTCTCAGCCTGCCCGCCGTAGCAAGCGCAACGCGAAGGCTGGATCAACCGATCTCCGTTTTCATGCTTTTCTTAGAACTCTTGACAGTACTGCGGCAAGAGAGCAACCATTTTGGTTTTCTCCATCTTTTTCGGCGGCGGTGCGGTGTCCCATCCAACGGGATTTCAAAACGCAAGCGGGCACCACCGGATGGAGACATTTCAGACGTCAGCGTTCCTCCTGCTTTCCGAACCCGTTCACGCATCAACGTCAAACCCATGCCCTCACTGTCCTGATGCCACCCTCTCCCATCGTCATCGACAACGCCCCTCAACAGCCCCTCCTGACAGGTAAGACCGATCCGGACACACTGGGCGTCGGCATGTCGGCGGACATTGATGATTGCCTCCTGCACAACGCGCAGTACGCAGAGACTGCGGTCCAGAGCAAGGAGTTGCAGATCGCCATCCGTCGTCAAGCTCACATCCAGCTTGCCTGCGCAGAGCCGCTCTGCCATTTCTTCCAAGGCGTACTTCAATCCGATGCGTCCCATCATTCTGGGATACAGCAGAGCCGAAAGCCCCCGCACTTCGTCAAGAAGCCGATCCAGGAGACCGTCCACTCGCGCCCATTCAGCCGCATCGTCCACTGCATGGCGGCTCAAGCCCTCAAGCTCTATCTTAAGCGCCGTCAGCAATGCCCCTACATCGTCATGCAGGCGGGCACTGAGTTCGTTCCGTTCCCGTTCTTGACACTCCGTCATGTGAGCCGTTAATCGGTCAAGCACCCCCACCCGAACATGTCGTACACGCACTTCCACAACGGCCACCGCCAAGAGAAGCAGAGATCCGTACGCCATGGCGATCATGGGGAGATAGTCCTGCCAACTTCCGGCGAGTAGGACCTCGCCCTTTAGACGGGCATGGCTGTACACGGCAAGCCCTGCAATCAGCAGGATGCCAGCCAAAGCAACAGAGGCAAAATACCCGGCCCGACCCAGCCTCTGGCTGTAGCGGGACGAGTCCACCATCAGAATTTGCCTTAAACTGTCCATGTCATTCCTATTCTGCCAGTATCCTATTTTCGTCGGAACGACCAACGTGAAGCCGTTTCCGCATGTGGCTCTGCACCGTCATCAGTCGCAGCCTCTGTAGCCCCTGATAACGTTGAGTCACCCGTCGACGCCGACACAGGATCGACCGGAACAGGGGATGGGGCAACCGCTGTTTTGCTTTGCTCAAATCGATGCGTCCGAATCAGGAGATCAAGGTCCGTTGGCCTATTGCTGAAGGCCAGCGCATCCTCATCACTGATGTCCCCGGATCGCCATACATCAAACAAGGCCTGATTCTTGGACTGCATGCCATGTACGACAGGCGCATCACGAATAGCGTCATCAATCTTGGCAATCTCACCTTTCTTGATCAGCTCCCGTATGAAGGGCGTACAAACCATAATCTCCTGTATGCAAACGCGACCCTCTCCGGTCTGGCGTGGCACCAAACTCTGACAAACGATACCGCGCAGCGTAACCGAGAGTTTCAATCTCACCTGCAACTGTTCTTCCGGTGGAAACGTATTGATAATCCGGTCCACGCTCTGCTTTGCATCGTTGGTGTGGAGCGTCGAAAGCACAAGATGCCCGGTTTCTGCTGCCATCGTTGCAATTCGCATCGTCTCGGCGTCGCGCATTTCACCCACAATAATGACGTCGGGGTCTTGACGCATGGCTCGGCGCAGCGCCTCGCCAAACGACTCCGTATCAATACCCACTTCACGCTGATTGATGACGCAGGTTCCGTCTTCCTGCACAAACTCGATAGGGTCTTCAATCGTAATCACATGCAGCGGCTCTGTTTCATTCAGTTCGCGCAGCATGGCAGCCAACGTGGTTGATTTGCCCGAGCCCGTCGGGCCGGTCAGCAACACCATGCCCTGCTCGTTGTGTACGAGCGCCTTCAGCGTTTCTTTGAAACCCAAATCCTGCAATGACGGGACTTCGCGTGGGACGCGCCGCAACACCAGCCCAGGCAGACCCATGCGCATGAAGGCATTCACACGAAACCGGTCATGCAGTGCAGCAGGTTGATAGGAGGCATCCAATTCATGTTCCTGCTCAAATCGTGTTCTCTGTTTGTCGGTGAACATCTCCAAGATCAAGCCGTTGACGGCATCTAGCTCCAAGTCGCTCTCGCTCGCCTCGCGCAGTGTCCCATCAACGCGTATAAGCGGCGGCCTATTGACCTTAATGTGCAAATCGGAGGCCCCCGCCTCGGCCATCATGGCGAGTAGCGTGTCAATACGCTTCATCGTCCCACCCCCCATCCCCGTTTCTTTTCTTTGGGCGCTGGGGTTCGCGATATGGATCGTCCACCGAGTCCACCACCCGATCCTTCGAGATAACCGTTTAAGGCAGTGATTCGATTGCTGACCTCCATTGCCAGCTCAAGCGTAATGACCCCCGCCTGCACCTTCTGGGCCAGCGACAGCTCCAAAGGCATCATTCCCTGACCAACACTGGTGGACATTGTCGCATAGAGCTTCTGCGTTTGGTTTTCGCGGATCAAGTTACTGACAGCAGGTGTACCCAACATGATCTCCCGCCCAGCGACTCGTCCCTTTGTATCGCAGCGAGGAAGCAGCACTTGACAGACCACGGCCTGAAGCACGCTGCCAAGCTGTGTACGAACCATCGCCTGCTGTGACGAGGGAAACACATCAATAATTCGATCAACGGTCTGTGAAGCATCGGTAGTATGTAGGGTTGCAAACACCAGATGGCCAGTCTCCGCAGCCGTAAGGGCCAATTGAATTGTCTCCAAGTCTCGCATTTCCCCAACAAGAATGACGTCCGGGTCCTCTCGCAGGGCAGATCGAAGCGCATTCGAGAATGACTGCGTGTGCGCTCCGAGTTCACGCTGCGTTACAATGCAGCTCTGTTCAGGGTGCACGAATTCGATAGGATCCTCAATCGTCAGAATATGAAGCTGCTCGCGCTTATTAATCTGGTCAATCATCGTAGCCAGCGTTGTGGACTTCCCCGATCCCGTCGGACCGGTCACCAGCACAAGGCCTCGCGGCAACCTAGTCATCTTGAGAATCGCCTCTTCGAGGCCGATCTGTTCCGGTGAGTAAATCGTATCAGGGATTAGTCGGAATACAGCGGCCAACCCCCGATACTGGCGAAGCATGTTTATGCGAAACCGGACCTGATGACCTCCCAGATTCAGCGCATAGGACAGGTCCGTTTCCCAGTGCTCATCCAGTGCAAGCCTCTGGTCATCGCGCAGAATCGAATAGAGCAAGCGTTCGCTCTCTTCAGGCACAATCACCGGGTAGTCCTCCAGCAAGACCATCTTCCCGTCAATCCGCAGCGCCGGATGGCGCCCCGGGGCGAGGTGTACGTCAGAAGCACCCCGTTCATCCGCCAATGCCATCAAATCTAAGAGATCGACCTGTCGTTCACCACTCATCGTAATCTTCTTTCCTCGTATGTTGTCTAGCGCCACCCCTTGCGACTCAAAAATTCTCATTTTGGCATCCAAACAACGGTCGGAACGGAGCCCGACCCTCCATTATCGGAGAAATGCCCTTGTTTCCAACATCTGGAGGGATGACCTCCGTGTCGTCCGCCTCTGGAAGATGCCAAAATGAGAATTGCCCCTTGCGACTCCCACCTATCCTATGTTTCAAGAGAGAAGCTCAAATCGTAGGCAGAGCAGTCCAACACCAAACACGATCATATGGATAAAATAGAAGAGGCCCAGGTAAGAGGCAAAAGCCCGATTGTGACGCATGCCAAGCCAGCATAAACCATATCCCATCACAACCGACGCAAAGCCGATCCCCACAATGTGCGTCCACCGAAAACCCGCGTTCCCGCCATAAGGGAAGATCATGCGCCTGAAGAAACCGTAGCTAGCGGGACACTGTTGAATCATGCGCTGTACCGTATGCAGCGGCCACAATGCCCCAATTTCTATGCCTTGCCGAAACTCCCTCAAAATGCGGAACGGCCTGAATTGAGGGGGCGGATTAGTCGTATTGTAGGCCAGCGGCCAACGGCCCCGCTCCTTGAGGATCCCAACAATAATATCCGTCCATGCGTCCTCTCTCGCCTTGCCTACAGGCGTTTCACGCAATTGACACCGCCATGCATCCACACGTTCCCGCAAGGCATCTGTTTCGTTTAGTACCAGGCTCAATCGGTCGTAGTACTCAGCCTCCAAGTGCGCCTCCGAAGCATCGGTCTGGATACAGCGAGCGGCACGTGCCCTCTGGCGAGACAAGTGCCGCTGCAGTCTGGCGAGTGCTCCATCGGCCTCTTCAACCGTTGAACGACTCGCATTAATCAAGGCGACCTTGACTTGATTCTCCAGAAGATCGATGTCAACTGCGCCTCGATGCGGGCCAAGCACAATTAGAGCTGCTAAAAACAAAACAATTATCCCTCCCGCACCGAACAATAGCATCGTTATCAGAACTCGATGTTGAGGCCTCCCGTTAGTAGGTAGAGAACTTATCTCCCTCTGGTTCCCTGACATCATCAACTACATTTCCCTCTCAGTACCATGCGTTTCATAAGTAAAGGACTTGCCTGCCACATCTCTACCTTGCACGCGGGCAAAGGGAAAAAGATGAACTACCGTGGCTTGCTCTTGACACAAGCTTCCACCCCTCGCTGTCCACGACAGATCGATCGCATACTCGTAAGCAGGATCCACCCGTATCCAACAGAGTGTGTTTTTTCCGGCTGTCGGGCAACGCGATTCGACCTCAACCTGAACCCTCAGATCCCGACCAGAATCAGCATCCTGGCGGAATGCGTCAACAAGGGCATCTGGCAAAACAAGACCTTCGAAGTCGAGATCGTATTCACCGAAATCGGTTCCGGTGGTTTTCCAGCTGAACAAGGTTGCCATATTCCCCACAAGCTGGATGCCCTTTCCTAGCACAAAATTGACAGACGCGGTATACTGCGTAGCCCCTCCATAGCCAGATCTTGCACGCAAGGTAACGGGGACTAGGTCCTCGGGCCCAATAGGTGCCTGCGTCATCCAAATTGCTGGGGTACGGGGGTCTTCGAAATCCTCACCTGCGGGGGTGATGATCATCCGTATCGCATCACCTTCTCCGGTTGGCTCTTGGTTCTGATTCACGTGTGCAGTAGGTCCGATCCAGTAGCGACGTCCATACAGGCTATCCAACCAACTACCAACCCCAGGCATGTCGATAACGACCCGGCCGGTTTGCCCTACGTCTCCACCGTCCGAACCTATTTGCAAAACATGGGTATAATCGTCATCGTCAACAAAATCTGGCTGCATAGACGCAGCGGGCGATAGCATTTGAACAAATCCCCCGGCGACAACATCTTGGTTGCCTGCGGGACCGAGTCCAATGCGCAAATGCTCATTCTCACCGGGAGCGGGGTAGATTGAGGGCATCCTTCGTACCGCTACCTCTATCTGTCGGCCAGACCTGTCAACATAGGTAAGCACATTAGTTCCTTCAGGAGGAGGATCGCTGACCTCCAACCAGCGCAATGCCGAACGGACGGCCAGCGTGCGATCCAACTCTCGCTGTCGATCGAGGCGAATCTGGCACTGATAGCGAAACATAGCAAGACGCCCCAAACCAAACAGAACGCCAATCATCGCAGCCAACATGATGGCAGGCAGAATGTACCCGGATTTCCGATTCTTGATTCTCTGCTCTTTGTCAGTTTTCATTCCAATTCCATAACCTTACTGGCCGACTGACCGTAATCGAGTTGGTCTTAATCCCGTCACGCGTTCGAACCGGAAACTCTGCTTCCAGCACTAACCTTCGGACAGCATTTGCCCCCTCAACCCGAACGGCTGAGACGACAGCGGGGGCGACACGCAGCATCCCGTCGGCATAGAAACCCCGGTTCTCTCTCGCACTTTTGCGTTCATCGTCAGAAACAATACTGAAATTCATTAATGCGTTCGTCTGCGACAACACGGAAGACTGCACGCGCACCCAATGTCCGGTTTCAAACGACACACCACCAGCCTCGTGGCGAAAGTCCACGACATAGGAAGAATTTGAAGGCGTCACCTCGCTCGCCAGCGACAAGTAACGTTCAGCGTAATCCAACTGAAGCGCCAGTTTGGTGCGGACGGCAGATTCTTCCCGATAGTTCTGTTCCATTGTCAAAGCAGAAGCAATGGCCACACTCAATGAAACGGCGATCACGGCAACAATCACGAGCACGACCAACAACTCTACCAGCGTTGTTCCTGCACGGGTGTCAGCAGGCTCAGGAAAAAGATCTCCACGATCAGCCGGCAACCCAATTCTATTCAAATGTTGTTCGGGATTCCTCATCGCATAAACACCGACATTGTACTGAACGGTCGACCAGCTTCACTGGTCGAGACACCGTTTTTATCATAGAGATCAATGACCGCCCATACCTTGTTGGTGTTCCATTTTCCCGAATGAGCAGGTATATTGTTCGTTTGCGAAGTCACTCGTAAGACATAGCCAACTAGCCCATCACCATCGAACATCGGCTGCACATCCGCCGCAACGGGGCTTAGTACATATTCCAGAAGATTTGTGCTCCATTCAATCCTGTAAGTCCCGTCTCCTTGGCCAGCCCTCGCCATTATATCCAAATAGCCTGCCGCCTTTTCTATTGCAACCCGACGCAGCGATTCCTTGCGGATGGCCTGAAAGTTGGCAATCTTCAGCCAACCGACAAATATGATCACAGCCAACAAAGTGGCCACCATCAATTCAACTAACGAGGCACCGGCTTGCCGAATATGGGGGGTCCGGGCATCATTTTCCGTATAACCTGACTCTTGCATCACTTCATTTCCTGCATCAACCTCGCGTCGATATCCCGCATCCGCTCATCCATCGCTTCATCTTTTGCGGGTAACACCACAGCCGCGGGCGGATGGTCCTGCTGCATATCACGCTTCATCTTGTCTTCTATTGCCGCCAGCGTTTCATCGTCAATCCCTTGACGCAAAGCAGTATTCATTTTCATCTTCAATTGCTCAAAATGGGGCACGATTGGTCTTTCGTAGCCAGTACTCGGGAGTTCGTCATCGAGGATGGTTGGCGTAATCAGCATAACCAGAGTCTGACTCACTTCAGAATCATTCGTGTGGCGAAACAGCCTCCCGATCAGAGGAATAGCGCTGAGAAACGGAACCCTTGTCTCTATGCTGGTTGTTCTGGCGCTAATCAGCCCTCCCATCAGCAGCGTATCTCCACTGCGCACGGTAACTCGAGTATCAAGAGAGCGCGTAGAAGTTTTGGGCTTCTTGGGTGCGTTGATCGCTTCGCTCGCTTCGGCATACCCCAGCAGCTCAGTTACTACAGGCAATACGGTCAAACGGACGCTCAGCCCATCAGCGGTAATCTCAGGAATCACGTTCAGCTTGGTGCCAATCTCCTCCTCTTCCCATGTTCCGGTCGTTTGATTGACAGCCCCCTCTTCAAGAACCGTGGTATCGGTCTCAACATAGTAAGGTTCCGTCCTTGTAGCGTTAATCATGGCCTCCGCGTTGTCCGGAACCACCAGAACCGGCTGCGACACGATCTTGGCATCAGTGGCAGTCTGAAGCATGCTCCAGGTCGCATTCATCTGCAACGGATTCAATATGAGATCAAACCCCCTCCCCCACGTGCTATTACGCAGTGTGTTTCGGTTGTTGGAGTTCGCTACAGTTGAACCGCCACTCGCTTGGTCTGCTTCAGTTAGTGTGCCACCGGTGCCGACACTCCAGCTGCTCTCGCTTCCAGAATTTAGACTGGAACTAGACGACCAGCTCTGGTCTCCCCCTCGCTGAGCGGATGAGCCGTACTGAGATCCGAAGTTAAGACTACCACCAAACTCTTCAAACAGTATCCCGAGTTGACGACTGGAATCCGTCCCCAAATCGAGAATGCGAACCTCTATCATGACCTGCCGGGCGCGAGCATCAAGCCTTTTGATCTCTTCGATGATGGTATCCATGTTTTCCTCGATATCACGGACAATGACCGCCGGCGGAGAAGAATGCCGCTTAATTTCGCCGTTGCCAGCAAGCTTCCCCTCCGATTTCCAGCCGTGGGCAAGCTGCACGAAGCCGTCGGTGTGCTTGGTCAGCTTCATCGCTTCCAGACGGGTGATCAGTTCCTCGGGTGATACGTGATGGATGCGCACAATCCGAGTAACCAGCGGTTTGGCATCAATTTGTTGGGTCTCCCACTCCTTTATCTTCGCATGCTTCCCGGGTCGCACCACACCGCCGACCTCGGCGAAATCATAACCAAAGGGGTTCAGTACCTCTTTCATAACCACCCGCCATTCTGTCGGTTGGTTCTCTGGCGTCGCATAGGTGGTCTGGTTACCATGTGCTTCGGGCTCCGCGACTTCTCCTGTGTTCAGTTCCTGATACTGTACAATTCCGCGATCCTCGGGATCCATGTAGTCAAAGTTGATGTTAATGCCCGCTTCGGACTGAATCACGCGCAATGCCACGTATAGCAGTGTCCCTTCAGAGAATTTGACTTGGATGCGGCGATGGTTGCTCCGCAAGCGCTCTTGTTCAAGAAGTAGATAGAGATTGTCGATCTCGTCACGAGGCCCAAGACGCACGATGTCACCTTCCTTAACAAAGTCAAAACCATACGGACGAACGACCTCACGGAGAGCCGTTTCCCATGGAGTCGGCACAGCAGTGTCAAACGTCGAGGGCTCTGCCCGCAGTCTGGCCAAATCATTCGTTGTCAGCATTTCGCGGTAGTTCGGGTGCAATGGAATCTGGTTGAATATGTTGAGCATCGCATCAAAAGCAGTCAAACCAGACGGAAGCGTGACATCGCTGTTGTCACCGCTAATGGCATGCATAGGCGACGGCTCCTCCGGTAGAGAGCGCGCCTCTGTCTCGAACACTTCATCAACATTTTCCTGAGCCATGCTGCAAATGGCGGAGAGCCCGCAACATAGAATTAGGAGAGGTATACGGCCTCGGCTGTGGTTGTTATTCATCGCTTCACTTTCCTTCGTGTTCGCTAACCATGGACGGGTTCCATCTCAAGCGCTACTCTAGAATTTCCCATGTGCGTTCATCTTTGTTCCACAAATAGGCACTCCCTCTGCTCAACCGCACGGCATCCAGCAGTGCGTTGTCAGTCAGTAGACCGCCTTTCCACGCATCCACAGCCGCATCGCGTTCCGCGGCTGCAAGGACGAAGTTCCTGTCACTGTCAGCATCCTGAAACAGCTTTCCTTCAACAAATGCCGATGTTGGCACAACATAGTTCGCCGGGTTGACCCGCCGGCGATGGTACACGACAACCCCAGATATGGTGATTATTTCTCCCGGATCCCACACATCATTGTGGTTCCCGGTGGCTCGCAATGCTGTTTGCACGGCTGCTGTGAGATCAAAGTATCTCTTTCCATCCGGAAGACCACCCGTCCAGTTCCATAGATACCATTCCGCTGTCACAGGCAATTCAAACCAGTAGTCATGGTCTACAGGCACAGAGCCATCACCGTTGTTTCGTGCCCTTAAGGTTCCTTCAAACAATCCTGTCGCGAAGTTCAGAGACCACGTCATGGAGCCAACGGTCACTTCGGGAGCCTGATCAAGAATTTCGAGCGTGCCTTCGATGAAGCTCAGCGCATAGTTTGCACTCGTAGTCAGCGTCCCCCGGCGAATCGGGTAGCTGCCGACGTCTTCGCCCGGATTCCGCGTCAGGGCTCCGGTGAGGGTGTCACCCGGCTGCGGCGAACCGGAGGTAATCTGCCACGTCAGGGGCGGATCGGCTTCCCCGTAGACTTTGATCTTGTCGTCCGCAGTCACTTCGAGCGGGGCGGCCGTGATCGTCAGGTCGCCTTCGATGAACGTCAGGCTGTAGTTCGTGCTTGCCGACAGGGTCCCCTGACGGATCGTGTACGTTCCGATTGCCTCACCAACATCGCGCGTCAGCTCGCCGCTGAGACTGTCACCCGGCTGCAGCGAACCGGAGGTAATCTGCCACGTCAGGGGTGGATCGG
>CAZNWT010000014.1:53528-57243 GCA_964576795.1 uncultured Victivallales bacterium
CTGACGGATCGTGTACGTTCCGATTGCCTCACCAACATCGCGCGTCAGCTCGCCGGTGAGACTGTCACCCGACTGCAGCGAACCGGAGGTAATCTGCCACGTCAGGGGCGGATCGGATTCGCCGTAGACTTTGATCTTGTCGTCCGCAGTCACTTCGAGCGCGGCAGCCGTGACTTCGAGCACTCCATTACTGTACGTAATGTCGTATTTGTGAATCCCGACACCTTGAGCGTTGGTTGGTACTATATCATAAGTGCCGACAGAGGCTGTTGAGGTAGCACCTGTACTGAAAAGCGTCACATTGGTAACCGAATCACCGGGGTCCAGTGTCCCGACAATCGAGAACTCAGTTCCAGCAAAGGTGACAGATTCCCCATACACCGTATTGGTGCTATTGGCGATGATTGTCAATGGAATCTTGGCCGTCACAACGACCTCGTCTTCCGCCTGATCGTTTGTGCTGTCATAGTCGCCCGTCGAGGTGAAGACCTTGGCTGCGTTGGTGTAAATACCCGCCGTCGGGAAATTTCCCGATAGAGTCATGCTTTCAGAAAAACCGTTGGTCAATGTGCCGACAGACCAAACAAACTCCCCTGAGACGTTCGTAGAGAACGAGCCCGTTGATAATGTCGGTGGCTTCAGAAAGGTAACCCCGCCGGGAAACCGATTGGTAACCGTAACATCATGAGCGGTCACGGGGCCGATATTGGTGACCGTGATGACATATGACGATTGATCCCCCACCTCAATCGGTGTGTTTGTCGCCAATACAGCAATGTCGAGATCGGCACCGCTGGTAATCCCTTGACCTTGAAGAAATACGGTTGAGTCATATTTCCTGTCCATGTAATCAGCGATGGCAATCCGAAGTGTATACGTACTGCCTGGGACAATGTTCGTTATCACGGCAGTTGGCCCGACAGTGGCTCCGTTGTATTCCATTCGAAGGGGCATGTTTGTCATAGGGAAGTCCAGGCCGCCAGTCTCATTTGTTACCACATTCGCCAGAAAAAACTGCTGATTGGTATGCTGATTGACAGTTTCTATCGAAATCGGACTGCCGTCGGGAAGTCGGGCAATATTGTTGGTGAACCTGACTACAGAAGGCGAGTAGGCGACAATCCCAGGCTCCACGAAGAAGGCGAAAGCATCGTAGATCGTATAGCTGGCGGGTTCTGAGTAATGAACCGCACCAAGGAAGTACTCCTCTGAAGCAAAAAGAAATGGAATGTTAATCGTACTGTTGGAGGGAACAACATGAAGAACAATGTGAGCGATATCGAAATAGGAATTGGGCGGGTGGGAAAAGCTGGATCCAAGGTCAGGGTCCCCCCTACTTTTGAATGGTGATCCCTCGTACCAACTAAGGGTATTTGTCATCGAATGACCACCCAGGGCACTTCCTGAAGAAAGGGCAATTCCACTAGTAAACGAAACGGCTGCGGCCGTCAGATTGGAAAAGACCGCCACTTGAGAGGACACACCTTGTATTGTCCCTCCCGGAGCTACCAGCTGTACACCCGGCCCCAGAAGGACCTCAGCGATTGCGGTCGGGGTTGAAATCGGCTCGGATTCATAGGCCTGCACCGGAAAACATGCCACGACAGTCGAGAGTGCCACCATGCCGACAAGCATGTTGCATACGCCTGCACCGCCATACTTCGGTCTCACATTCAAAACGCCCGTCCTACCGTTATCGCATAGTTCCACTGCCCAAGATCGAGTTCAACATCAAATGACGTCACCGATATCGACACTTCCTCAGACCACCAGTCTGCGGCGACAGCCAACCCCAGGTACCAGCCTTCGCCCATCACCATCCGCGCTTCCCCTTCAACGCCCCACCCCGACACCCATTCCCGAGTGTAAGAATTGTCGCCAAATGTGACCGTGTCGCTTTGAAGAGACTCAATGGAAATGGAGGAAGTCGCCGACGTCTCAACGTACGCCCACAGTGACTGCGCTGACAACCGAGCAACCACCAAATCACCGAGCGTCCCCCACAAACTGGGGCCGATCCGCACTTTGGTAAGCCCCACGCCGACGTCCAGAGTAGACACGGCACCCCAATCTCCTGCGGTCCGAGACAGGACCTCGATATTCCGCGAATCCGGTATGTTGCTCAGCAGGTAGCCTGGCCCATCGGTCGTCCCAGAGTAGGGTGCCGACGGGAACGGCGTGTAGGGTGCCGAATACGAATCAACATACCGCCACGTGGTTTGGCCTCCACGCCGCACAACGGCAGACTGCTCAGTTCTTTCGGGAAACCAACTCACTCCCGTAGAGAAACCCAACGCCAGACGTGACCCTCGCAACAACCGACACCCGGCTGAGACGTCAAAACCCGTCTGTGAAACCGTCTGTTCCTCTGACCACGGTTGACGAAAAGCCCCTTCACTTGCATCCGTCACTGTAGCACTGTGAAAAACCACGCTGTTTCCCTGATATTGACCTGAATCATTGTAGCCCCAGTTCCATGTCATGCCATAGACATCGGTCTCTGAGTCGGTTGTTCCGGGGTCCGTGTAGACGAATCCATCCACATACTCACGATCCGCGTACCCGTTCAGCGAACCGACATTAGGCTGACTGGAAGCTCCAAACAGCTGAGACGGAACATACGCCAACACGGCATCGGCTCGCCAATCCGTGCTCATCTGTAGCCCGCTACGATAGACAGGGCCAAAGCCAAACTCCCAACGAGAACTGCCAAGACTATTCTCAGCATCTACTGGCGGCGCGGCGAGACATGCCGACGACAGACACAGAATGCCAAGGATGCTCACGGCAGACCTGAAGTCGCAACAGAGGTACAAGAACGGATACAGCCGTGGGGTGAAAATACGCAAAATCGACCTCCCTATTCTAAAGTCAACCGGTAGAAACCATACCTGTAGTCCGAAGGTAGAACAATTTCATTGTCGACAGCCTTAAGTTCTCCCAGAGTGCTGGTGGAGATGCATTTCCAAGGCGTATTGTTATTCATGTTCTGTCTATACTCAACATGCACCGTAACTCCCTGCGATTCCGTATCCTCCGTGACGAACGCGCCAGATTCACCGTCAGACTGACTCGTTGAAAACGTCATCCGCAGCCCCACTTCTGGAGACGCCCCAGGCAACTGAACCTCCGTTATCCGAAGACCGGAGTCGTAAGGAGGCAACGACAGGGAAAACTGTCCAACGCCTCCAACAGGGACAGATATCTGGCGCAGGCCCTGTGTAGTCTTTACATGCCCCTCGAAAGAAACTATTTGTGGGCTGTCGGCAGACTCATGAATGAGTCGATACGTTACCGATCCAGCAACAGGCAGCGCTTGACCAACACCAACAACGAACCGTATCCGTCCTTCACCTTCCTTGATATGCAGAGTCCCTGTGGAGCAAGTCGCATCCAGCAACCGCCACCCCGACGGCTGATACTCGTTAATGATCAAACATGAAGATGGGCTCTCGGAAAATTCCCAGGACACCTCGACAGACAGCTCGGAAGACGATGCATCACCGTCGCGTTGCTGCACAGAACGGACCAGACCACCGAATGCATGTGGTTGCATCGGCAGAAGAATCCCTAACAGAATCCATCGCGTCCAACATTTTCTCAATGTACACATTTTCCGCTCGACATTTTGGGCTGGTCTTCGATTCTCATCTAAGCTATGTTTCCAGCGGTTCCAAATTAGGAAATCTTCGAGTTGCGGGAGGGGCTTCGGACA
>CAZNWT010000015.1:0-56233 GCA_964576795.1 uncultured Victivallales bacterium
TTCTGGACCTGTTTCTACCACAACATCATGGACCTCTTTGGGATGGAAAACTACATGGTCAAAATGTACACCCATCCAGAGGTCGTACAAGCTGTCACCGACCGGGTGTGCGGGTTCTACTACGAGGCCAATGAGCGTTTCTTCGCCGCCGCAGGCAGCGAAGTGGATGGGTTCTTCTTTGGTAACGATTTTGGGACGCAGCTTGATTTGATTTGCGGTCCGGCGCAGTTTGATCAGTTCATCATGCCGTGGTTTGTGCGCTTCACCGAGCAGGCGCATGCCCACGGTCATCAGGCTCTGCTGCACTCTTGCGGCGCGATTCACAAGGTGGTTGACCGCCTGATCGCCGCTGGCGTCGACTGCCTACATCCCTTGCAGGCGCTGGCCGCCAATATGGACGCCGAGACTCTGGCAAGGGACTTCAAGGGCCGCATCACTTTCATGGGCGGCATCGACACTCAGCAATTACTGGTTCACGGCACGCCGGACGAAGTGAAAGCGGACGTCAGGAGAGTCAAGGAATTGCTTGGACCGCGCCTTATTGTAAGTCCCAGCCACGAAGCTCTGCTTCCGAATGTCCCGCCACGGAACTTAGAAGCCATGGCGGCGGCGGCCATTGAATCATGACACGGACCGAACCAAACCTTGCACATTTACGGCACATACCGCGCCAAAAGTGAAGGCAACGTTCAACATAGAAACAGAATGATGAATCTCGTATTTCTTCCGGCTACAGAACCAGGTGACCAAACGTATGGAGAAGTGCCGGCGAATATCGAAGGCTGGACCGGTGCATTGATTCATACGATTCAGTATCCCAATCTCGTTTGGTACAACAGACGTGTCCGCGATGAGGCAATTGCTCAGATCCGCGCCATCAATGTTTGTCCCGTGGTTCTGGTGGGGTTCAGCAAGTCGGGGCTCGGCGCGTGGAACATCGCGCGCACGATTCCAGACCTCGTCTCCAGCACCATCATCTTCGATACACCCGTGGCGCGCGAGTCCCTGCCTTCGTGGGGAACTGGCCCGTTCTATGAAGATGACTCCTCGTGGCAAAAGGACTTGCCGATTTTCACCATTGATGAATTCCAAACAACCATGCCGGAAAGTCACCAGCTAGTCTTAATCTCCGGACGGGGTTTCCACGATGAGATGTGTCACCTTTCGGATAGACTATCAAAGGCTGGATCTAGGCATGCGTTCTTGTCTCGACCAGAGCGGAAGCATCATTGGAACTCCGGTTGGATTGAAGAGGGATTGAATGAACTGATTCACCCATTAAGCGTTGCACAGCAACGCAGCAAACCACGCGCGTGAACGCAAACGTTCGGCAATAGACAGAGAATATCAGCTTTTACTAGGGTATTATGAACATGACCAATTTGACTGAATACAAGGCACAATGGATAGGCGGCGGGAAGTTCCCGCAGGCGCCTTATTTTCGTAGAGAATTCGAACTCGGATCCACACTCAAGACAGCCATCGTCCGTATTTGCGGATTGGGTTACTACGAGTTGCATCTCAACGGATCAAAGGTCGGAGACCATGTCTTGGACCCCATCGTGACCCAGTACGACCAACGCGTTCGCTCGGTGAATTACGACGTGGCGGAACAACTGCGACAAGGCGTCAACGCCATCGGAGTGATCCTTGGCAATGGCTGGTACAACTGCAGTACGCCGGATGCCTGGAATTTCGAACGGGCGAACTGGCGGGATCATCCCAAGTTTAACCTCTGTCTGGAGCTGACCTTTGATGATGGCACCGTGATGGAGCTTGGTTCCAACAGTGAGTGGACGGTGTGCGTCGATAGCCCGATACGCTTCAACGCTTTGCGCAATGGTGAAACCTATGATGCCCGTTTGGCCCCAGTCGCTTGGGATCTGCCCGGCTTCGATGATCATAGCTGGAAGCAGGCATGCATCGTCCCCGGCCCCGGCGGCGTAATGGAAGAGCAGACCTCTCCCCCCTGTAAGGTTATGGATGATATCGTGGCCAAATCGGTCAACGTCATTCGCCCCGGCGTCGCAGTATTTGATCTGGGCGTTAATATTGCGGGTTGGGCGCTGCTCAGACTGTCTGGTAGCGCCGGGCAAGAGATCACCCTACGCTACAGCGACCTTCTCTGCGACAATGGCGAAGTGGACACAAAGCATCTGGGGAAGTTCGTCAAAGAGGGCGATTTTCAGACTGACCGATACATCCTCAAAGGTGATGGCATAGAGCACTGGGAGCCGCGTTTCACCTACCACGGCTTCCGCTACGTTCAGCTTGAGGGCTTCTCTGACGATCCGACGCTTAACATGGTCACGGGGCGCGTTGTCCATACCGCATTCGATTCCATTGGCAGCTTCGAGTGTTCCAATCCTGACCTCAACGCTCTGCAAGCCAGTACCCGCCGGTCCTTCATCAGCAACTTCGTAGGGATCCCGACAGACTGTCCGCACCGGGAGAAGAACGGTTGGACGGGTGACGCGCAGTTAGCGGCGGAAACGGGCCTGATGAACTATGACGTGGCCTCGTCCTATGCTCAATGGTTGCAGACTATGGCCGATACTCAGCGTCCAAGCGGCCAATTTCCCGGCATCGTACCGTCCGCCGGATGGGGGTATAATTGGGGTAGTGGTCCGGCTTGGGACAATGCTTTTATTCTTATCCCGTGGTATATTTACCAACATACAGGCGACAGTCGCTTGATAAAACAACACTATGACGCCATGAGGCGGTACATGGATTACTGCGAGACCATGGCCACGGAAAACATTCTGTCCTTCGGCCTGGGAGATTGGTGCGCCTTTGGCAAGGTGGCGAGTTCTGCCATCACGTCCACCGGCTACTACTATATCGACGCATGCATCATGTCGGAGTTGGCCACGATCGTAGATCGTCCCGGAGATATTGAACCCTTCGCGGCGCTTGCCGCCGAAATCAAGGTTGCCTTCAACAAGCGGTTCTACAAGGGCAACGGCATCTATGGCGAGGGCGAAATGACCGCCATGGGCTGTGCGCTGTATCAAGGGCTCGTCGGCGACGCAGAGAAGGCCGACGTCGTCGCGGCCCTGGTCGCCGCCATAAAGAAAAACGATTACAAAGCCGATTTCGGAATTCTGGGCGCCAAATACATTCCACGGGCGCTGGCAGACAACGGCGAGCTCGAGGTGGCTTACAAACTGATCGCTCAAGACGCGTATCCCGGGTGGCTACACTGGCTGCGGCAAGGCGCTACCACGCTCTGGGAGTCGTGGAATGGGAATGCATCGCACAATCACATCATGTTTGGCGACGTGAGCGCTTGGATGTTCAGTTACCTTGCTGGGATCAGGCCGGATACCGAGAACCCAGGATTCATCCAGGTCTGCATTCGGCCGGGTGTTGTGAAAGACCTTCAATGGGTCAAGGCGAGCTACGACGCACCGACCGGAACCATGAGGAGTGCTTGGAAGAAGAGCGGCGAAGGGATCGAATACACAATTGAATTGCCCGCCGGGATCATCGGAGAGCTCGTACTTGAAGATGGATTTAGAAAAACACTCGCTGCCGGCGTTTCAACCATTGTCCACTAACGGCAACCATCCGGCTTAGAAATTTCCGGTTTCAGAACTTCAGCGTTAGGACGGGACTAACTTTTACGATTATATAAATATGCATCTTACGTCACGTGACGTAATTAACAGTTTTGGTACGCTCGCGGAGCGCACCAGTAAGCAGCCGAGCAAGCCCGGCACACAACAAAGCCCAGCACACCTACAAAATGGACCGCGCGGACGCGCCCCATTTTGAGGATGAGGGTGTTGTTATGCAAAGAGGAAAAATCGCTAATGACAACAAAGCACAAGCCGAACATTGTTTTCATTCTGACAGATCAGATGAGGGGAGATTGCCTAGGCGTACTGGGACATCCCAACGTTAAAACTCCAAATCTGGACAGGATGGCCTCTAAAGGCACCGTCTTCACAGCCGCATATAGCGCCTGCCCGTCCTGCATAGCAGCTCGGGCGTCAATCTTTACGGGCCAGCGGCCGACAACGCACGGAAGACTGGGATATCGCGATCAAGTACCGTGGCAATATCAGAACACACTCGCGGAAGTTCTTGCCCGTTCGGGATATCAGACACATTGCGTGGGTAAGACGCATTTCTTCCCCCAACGCTTGCCTCTTGGTTTTGAAACGCAGGATTCCTACGAAGCCACTCAAAACTTCGACGGGAATTACGTCAACGATTACTTTGAGTGGTTAAAGGAGCGTACGGATATACAAGAGCCAGATCACGGGCTGGAATTCAATTCATGGGTTGCCGGAGTCAGTCTGCTACCGGAAGAGTTGCACAACAGCAGTTGGGTCGTCACGCGCGGCATTGATTTCCTTGAACGTCGTGACCGTGAACGGCCATTCTTTCTCAACCTCTCATTTCATCGCCCTCACGCACCACTGGATCCGCCGCGCGAGTACTTCGAGATGTATAGAGACAGCGTCATCCCGGCTCCGCCCATTGGCGAGTGGGCCACGAGGTATGATGTTCCTGTTTCTGACAATAATGCGTGGTGCGGACGACTTCCTTCTGATGTACTGGCGGAGAGCCGCAAAGCCTACTATGCTCAAATCACGCATATTGATGCCCAGATTGGAAGGTTCGTCAGCAAGTGTGAAGAACTCGACATGGGTCCTACGTGGTTCGTCTTCACCTCAGATCACGGAGAGATGCTTGGCGATCATAATCTGTTCAGAAAGAGCTATGCGTATGAAGGATCTGCAAAGATTCCAATGATCGTCTCTCCCCCAGATGGAGCCCAACAGCATATCTCGGATGCGGCGATATCGCAGCAGGATATTATGCCCACCATTCTTGATGCGGCAGACATTGATATACCTGATAGCGTTGAAGGCAGAAGCATGTTGCCTTTGCTCTCGACGACCTCGGCTGATGCGGGTTGGCGCGACTACGTTCACGGCGAACACTCAGCCTGTTATCACGAAGACATGGCCATGCAATTCCTGACGAATGGCAAAGAAAAGTATATTTGGTATACTCGTACCGGTGAAGAGCAGCTTTTCAATCTTATTGATGATCCGAACGAGCTTCATAACCTTACTGAGGACCCCAAAAGCAGGGAGCGTCTTCTGTTCTGGCGATCACGAATGGTGGATGAGCTAGCCCCACGAAGGGAAGATGGGTTGTCTGACGGCAAACAGCTTTTCTCCGGCAAGAGTTTACCTACAGTTAGAGGAATGTAGAGATCTGCATCACCAGGCGTTGCGCAGCGACGTGGAAAACTGCGCGAATATACGCAGCCGTTGTGCGGAGAAGATGAAACACGGGAAGATCATATCCAGAGTCGAGGCTTCTGGTTTCTTCGTTTAAACGGGCGATCACTCGACCCGGCTCGCTCTCTCGCTACTATGGCCTCTGCTGACTTCCTATGACATTTCCGCCATGGGATCTCCCCAGATAAGAGCGTGTTGCTTTCCTGCATGACCGCCGTGCCTGAACCATTAGGTTTCGCTGTGTTGTGTCAGCTCGCCCGCCACGTCGGCCTTCCATGCGATTTTCCGGTCGCGTTGCTCCCTGCTTCCCATTGGTCAGCCAATTGTGCTTCGCACTGCGCTGTCCCTCAGCCCACAAGTTTCCGCTAGCCTGCCTCCCCACGTTCGGTTACCCTTACGCAGATAGCTTCACGTAGTAGTTTATTCACATTTAAACGTTCGGCACTGGGAGAGACGATATGACACAATACAATCCATCTCCGCTTCTCGATGGCGATTGGGAACCTATCCCAGAGCTGACCGACAAATTCGAGGGCGGTAAACTGGATCCGACGAAATGGCACGATCACAATCCCGGATGGATGGGGGCGGGAGCCCGGCTTCTTCTCCACTGCGAACGTATCAGTCAGCGACGGCAAGCTTCACCTAACAGCGCGCGCCGAGGACATGAAAGGGCTTTCTGAGGGATATCACACGTTCACGACGGCCGCAGTGAAGAGCAAAGCTCTGGTCAAGTACGGGTATTTCGAGATCAAGTGCCGCCCCATGAAATCCAAGGCTTCAAGCGCGTTCTGGTTCTATGACATTACCGACAGGGAATGGACCGAAATCGATGTCTTCGAGATATGCGGCGTGGAGGAGGATTGGAAGAACGCATACAACATGGGTGTACACGTATTCCATACGCCCACCGAGAAGGAACACTGGTCAAAATCTGAGAAGTGGAAGGCGCCATTCGATCTTGCGGATAGCTACCATGTCTATGCCCTGGAATGGAACAAGCAAGTGATCAAATGGCGGGTAGACGGGGAAGTAGTCCGGGAGTTGGAAAATACGCATTGGCATCAGCCGCTACACATGAATTTCGACAGCGAAACCATGCCCGAATGGTGGGGATTGCCGGACAAGAAAAACCTGCCTTCCACCTTCAGCATCGAGTATGTCAGATCATGGCGGAGGGTCGCGGATGCCGTACCAAGCGTTCCAGGCGACGCTTGACAGATCGCCTGAACGCAAACAGCCCGGCAAGACCTCGATGGGCGAGTCGAGCGACAACCGCACCGAAGGCCGGAAGGGTTACGTTGACCAAGTGTATAGGGATTGTTGATTGATGCACAATTCACTGCATATCCGTGACATTTTGAAGAAAAGTAATTCCGATCCGCTCTGCATTGAGCGGCGTGATCCACACCGGCTGGTTGCATGCGATCCGGCAGCTCAGCCGCAACCGGGCGACGTCACTCTTCATCGTGGTGTGGCTGTGACCTGCGAGTGGCCGGACTCAGAAGTGGCCATACGAGTGCACGATGACCTGACGGATTTTCTTGGCCGCATGGGCATAGATACCGGCATGCGCGGACGGCAACAGCTGGTGCTGCGCCGAGTGACTGCTGCTGGCTTGGGGCTGCGCGATTTTCGCTGGAATTGCCAAGCGGACAGCGTGGTAATTGAAGCAGTGGCTGTCGCCGGATTGTGGGCTGGGGTGGCTTGGCTTGAGTTCGAGATGCGCACCCGGCGTGGTCCGTTCTTGCCCGCAGGCAAGATCGAACGGCGCGCCGACTGGGAACACCAGATCAGCCAAGGGCCATGGGGCGGAAACTACTCTGTTCCCGACTTCTCTCCTGAGTTTCTGAGCGACGATGCGTTCCGGCTGTATGCCCATTACGGCATTACCGAGATGATGATATACGGCGATTTACTGTGCTATGCCGACAGCAGGATACTCCCGGAGTTGAACCACCCCGAAGCTGCACACAACCTAGCCGTCTTGCAGGATGCCGCACGGCGTGCGGCATGCTATGGTGTGCATTTCAGCTATGTGGCCATCGGCCCGAAACTGCGGCCCCAACACCCTGTCTTCAAAGTACATCCGGACGTCGCCGGCATCGTAGTGGATCAGGGGGGGCTACAGCTGCAGTTCCTGTGCACGGAAAGCGCGGAGGGACGTACCTTCTACGGCGAGCAGTTGGGCCATCTCTTCCGTGAAGTACCGCAACTGGCGGGCCTTATCCTGATCGTGGCGCAGGAGTCTTTCTACCACTGCAAGATGTGGTGGCCAAGACAGCGAGTCAAATGCCCGCGCTGCGATGGCCAGAGGACGGAGGACGTGCTCGCCCATATCCTCGACGAGATCCACGGTGCCGTGCGCGAGGCCAACCCGGGTGCGTATGTCGCCGCCTGGCCCTATTCGACCGGGAGTTGGGAGCGACCAGACCGCCTCGAGTTCATCCGGTGCCTGCCGCGAGACGTGGCATTCATGTTGAGCGTCGAGAAAGACGAGGCCTATCGGAAGGATGGCTATATCAAGAAGATCTGGGACTACAGCGTCGATTATGGTGGCCCGGCAGAGCCGATGCGCAAGTGTGCCGCAGCCTGTCATAAAGCCGGGCGTCCGTTGGTGGTCAAAACCGAGACCGGCATCGGCCTAGAGGTGATTCAGTTCCCTTACGTCCCGGCCATGCAGCGGCTGGCCGACAAGTGGCAGGGCGTGCGCAACCTCGCGCCTTTCGCCGTACATCAGTCGTGGCTGTTCTTCGGCATGTTCAATTCACGCGCTGAAGCACTTGGGCTCTGGGCTGCCTATGCCCCGGAGATGTCGCGCGACGAGTTCCTGCGCAAGCTAGCGATGCGCGATTTTGGCCCTGCCGCGGCCCCCTTGGTCATCGAGGCCTGGCAATACATGAGCGAGTCCATGGGCCGGTTGCCATTACTGCAGTTCAACTGCTATTATGTGGGCCCGTCATTCCTTGGGCCGTGTCACCCACTCGTCGCCGAGAAAGGAATGAAGTTGCCGGCTGTATTCGACGGCTTTCTCTTCTATCTGCAGGAAGGCGGGGAGACGTTTGCCAGCAAAAACGTCGACCAGACTCGCACCTGTTTGGCTATCGACCGCTTCGATCCCTCTGGCGGCATGCCGCAAGTCCTTCCCAGCGAAAGGCGCCGCTCGGAGGAAATCATCCGTGACGAGTACGGCTTGGCGACCGAAACTGCGGGCCGGGCAGTGGAGTACCTGCGCCGAGCGGCGGCACTGACGGTGACAGCGGTGGACGACGAGCAGTTGCGCGACGAGGCGCTTCTGACCGAGGCCGTGTATCGCACCAACCGAGCCTGCTATAACACCGCCCGTTGGTTCATCGCCCGCGATGCCGGTGATGTTGCCGCCATGCGCACCATTGCCTTGGACGAACGCGAAAACGCATTGTCAGCAATACCGATGTACACTGCTGCACCCTGGCTGGAACTCAACCGACGCATTGACGGCAAGTTCTCGGCCGTGGCGGACATGATCACGGAGAAAGTGAGTATGAGCGACCACTGGTTGCGACTTACCACCTGACTGCCGCGAGAACAGAAGGTGTCTCAGGCGCATGCCCCTCCCCCTGCGAACATGCCTCCAGATCACTTCCAGCGCATGTCAGCCGGTCGACGGACACCCCGCCCATGTGGCGTTTGTGGATTTTTCAGAGTTCAGACCGGAAGCGCACGGTTTTAGCAAACAAGCCGGATGCGTGTGACAAACTGTAGCCGCGCATGATCCGCAACGTTGGGCACAAATACGTTGATGGGCAAGACTCAACGACAACGGAAATAAAGAAGATAGAGGGTTTGATGACACAGCAACTTCACATGATCTGGCCGGAAAGCCTGCGTCAAGCTCCGGAGGTGATTGCCCCGGACGGATACGAAATTCGGCATTTGAGAAAAGGTGACGAGAGTGGACACGTACGCGTGATGCACGAAGCGGGTTTCAGCAATTGGGATGAAGCGCAGCTTGTAGCGTGGCAGCGAGAAACCGCACTCCCGGATGGAATCTTCGTTGCAGAGCACAAGACGAGCGGTCAGATCGTTGCCACAGCAATGGCATCCCACAGGCCCACGGATCTGCATCCATCAGGAGGTGAACTCGGTTGGGTCGCCGCGAGCCCCGATCACGCCGGAAAAGGTCTCGGCAAGGCCGTGTCCGTTTCGGCTCTCAAGCGTTTACTGCATGCGGGATACCGGTGTGTGTATCTCTTGACTGACGATAAACGACTTGCTGCGATCAAGACCTATCTGCAGATGGGTTTCCTGCCATTTCTTTTTGCTCCCGGAATGGAACCGCGCTGGCGAGTCATTTGTGAGGAATTGAAATGGCCGTTTGATCCGCAGTCATGGGCTCAAGCCCCTGAAGAGCAATGGGTGCAGGAACCGGCGGACGAACGGCCCGACAACGATCAGATCGAACGGTATACCCCACGGCATCAATGGCTACCGAATCGAAAGCATCGGGGCTTCTCTTGTAACGGCGATGTGGATGCGTTCGGCGACGAATCCCTGTACATGCCATCTCATCTCGGGCTTGCAAATTCCGAGCCGTGCGAAGTGGAGGGGGGTGCCCACTCCCCGCTCACACTCACATTCACAGCGGGGTCGGCCGGTATCCCGGAAGGGGCGACCGTAACGTTCGCGATGCGGGGCCAGGCACCGCTCGGGCACCTTCCTGATCTCTCACTTTCCTGTTCGGTGGCATGTGAGCTTGAGAAACAACACCAGGGGTTTGTCGTCAAAAAGGGACAGTTGACCGATGGGGATAGCGTGATATTGACCTGGCCCGCATTCTCGTGGACCCCATTGGCCGGCCGTCGCGAGTTCAAGGTGATCATCAATTACGGTAGCGGTAAACAGGAACAGCGATTACCCGAGCCGGTCGTGATCCGGATCTTGCCAAGAGCCTTTTCCCGCCTGGAAGCCACGATTCCATGCACGCATCGTAGTGGCCATGAGATTGATGTGCGGGTTACAGCGAGAGATGAATACGACAACCGAGTACCGCATTCATGCGGGGTTCAGCTAGCAACACCGCACGGTGAGCAGACGCTCACACTTGTGGATGGCATCGGAACATGCCGTGTTCGCCCGGCACCCGACAAAGCAACGCGCATATCGGTGCAATCGGATTCCGGTGGCCGGAATTGCGAATCAAATCCCTCCGTGCCTACGGATGGACAGCAGGTCTTTGTTGGAGATCTCCACTGTCATGACTTCATGAGCGAAGCAGAAGGCTATACGGATGATGTATACAGGTGGGCGATTGAGGACCGGAGGCTGGATTTCGTTTCGGTTGTTCCGCAGTCGCACGGGTGGCATGACAACGAGACGTGGACAGTCGCAAAGTACATGAACGAACGATTCCTGGATGAAGGGAAGTTTGTGCCACTGCTGGGATTTGAATGGCAGCATACCGGCTATGGGGACAAGGTGGTTCACTATCTGGGCGGCGACCAGCCTTACCTTCCGATAGATGATGCGCGGTACAGGTCTGCGACGGGGCTTTACGATGCGTTGCGCGGCAGTGATGCCCTGGTGGTCAGTCACCATCCCTGCTACCCACCCGGATCCTGGTGCAGCAGTACTGATTTTGACGCGGTTGAAACGGATGTCGAAAGATTAGTGGAGCTATGGTCCATGCACGGCAGCTCCGAGGGCTACGACCCTTCAGATCGGCCGCTTTCTAGGTTCGATCCAGACCGACTTGTCATGTCAGCGCTAAAACGGGGCGTGCGGTTGGGTTTCACTGGGGGCAGTGACACGCACAGCGCCCGACCGGGAGGATCGGCAAAGGAGCCATGCCCATATTGGGGTGGGTTGACGGCCGTGTGGGCCAATAACTTGACACGACGAGATTTGTTTCATGCTCTGTATGAGCGGCGAACCTATGCGCTAACTAGTGCTCGAATCATACTGAGATTCAAAGTAAACGGCCAACCCATGGGATCAGAAACAGAGGCATGTGAAACCGCTGATATCCACATCAATGTCTGGGCGCCAAGCGCAATTGCTAAAGTCGAAGTGTTGAAGAACGCGTCGTTGTTGCGGCACTTCGACCAAACCAGTGATGAATGTAACATTGAGATGCATGACAAGACAGGCGGTGCGACGTTTTACCATTGCCGTGTAACCCTAGCAGACGGGAACTTGGCTGTGTGTTCTCCTGTGTGGCTGGGATAGGAGTAAAACAGGAACGGCGACCAACCAAGCGTTTCACAGCGCCGCGATAAACCGCGCGCGTAAACGCGCCCGTTGGCAGATTGACAAAGACATATGCCTCCTGCATAGTGACGCTATACGTAAGGAGGAACTCCGATATAGGCATCTTCATCTGGATTCAAAGAGGCAACCGCAAATCGGCGAATCTGGTCGAACAGGAGGAGGATCGCCTCATTTCGGTACAGATCTATCTTGAGTTGCTTTAGGGGGTCGAGAACAAGCAACAGCATGAGTATACCAAGCAATTTCTGAGGGACTTCGGTTTCAAGACTATCCCGCTTTCCGACAACATTGGCCACCGAGCCACGGTCTACATTGAAGAGTATTCTCAGTCACACGGACTCAGAGCGGGAGATGCGCTCATTGCAGCGACTGCAGCGGAAAGTAACATAGTGTTGTGTTCAAGCAACGCAAAACACTTCAAGTTCCACACCACCGTAAGTTCAGAGGGGGCACGTCTCCGCTATCTACAATTGATTTGACTGGTATTGTGTTGTGGGGTTTCGTTGATGGATGTCGAGACCATTACGAATAGATATAGAGGATGGAAAAGGCATCAAGGCGCGCACGAGGAATCCATGAAATCCAGGAGTAGTGGTAACAAAATGGACAAGAGTTTCAGGCTAGGGAAGCGCGGAGGAACATCCCCGAAAGCTGAAGATAATGCCAATAAGAGCTTTCTGAAGATTGATCTACCTGACTCCGTTGTGGCACTGGTTGAGAAGGACCTCGGTGGCGTTGAGAAACTGAAAATTGCTATGGCCAGCGACATGCTGCCGGGCGGTGATTTTGGCGAACAATGGCTGCTAGTCGCGGATGAGCGGATCGCTGTTGCAGGGCATGTAGACGGACACGTCGAGCTGATTCATTCTCTAGAATTCGGTGAGAAGGACAAGCTCCTAGTGAAGCCGGGGATAAGTACGGCTGTTGTGGATCTACAGCAGGAATCGGGCAGACACAGGATACTTCGAATTTCCAATGCTCTTCAGAAAGATTATTCCGAGGCCACCCGGCTGATTAACGATTGGATAAAGAAGAAGGAGTGGAACCCGGAGATCTTTGACGCCAGGCGCCATGCCTGTTCCAATTGCGGCCGTCCTCTTTCCAAGGGCATGAAGATTTGCCCGCTGTGTGTGGACAAGAGGAAGATGATAAGAAAGGTTCTTTCGTTCCTGGCACCATACCGACTTCTGGTGATGCAGCTTTTTCTGTTGATGATCGTCACGACGCTGGTCGGTCTCGTCAATCCCTACATTGGTAAAATACTTATCGACGACGTCATCAGGCCTCTCAAGAACATGCACTGGCTTCCTTTCTTGGCCGGGGCAATGATTCTAATATACGCTGCGCAAACCGGGCTGCAGATGTTTAATGCCATGGTGTCGTCGAAGCTGGGTACGCATGCGATATATGACATTCGCGCCACAATGTTTAACAGGCTGCAGGAGCTGTCTCTTTCATTCTATTCAAAGCATGAAGCCGGCGGTCTGATTACGAGGGTTAACCAGGATACGGGTCAGCTGCAAAAGCTTCTAGTCGATTTCATTCCCTATGGCATCAGCAGCATATTCATGACTGTCGGCATCCTGGTGATACTGTTCTACATGTCGGCTTTCCTGACTTTGTTCGTGCTTGTGCCGGTGGTTGTGTCCGTCATCTTCATCTACAGGGTCTTTCCGCGATTCAGGATCTACTGGCAGAGATATTTCGAAAAACGATCGAGACTGGCGTCGTTCGTAAACGATGTCATCACGGGAATCCGTGTCGTGAAGGCTTTCGCCCAGGAAGACGCCGAACTTACCCGCTTTAACGAGCAGAACAAAGAATACAGGGACTCGGCTTACGAGGCCGAGATTAAATGGGCAAAGACGATGCCAGTTATACAGATGCTGACGATGGTGGGAACGCCTATCGTATGGTTTGTCGGCGGGAGGCTGATTTTCAAAGGTGAGATAACCCTGGGTACTGTCATCGCCTACACCGGGTACCTGACGATGCTTTTCCGACCGGTATTCATACTTACCAGGCTTGCTCAGGATATTCCCAATACCCTGGCGGCCGCCGGTCGCGTATTTGAAATTATCGACGCGGAGCCCGAAATCGCGGATGCTTCGGACGCGATTGCAATGCCTGAAATGGAAGGCAACATAGAGTTCCGCAACGTTACGTTCGGCTACGATATGAACAAGCCGGTTCTGGAAGACGTCAGCTTCAAGATAGACGCGAACGAGATGGTGGGCTTGGTCGGACATTCGGGTGCCGGCAAGAGTACGATCATAAACCTGGTCTGCAGGCTGTTCGATGTGGATGAAGGCGAAGTTCTTGTTGACGGAGTCGATGTTCGGAAGATCAGGTACGAAGACTTGCGCAAGCACATCGGGATCGTTATGCAGGAAACGTTCCTGCTCAACGGTACGATCGCGGAGAACATCGCTTATGCCAGGCCGGAAGCGACAGTTGAGAAAATCATAGATGCGGCAAAGGTCGCCAATGCGCATGAGTTCATCATCTCCAAGCCAGATGGGTATGACACCGAAGTCAAACAGGGCGGCGCAAATCTCTCCGTTGGTGAGAAACAGAGGATCTCGATTGCACGTGCGGTAATTTGCGATCCAACGATCCTTATTCTGGACGAAGCCACCGGCAGCGTGGATCTCAAAACGGAAAAGGAGATCCAGGACGCCTTGGCGAGGCTGATCAAGGAACGAACCACCATAGCAATTGCGCACCGACTGACCACCTTGAAAAAGGCTGACCGACTGTTCGTCGTCGACAAGGGCGAATTGAAGGAAATGGGCACTCACGAGGAGCTGGTCAAGAAAAAGGGGATTTACAGCAAGCTGGTGAAGCTGCAGACTGATCTCTCTCAAATAAGAGGTGTCGCATGAGTGAGACGACAAGGTTTCTTAGCGCTTCAGAATGCGATTTCAGGGAGTCTGAGTCCGGCCATCTCAGGCTTACGGTTCAAAAAGAGTTCTCCTGTCTTGATGTTGTGTTCAGACGACTCTTTCCTCTCAAGGATCCCGGTCACTTCGTATCTGTCGGTGACGGGGGGAAGGAGGTCGGCATCATACGCGACCTCACCGAGTTTGACCGCGACACCCAAGCGCTGATCCGACTGGAGCTCGACTTCTATTATGCCGTACCGGAAATCACGGACATTAAAAAGATAAAGGGCGAGTACGACTATTTCCACTGGGATACAGTAACCGATCGCGGTCCCCGTTCCTTCTACGTCAAGGGGCGAACCGAAGGCCTGAAGATAAAAGGCAGCCATCTCCAGGTGACCGACATCGAGAATTGCAGGTACGAGTTGCCGGATGTAGGGGCACTTTCCGAATCCAGCAGGCGGATTCTTGAAGCGGTGATGTGATGATCGTTAAGCATCTTGTTTTTTTACTTACCATCAGCACGGCGCGGTATGCAGCACCACCACGTCGTTAAGGCCAAGTTCGGGGATGTGGATCCGCGTGCCGGCGTCGCGGATCTCGTATTCCTGACCGGTCAACACCGAACGTGCACTTTGGATTCCGCCAGCCCGGATGAGCAGCTCGAGCCCGCGAACGGGCATCACGTCGGCGCCAATAACTACCCAATGATTTCTTCTACTGCGCCCGCTTGATCTTCAGCACCACGCTGGCGATGCCGCCAGACGGAACCGTAAATTTGGCCGCGTGTTTGGTCAGGGTCGTCTTGTCATCTTTCAGCGCACGTTCCATCAGGTCCACGTGCTGGGCTTCCGTGGGCGTGCCAATGGCAGGTTCGACTGCAACCACGCCTTTGGCCTCGTTCCCGGCAGTCTCATAGACACGCACAAGCAAACCATCCGTTTTCTCGGTCACTTTGATGCCGGAGAGCACCAGATCGTCGCCCTGCAGATCCAGCAACGCTGTGGTTGGTGACAAGCTGCCATTGTGCACCCCCGTGCCGACCGGCAGCAACGGCGTGTTGAAGGCCTGTGCCATGCGCGTGGCCTGTGCGATCGTAGCATCCGGATCTATCGGCGCCAACGCCAGTGCAATGGTGTGCTGCCCGATTTCCGGCAACGGATCCGGGTCGATGGACGTGCGTATCAAATTCACGCGCAAGGTCGAACCTTCCATCGCGTGACCATGTTTGCAGTCGTTAATCACCAGCATGGTGGCCCGTTCCCCGCTGATTTTGCCCGCGACCCGCGCCCAACGCAACGCTGGCACTTCCTGGTCCGGCGTGGTTTCACGTGCAATGGCGCCGAAAGGAATCTCGTACGACGCAGCCGGATCCGCCAGTGCGAGCGGCACGGCGAAGCGCAGATTGGGAAAGCCTGCGGCATGTGTAGCGCGCTGGAACCATTCGATCTCCATGCCTACGTGCACGCGCGGATCGTCCTGGTCGAGCCGATAGGTCACCTTGCCGGTGGATTCGTGCAACTGGTAGGTAACTTCGATGGCCGCCGTATATGGACCAGCCTGCACTTCACGCAGGCTGGCGACAGGCGGCACCTCAATGGGGCCGGCGTTATTGATGCTCCAGGCGCTCATGCCATGGGGTCGTTCGACACTGTACTCCAGCCCGATGCCACCAGCCGCGGCATCCACAAATTCCAGTCCGGTGCGCTTGTCTTTCAAAGAGACAATCCGGCCCGTATGCATGTCGAGTTCCAAACGGATGAACTTGTTTTCGAGTCCGGCGGACAAACGTTCGCGCGACATATAGGGGCAATGGTGTTCCGGTGAGATCTGCGAGGTACCCGGCACAACTTTGCCCGAGGCAAAGGTTTCGCGGATCACCACGGTAGTGAAGCCCAAGGCAGGAACGCTCACCGGAACGGCCAGTATCATATTCTGATGGCCCCAGTCGTTGCCTTTCTTCAGTACCTGCACCGGCAGTAATTCCCCCGCTGCATTCAGGAACTCAAAGATTTTGTCGTGAAACGGCACCGGTGTGCCCTGGGGTTCGCGGTCCCAGATCGTGATGTTAATCACTTCGTGCCGTTCGACCGCCGTCAGATTGAAGACCACGAATGGCCGCGCGGGAGAATCGCCGTGACCACTGTACTGGCTGAGACGCCCTTCGCCAGAGGCGATCCCAGCGCCGGAGCCATGGCCGCTGGAGTGGAAGGTCGGCGGCAAGGCTACGACCATAACAGGGCCCGTGACCTTGGCAGTGTCCACGACCGCAGCCACGTTACCCAAGGCACGCGCCGTGATCGCCGAGGTGGACGCCATGGTCTCCTGGAACTGACCATGCGTGTACATGCGCGTGTCGTGTACGCAGGAGCCGGGCAGTATGTCGTGAAAATGCGAGAAAAGCACGCGGTGCCAGTTCTGTACAAACTTTTCCGTAGGATACGACGTGCCACGCACCAGGGTGTCGAAAGCTGCGGCCATTTCGGCATCTGCAACACGTGCTTCGCCTAGGCGATTGGTGCGCTTGATCAGCGTTTGTGAGGTGTAGCAACCTGTAAACTCATAATTCAGCTCACCCCGCAACACCGGCAACGCCCCGCCCTCGCGACTGAGCCGACTAAAGTAGTCATGTGCCGGCGCGCACTGCAGTTTTGGAAATATGGGCCAGGAGTCCATTTCCCGGCGCATCAGTAGGTCGCGCCGGGTGGGGCCGCCACCATGGTCGCCGACACCGTAGACCATGAGAGAGAAGTTGAGGCCACTGTCGGTTTTAGCCACCTGGATCGCCTCCAACACCTGTCCGGGCTCGATGGTGGCGTTGTAGCCATACCGCTGGGCATTACTCACGAGCACGCGTGACCCATCCGATGCTTCCCACCAGAACGCTTCGGGCACGGGTTGCTGCTGCGAGCCGGGGCGGTGCATGAAAATATACTTCACGCCACCGCGCACGAGATACGTGGGGATGGTCGCAGCATGGCCGAACGTATCGGGTGCCCAGTCGATCGTAACATCCTCGGGCTTCAGCCCGAACAGTTGTTGCATATAAGCACGGGTGTAAAGCAGATGGCGGCAGAGGCTTTCGCCGCCGGCGATGTTTTTGTCGCCTTCGACCCAATGGCTGGCCGTAACCTCCCAGCGCCCTTCCTTCACGCGGTCGGCAATGGCGGACAATAAATCCGGTGCATGTTCACTGACGATGGCATAGACGCTGGCCTGACTCTGGGAGAAATAAAATTCCGGGAATTCTCCCATCAGCTCCAGCATAGTCCGAAACGTGTCGATCGTGACGTTCACCGTCTCGGGCCAGGACCACATCCAGTTCATGTCGATATGAGCGTGTCCGGCCAGATAGACCGTATGGCTTTTGGCAGCCTTGGCAAAGGGCGTCAGCGCCGCTTCAACACGCGCAGTCAGTGCGGACATGTCAGGCGCCGGCGTGTTGAGACCGTCCGCGGCAATGCGGGTGGCACTTTCAAGTGAGGTCTTCAAGGCAACGGCCTGCTCCTGGGGCTGCGACGCGAGAAACTCGGAGAACTGTAACTGTGAGTGGATGCGTTCCCACGCCGCCATCTGCCGCATTTTCGACGTATCCTGTACGCGCTGCAACTCATTCAAATTCATCCGATGGAGTCCTCCTGGTTTAACCAAAAGCAAGAGCAAAAGTCGCCGGATGGCAGCCTGTCTTGCTTGCTCTGACTGATAAGGAATACTACCATATGCGCAGTTGGTAGCGTATGCTTTCTCTGTTACCTGCTTCTTATTTAACATCCTCCTTCCTAGTCTGCAAGAGTTCCTCCAGCCTTCTGGCGAGACTTGCCATGAAGGCGGAAATCCCCGATTTCTGACAGAACCATACGCGACCCTCGGCCCCATGGGTTCAGAGGGTTTGTTGTGAGGGAACCATGGGTTCAGAAGGGGTACATCGCCACTATCTACAATTGATTTGACTTGTATTGTGTTGTGCGATTTCGTTGGTGGATTGTCGAAACCATTACGAATAGATGTAGAGGACGGAGAAGGACAAGAAGATAGCTCAGATAGTCTCAAAGGGCTGCTTTCCAAAGTGTAGATAGTGGAGACATGCCCCAGTTTGACTACTGTCCGTTGCCAACGCACTCGGTCAGATATAGCGCCGCTCCGCGTGCTCACCACTAGGCGCTTGCCATGTGGACGACTGATTTTGAGCTTTCAGCTCACGACTGAAAAGTGTTCAATATCAACATGCAGCTAAGAATAGATATATACTTCAACAAAGATTGCGGCGCTTGCACGAAAGCAATCGACTTTCTGCACCGGCGCGGTGTGGATTTCCACGCATACGCAATAGAGTACGATGCCGAAGCAGACATCTTCATCAACTCTGAGAATACTCGCGAAATGTACCGGCGCTGCGGCGAAGAGATCGACTTCGTGCCTCAGATCTTTGTCGGCGACACGCATATCCCAGGCTGGATGAAACTGGGCCCCATGACGGAGAACGGCAAGTTCGACGCACTGCTTGCTCCCGACGCCTGAACATAAGGACTCAAGCAATGAGTTTAATTATGTTGCTGCTCTGTGTGTTGTACTGCATTGCTTCCTATAGCATTAACGCAGAACTGTATTTGAGATCGGCAAACTGAAAGATCACACAACCAGCTTCCAAGCGATTCGCTAGAGCTCGCGCCAGAAGCAAGCGTCCCCATTTTGAATACGAGGGAAGAAGGAGATGAAACAGATGAAGGATAGTCGCATAACAAGTCGACAATCTGCAGTCATGACTGACGGTGACCTTACAACAGAGGCAGATGTGCTGGTCGTTGGTGGCGGAACCGCCGGAGTCATCGCAGCCATCCAGACTGCTAGGGCTGGAGCGAGAACGGTTGTGATCGAGCGCGGGACACAACTTGGCGGCACGATGACAACTGGCGGCGTTTCCTACCCCGGTCTTTTCGATGCCTGGGGAAAACAGATCATTGCTGGTATCGGTTGGGAACTGGTCAAAGAGAGCGTCGAGCTGGATGGGGGTGAATTCCCTAACTTCTCGAAGGTGCCCAATCGACATTATCAGAATCAGGTATATGTTAACCAGTTCCTCTATGCCCTGCTCGCCGAGGAGAAGTGCGAGCAAGCCGGCGCGAAGATTGCCTACTACGAGTTTCCGCAGGCCATAGCCAAGACTGCCAGTGGCTGGCAGGTTGATTGTGTCGGGTTTGGGACGCAGCGTCGCATTTTGTGCAAACAAATCGTTGACTGCACGGGTGGAGCCGAAGTGGTTGGCATGCTGAATCTGCCACGACTTAGAGGAGAGGAACGGCAACCCGGCTCCATGCTCTTCCAACTGGGAAAAGCGCCTACCCCGGGACGCAGTAGTCCCAGTTTGCTCTACATTCACGGAGCCGATTCAACAAACTCTCGTACTGTCACGGCGGCAAACTTGGCCGGTCGCAAAGATGTGCTAAAGAAAGTTCGTATTGAGAAGACGCAGTTAATGCATTTGCAACCAGAGGCCAGTGTCCGCGAAAGCTACCGTATTGAAGGTGAGACCATAATCACCGTAGACGACTATACATCAGGGCGGGTATTCAAAGATGCTGTCTGTTACGCGTTCTACCCCGTGGATCTACACACGAAGGGCGGGGTCAAGCCTGCCCCCTTGGGTAGGGGCACGGTGCCAACCATCCCTTTAACCGCACTGGTGCCTAAGGGAAGCCGTAACATCATTGTGGCTGGCCGCTGCGTATCCAGCGACCGTCTCGCTAATTCGGGTCTTCGCGTTCAGGCCTCCTGCATGGCAATGGGTCAGGTTGCAGGTGCTACAGCCGCGCTGGCCGTTCGAGAGAATACAACACCTCTCAAGGTTCCTCTAGATGATATCAGGAAAATGCTCATCAAACATGGGGCTATAGTCCCAACTGTATAAAGCAGTAAACTCCAAGCGTATGACTCTACTCGCCATGGTACTTATCGTGATCTCTGCATTCATGCATGCGGGGTGGAATCTGCTCAGCAAGAGCCAACGGCCGTCAACCGCCTTCTTCCTTGTCGCAAGTGTTTCAGGTGCGTTACTGCTCTCTCCTCTTCTTGTCGTGTATTACGATACCGTCGCGCACGGCATCCCCGCACGGGTCTGGATACTTCTTCTCGCAACAGGTTTCTTCATGGCGCTGTATTATGCCTGTCTCGCAGGAGCTTACCGAGCTGGCGACATGTCGATAGCTTATCCGCTTGCCCGGTCTTCTCCCGTCATCGTTGTGTCGGTTGTTACGTTAATGCTCGGTCGTGCGGACCAGGTGTCAGGGCTGTGCATTGTCGGAATCGTACTTGTTGTCGGAGGCTGCTTCCTGATTCCGCTCCAACGATTCACTGATCTTCGTTTGACAAACTACTTGAACGCAACCTGTGGTTTGGCTTTGCTCGCCGCAGTCGGCACATCAGGCTACTCGATTCTGGATGATGAAGCCTTGAGGCAGCTCAGAACGAGTGCTCAAGTGACAATTGGCAATACGCAGGTTACGCTAGTATATGCCTGTCTGGAAGCTCTGGCGGCCTCGCTGTGGCTTACCATGTTTGTTGCCGTTCGCCGAAAGAGTCGTACGGCTCTACGCCAGGTGCTTCATGCCAATGCTCGACATGCCGTTCTTACAGGCATGGCAATCTCTCTTACCTACGGTCTCGTCCTTATCTCACTGGCTTTCACAACCAACTTGAGCTATGTGGTTGGCTTCCGCCAGCTTAGCATCCCTCTGGGCGCAACGGCAGGTATTCTTGTCTTGAAAGAAACGCTCCACGCACCGAAGCTTACTGGAGTGACCATCATGCTTATTGGACTTATCTTGCTGGCCATGGGATAATGCGGAGAAATACGTGGCAAACCAATTGCTTCGTACCCGTTAAGGCCGCGTGATGCGCGCCCTCACGGGTCAGGTGAGTATGACGTTCTGCGATCTGATAACTGAATGAGCATGAAGATTCATGCACAATTTGTAAAGTCGCTGGCCAGCAATGGTTGAGGCGACATTTATCCACGAGAGGGAGGCGCCCACATGAAACTAGCAACCACAACCGTGATTTTCAAATGCATGCGAATACACCGTCAGAGCTAGTTCACCTTTTCAACGGTACCGGCTTCCGACTGCTTGATCTCAACCTGTACAGAAGTATCTATCCAGACTCTCCTTTTCTAGATGACCGTTGAGAAAAGTGGATTGGCGACGCAGGCGAATCTGCAACCGCGATCAATATTCGTTTCTGCCAGGCACACGCCCCAAATGGGAACCTACATGCTTCTGGTGAGAAATTCGATGTCTTCCTCAGTGCAACTATCCGCTCTATTGAGGCCTGCGCGAGATTGGGAATCGCTCATATCGTCACACATCAGCAAGATATAGGGGCTTTCCTTCCAGGCAGTATCGTCATTTATACTTACAGCGCTATCGGGAGTTTTTCGAGAAATTGTTTCCTGTAATGGAGAAGACCGGCGTTCATGTTCTTATCGAGAACAGTTGTGACCGACATGCACCTACGAGACATATCGCTGACAACTACGGCGATATGGATTCCCATGTTGCGCCGTTTCAGGGAACAACAAATATGGACGGTCATGCAGGGCTTGCTGGACAGCGGCTACCAAGGGTATTTCACATTCGAAGCAAGTAATATCATCAGAGATGGCGCTGTATGGCCGAATTACCGCCGCGAGTGGCACTACCACGGCAAGAAGGTGGTCAGACTGATGGACGTCCCTTTATCACTGAGCCGCCAAGCTGTCAGGTTACTCTATGAGATTGGAAAACACATTCTGGTCGAATACGGCTGTTTCGAAGAGGAATGAGAGTTCGCAGAGCGGATCAGAAGATCAAGATGAATGGACACCGCATGTCCGAGTCGGTAGTAAGTGGTCATGCCAGTCGTGTTCAGTTACAAGAGATACCGGTTCTTCTTCCATTCCAATGAAGGGGATCCACAGGAGCCCTTGCATGTGTCCACGCACGCAAGGGCGAAACCATCGCTAGGCTAGGAATTGCTCAATAGCATCAATCATAGCGTCGGCATCATGGCATTTAAGCGTTGGCACCGGAATACTGTTTCGAAACCATTGTCCATAGCGTTTTGTTGAAATACGCCGGTCGGCCACAATGACCACACCGCGATCATTGCGGTGGCGAATGAGCCGACCAAACCCTTGACGAAATCGGATCACGGCATTGGGAATGGAGTAGTGCATGAAAGCACTGCCCCCATCGGCTTCAATCTGCTCGCAGCGGGCCGCAACAATGGGATCGGTAAACACCGCAAATGGCAGCCGCGCCAGCACCACACACGAAAGCGATTCCCCTACAACGTCAACGCCCTCCCAGAACGAATGCGTTCCCATAAGCACTGAGGCAATATCGTCGCGAAAACGATCTGCCAGCACCTCGCGGGAGGTCGTTTCTCCTTGGGCAAGAACATCAACACCACTCCCCGCCAGCGCGTCCCGAACGCAACGCGTGGTTTTCTGTAGCATTGCGTAACTCGTAAAAAGTGATAACCCCCGCCCGCCCGTTCGGCGAAACAGTTCTGCAAGAAATTCTCCAAGCTCCGCAGCATAGTCACCACCAACATCATTAGGTTCAGGCAGGAACATCGGCACCATCATCACGCATTGCTTGGCATAGTCAAACGGGGTGCCCACATCCAGCGTTGTCAACCGCTCAGCCGCAATACGATCAATCCCCAGACGCTTCTGTAAGAACTTGAATGTCCCTCGCACCGATAGTGTCGCCGACGTGAAGATCACCGAAGACTTCTGCTCGTACAACTCACTCCAAAGGCGTTCACCAATTTCAATGGGAGCCGCCCACGCTCGCGCACTGCGCCCCGCATGACCATCACGCTCTACCCAGTAGACGTAGCCTGCATCGCCAATATCCAGAACAAAGCCAATCTGCTCACTCATCTCTTGTAGCAAGGCGCGCTGAGCATCAAGATCCTGAATGAATTCTGCCTGAAACCCAAGCCCCTCCACATCCAAATCGCGTAACGCGGTAGCGAGATCGGAAAGCGCATGCGTCAGCCCTGCAAGCTCAGCCCGAAAATCTTTCTCAGCCGTCAGCAGTGGGGTCCAGATGGCATCTTGTTTTATCGGGGGCTGTAGTCTGCGGACGTCTGTACGGTTTTGCGGCAATACATCAAACAGTACCTCAAAGAAGGGACCAATTTCTGACTCCACATCCCCTGCCCATCTACTGATCTTTTTGCAGAGCGTCAGCAACTTTTCCTGAACCTTCGCATCCCCCGTTAATGCACCTATGGAAATCTGTTGGGAAAGCGATGCAAGCAATCCATTGCCACCCCTCTTCTTAAGCCGTCCCAGTCGCCGAAGGGGAAAGCGAATACGGGACGCCGATACTTCCACCGAAAAATGACGGGTAGCGGCATCTTCAATGTTATGGGCTTCATCCAAAATCAGGTGAGAATGCGGGGGAATCGCAGGACTCTTTGTGTTCATCTCCGCAAACACAAGTGAATGATTCGCAACGACAATATCAGCCGCAAGAGACTTAGCGCGTGCACGACGTAAAAAACACTGCCGATAATATCGACACCCTCGCCCGCCACACTCCTCAGCCGTCGACGTCAGATTCGAAGCAAGTCCACGACCACCGACAGCTGAAAGCACTCCCAGCTCAGCAAGATCCCCTGTCTGTGTTGAGACAACCCAAGTCAATACAGCGGCGATGCTGATGCGTTCAGCGGGCCATAGCTCAAAACCGGCATGATCCAACAGATAGAGCAGTTTTCGGACACATAGATAGTTGCTGCGCCCCTTGATCAGAGCCGTCGTAAACTCGACGCCAAGGACACGCTGAATCAACGGGAGATCCTTCGCAAAAAGCTGGGACTGTAAGTTCTTCGTATTGGTGCTCACCACAACCGGCGTGTTGTTCAATAGCGCCCATTGCACGGCAGGAACAAGATAGGCGAGACTCTTTCCCGTGCCCGTCCCCGCCTCCACCATCAAATGCGATAATCCATTAAACGCATCAGCAACAGAGCGCGCCATCCCAATCTGGCCATCCCGCTGTTCATACTGCGGAAGCTGATCGGCAAATGGCCCCTTGTCCCCCAACAAAGCTTCTGTTGCATCCACATCAATCCGCTTGTAATCCTCAGGAAGCGGCACGTTCTGGCGCGGACGCGGCAAGCGTTCAACCGTCATCACATCAAGAATGGATTGCGAAGCACCCCCATCCTCAACAGTGGAGAGAAGACTTAAAATATGATCAAAGTAGAGTCGGATTCCCCCGCGCTCTTTCCCTTGCAATATTCCCACAATCTCAAACACCACCGACAACGGGAGTTCAACAGCAAGCGCAGTCAAGGCAGAAAAGAGATCTAATACAGTCTCACTCTGTCTCTCAAGTCCAGGATCAGAAGCGGGGGGCAACTCTAGTTGATCCGCAAGCGCATACAAATCATAGTGGGTAGCGGTAGGCAACAGAACCTGTGCCAATTCCTGTGTATCAAGCAGGATGCATTTTCCAAGATCAAGTCCCGACAGTTCTTGGATACATGCAGCATGCTCACCATGCGCCACGCAGACACAAGATTCTGGTAAAAACGATTGCAGATCTTCAGGGCGTTCCGCATGTAACCTCGCAGTCACATCGCCGTGCGAGGAAAGAACTGCCGCAAATTTCGACATTGCGCTGCCACCGTCAACTGCAGCCACCTGCGTTTCAACTGCCAATGCTACGACGTGATCAAACATTCCACTCCCGCCGTAGGCTATCGGTGATAATTTTGGCATCATGCACCGAGATCTTTCCCGCCGTGACATCCTGAGATGTCACATCAACATCACGACTCAATTGCCCCCCCCTACCCCGTTGCTTCTTTCCAACCGATGTCGCATCACGCGTCTTGGTTAACACGCTGGCAAACGCATCCGCCGACATGATCTCGCTCGACATCCGCTTCGCATTGTCTGACACATAGCGATCATCGGAAACCACGACGTAGCAGCACTTCTCTCCAAACTCATTCACAATTTCCAGAATCCGATCATCAGCAGTTTCGCCCGTCTGCGTATAGACAACGCGAACTCCAGGCCCAGACGAGCTGTGCGCCGCACTCACCGCGGAATCCCCATCAAACACGACATAAAACAGCCACACATCCCCCCGCGTTTGCATCCACCGCCGACAGTACGCCAACAACACCTCACGGGCAGCTTCCAATGAGGTCTGGAGATGGGGCTCCCATCGGGCAACCCGATGAATCACATTGTAGCCATCAATAATCACAATCTTTTTTTGCATGGTTTCCTAACCCGCGGCACGTACGCCCCGGAAACATTGGCTGTGTCCAAAAAGTTCTGCAATTTCATTCAGATTCCTGGATCAGATTTTTGCTAGGTCCAAGATCCGATTAAGCAGTTCGGTTAAGGGTAGCCGGTTAAGGGTGGCGACTAAGTGTACAAGGATGTGTAAGAAACAGAAGCCCTCACACTTAACCGCACGCTTAACCCTCACTCTTGCTCGGATACCCTTAAACAATCATCTTCGTCCGACTCTCAAAGTCTATTTTATTACCTCAATTGTAGAATATTCTATACTCAACTGAACCCGCTCATCGCTGCCCAGAAGCCCTACCAATCGCGGCACGTCCAAACTTTTCCTGTAGTGCATCCACAGATCGACTCAACGTCTCACGCTTCTCGCGATCTTGTGGTGCATCATCAAACAAACTGAGTTGCTCAGAGGGACGCTCGCACAACCCACTCACGCCAACGCCAATCAGTCGCACCGGTTGCGAAATCGGATCCTTGCTCAAAAGCGCCATTGCCGCATGACGTAGACCAAAGGCATCACAACATGGCACCTCAAGTCGCCGCTGCCGCGTGATTGTTTTAAAGCCCTGCCACCTCAACTTCAGGCGCACTACAGTGGCAAACTTTTGTTTTTCACGTAGCGTGCACCCGACCTCATCAATCAGCGAAAGTAAAACACCATCAAGCACGTCACGTGACATCACATCTTTTGCAAACGTATGCTCCTTTGAAATGCTCTTCTCCTCGTGCTCCGTCACGATTTCACGGTCATCTTCGCCATACGCAAGCCGCCTCAGATGACCCGCGCTGTGCTCTCCTACAGTTTGCACCAGCGTTGCCAACCCCACCTGCTGCAAATCTCCAATCGTTCGGATGCCATCGGCTTCAAGATGTTGTTGGGTTACGGCACCAACCCCCCAAATGCGCCCAACCGACAACGGTGCCAGAAAATCAACAATAGCCTCTCGTGAGAAGGGAACCAATGTCAGACCGTCGGGCTTATCCATGTCGCTTGCCAGTTTGGCAAGAAACTTGTTGGGGGCCACCCCAACCGAAGCAGTTAAACCCGTTTTTTCCCTAATCGTACGGCGGATCTGTTCACCAATCTCAACACCCGACCCAAACAGTTTCTCTGATCCGGTCACATCCAAAAACGCCTCATCTACGGAAAGGGGCTCAACCAGCGGAGTGAAATGCTCAAAAATTTGAAATACCTGTTGCGATACTTCCTGATAGCGCTTCATACGGGGGCGAACAAATATGACATCAGGACAGCGGCGGGTGGCTTCCCCCGACGGCATTGCCGAATGAATACCAAATTTCCGGGCCTCATAGCTCGCGGCAGCGACGACACCGCGCTGATCGGCGGGAGAGCCAACAACCACAGATTTCCCCCGCAACACAGGGTTATCGTGCTGCTCAACCGATGCAAAAAATGCATCCATATCGACATGTAGAAATACGCGATCCATAGTGGAGGGTATCCTAGCATCGCAGCCCTATCGCCCTCAATTGGAAACGTGACTCTCCTACTCATCGGGTGGCGACACAGTGGCATCTTCAACACAATTTATTGTCACCTCGCGATGAAACACACCTTTGAGTTTCGGAAAAATCCGATCAACATCGCGGAACGTCAACAACAGAAAGGTCCCAATCAGCAGAATCGCGAATGCATTCACAAGGACGTTCACGAACTTTGGATGTGCCTTTCGGTGCGTAATCAACTCCCACAGCGAGAACATAATGTGTCCGCCATCCAAAACAGGAATCGGCAACAAATTCAGAATGGCAAGGTTTACATTCAAAAAACGAAGAAATCCAAATGCATTAAAGATGCTGATCTTGATTGCAATCCACAGCGCCGCAAAAATCATGACCGGTCCACCTAAACCACGAGCAGCGTGCTTCGATTCTTTAGGTGTCACCAACGCTTTCAGCAACCGGACGATCCCCATCGCATCTCCCCGCAACTGTGCTACCGGGCGCTTCTCATGCATCCAAGGCATGATGACATCAGTCGGCCTAACCCCAATCAGAACCTGATCGTGCTCTTCACTGTAACGGGGAATAACAACGAGCTCGATGTCCTCGCCCCCGCGCTCAACAACAATGGACACCTCTTTGTCGGCGCGCTCGCCAACGAGTTCAATAAATTCAAGCGTGCCATGAACCACAATGCCATCAAAGCGCTTCACCACATCATTCGGCTTAAGCCCCGCTTGATCTGCACTGCTTCCGGGCATAATTCCTTTCAGCAAACAAGGAACGCCCTGGCGCGCCACGCCAGCTAAAACAGGCACCTCAGAGCCTTCCTGTTGCAAAAGCGGGATCGTCAATTCACGGGTCTCTTTTGCCGATTTAACCTCAACTGTCACATCCGTGTCTGGACCGATCAGCAACATCTCCATGCTCAGATCATACCACGTGGCAATCTTCGTGCCGTTGAGCGAGAGAATCTCGTCCCCCACGCGAAGCCCTTGTGTATACGCCACACTATTCTCATCAACGGAACCGACGATGGGAGCTCCCTTGTAGGTAATCGCCCCGGGGCTCAGCCAAATGATCCACGACAAAACGATTGCAAAGAGAATGTTACCCAAAGCCCCCGCCACAGAAACGGCCATCTTCTTCCCTGGCGACACGTTGGGAAGCTCTCGCGGTGCAAGATCATCCTCAGCCGTTTCCGATCCCTCACTCGTTTCCGATCCCTGAACGGTTGCCATTCCAGAAGGATCCAACTGAGGAAGGGCGACATAGCCCCCAAGTGGAAACCACGAAATCTTGAAAACAATCCCACGAATCTCCCGCTTCCAGATCGCAGGGCCGAAACCAATCGAGAAGGCATCCACCACTAGACCTAACTTGATCGCGACTAGAAAATGCCCAAATTCGTGAATAAATATTGAAGCCCCAAACAGAGCAAGCAGGACAACGACATCCGCTGTATTTCCAACGATACTACCTAACATAAGTGTGATTACTCCTAATAGCCTTCTCAGTGAAGACCCTCATGGTCATTAAAAATTGCAGCCGCATTACCCGGCAGACAAAAACAGAGATACGTACGCATAAAGAACTGGAGCCCCGAACAGCAGACTGTCGAGCACATCCAATACGCCTCCCATACCTGGAATCAAAGTGCCGGAATCCTTAATTCCTGCGGTCCGCTTGAGTAACGACTCAAACAAATCACCGAGAACCCCTACCACCGGCAAAAGAATGCCAAGGATAATGGCGTCATGTATCCCAAAATGGACTTTCCCAAGAGCTCCATCCGTCAGCCAGAAAAAGAGCAGACTCACGACAATTGAACTCACGATTCCCCCGGCCAAGCCTTCTATGGTTTTCTTGGGAGACAGACGCGGAAAGAGCTTGTGCCGGCCAAGACTGCGTCCTGTAAAGAAAGCCCCCACATCCGACATCTTCACAACAGCCACGAGATAGATGATCATCATGCGCCCCGTCGGCCCCACCGAATGCATCATCCCCGCATCCCGCCAACCGAAGGCCAAGCGTGTCAGATAGTTCATGAGGAATGCAACATACCAAACGCCCAATAAGGTCACAGCAATGGTCACAATCGGTCGATCATTATGCTTCTGCGGAAACTGCCGAACAAAAACAATCATAACCGTTGCAAGAATGACAAGGTTCTCCCAGCGATAGCCCGCAGCAAGTTGTATCGCATCAGGGCCGATGGTCCAGAACGTTGCGGAGATCACCGCCGCACCACTCAGTATTCCGAGAATGCGAAATACAGGCAAACCCGCTTTGTCCAGCATGCTATAAAACTCATACTGCGCCAGCGCTGTGATCCCCACTAGCAACAACCAACACGCTGGTGAAGGTAGATAATTCGCGACCGCTACGCACATCCCAGCCAGTAGAACTCCACTAATAATGCGTTGCTTCAACATCCTGAAACCTCTTCTACTCCGGATTTACTCGTAACATCCCCAAAGCGCCTCTGACGACTCCCGTACGCCTCAATCGCAGCAGCAAACTGCGCTTCACGAAAATCAGGCCACAAAACATCCGTGATGTAAAACTCGCTGTAGGACAATTCCCACAGCAGAAAATTGCTCAGCCGCATCTCGCCACTGGTGCGAATCATCAAATCTGGGTCCGGAATATCCGGGGCATAGAGATGCTGTGCCACCGTCGACTCGTCAATCTTAGCGGGATCCAGTTTTCCCGCCTTAACCTTTAAGGCAATCTGCCTCACCGCATCTGCAAGCTCCGTCCGGCCCCCGTAGCTCAGAGCAAGAATGAGCTGTCCCTTCGTATAGTGCTCGGTCGCTTTCATGACGCGCTTTAGCCCGGACTGCACCAACTTCGGCAAATCCTGCATTCGACCAATAACGCGCAACCGTACCTCATGCTCATGCAACTCGTGCTCATCCTCCTTCAAAAATCGACGCAGCAACAGCATCAACCCCTGAATTTCACTAGGAGGACGTACCCAATTTTCAACACTAAAGGCATATAGCGTGAGATACTCTACACCACACTCACGACAGGACTGTATGGCAGAGCGCACTGACTTTGCGCCCTCTTCATGTCCTCTAAGTCGCGGCAGCCCGCGCTGCCGGGCCCAGCGGCCATTGCCATCCATGATGATAGCAACATGTCTGGGCACTGCGCTTAGACGCGAGGCATTGGGCGTAGGCTTGCCCGCCTTGGCGGCGGTAGGCTTGCCACCCGCCTTAGCCTTGGCGGCGGTTGGTTGTTGATCGCTCAAATCTGAATTAACCCCTATCGACTCTATTACAGTGCGATGCGTAACGTGCTCGCACGCTTCGGGCCCACAGAAAGAATACCCAACTTCGTGGACGTCAACTCGCAAAGGCGTTCCACATAGGCTTTCGCCTTCTCGGGCAAATCTTCGTAGCGCGTGATATTGTGGGTCGGCGCCTGCCATCCCGGCATCTCTTCATAAATGGGGATGCAGTTCTCCAGAACGCGTGTACTTGCCGGCATATTCTCATAACGCTTGCCATCACACTCGTATGCCACGCAGATCTTCAACGTTTCAAACCCGTCCAACACATCCAGCTTTGTCATGGCCCAGAAGTCAACGCCATTAACCATTGCGGAATAACGACCCACAACAGCATCAAACCAACCGCAGCGACGGGAACGTCCTGTCGTCGCCCCAAACTCACTGCCTACGCGGCCCATCTCCTCTCCCGCTTCATCAAAGAGTTCAGTGGGGAATGGGCCTTCGCCGACCCGCGTCGTGTAAGCTTTGATCACACCCACCACTTGGTCAATGCGGTGAGGCGCAACACCTGTACCCGTGGCAGCACCACCAGAGGTGGCATTGGAGGAGGTAACAAAGGGATAGGAACCAAAATCAATATCCAGCATCGTTCCCTGCGCACCCTCAAACAGAATGGACTTACCTTCAGCTACTGCCGTATTCAACATCGTGACCGTATCTGCCACATAGGGTTTGATCTTTTCTGCCGCATCAACATACTCGGCAAGAAGTGCAGCTTCATCAAGCGCTTCGCCACCCAGTGCGACGAGAACGCGATTGGCTTCATCAAGGCGCGATTTCAAAAGCTCTGGAAAGGCATCGTCAACAAGATCGCCCACACGGAGCCCCACGCGGGACACCTTATCTCCATAGCAAGGACCGATACCACGCTTAGTCGTGCCAATTTTCTCGCCTTCAGACAGACGCGCTTCACGCGCCGCGTCAATAGCACCATGATACGGGAACACAACATGAGCACGATCGCTCACGAACAAACGCCCAGCAACAGTCTTTCCTGCGCTCTCGACTTCGGCGATCTCCGTCAGCAATGCCCTTGGATCCACAACTAGGCCATTGCCGATAACACAACACTGACCATCCCGCAGAATCCCGGAGGGAATCAAATGCAGCACATACTTCTCATTACCAATCTTTACGGTATGTCCCGCATTATTTCCGCCCTGAAACCGCGCCACAATGTCAACATCCGCTGCAAGCACGTCAATGATTTTACCTTTGCCCTCATCACCCCACTGCGACCCAATTAGAACTGTATTCGGCATTGTACTTCTCCCTGTTAGCCAACCGCTGAAATCAGCGTATCGGCAACATACTCTTGGATTGTTTCTGTTAATTCCGGATAGATTGGAAGCGCTAATGTTTCGGCGGCAGCCGTCTCACTCACAGGAAAATCCCCCACACCATAGCCCAGCTCCGCAAAGCAATCCTGCAAATGCAACGGAACGGGATAATAAATGTCACAACCAATATTTGCATCCACGAGAGCCTGCTTCACCCGATCCCGATTCGGCACCCGGACAACAAATTGATTGTAAATATGGTAGTTCAAGATGTTCGCATCACCATAAACGGCCACGGGGGTCTTCACGGGCGTACCTTCGAACCGACGGATATACCAATCAGCATTTTCACGCCGCTGCGCATGCCAGCCGTCCAGATAGCGAAGCTTTACGTCCAAAACAGCGGCCTGAAGCGCATCCAATCGGAAATTTCCGCCCACGCGTTTGTGTAAATACTTCGGCTCCATGCCATGGTTGCGCAATTGCCGTATCCGCTCCGCTAGCTCGGAATTGTTTGTCGTCACCATGCCACCATCCCCAAAGCCGCCCAAATTCTTGGAGGGGAAGAAGCTAAAACAACCGGTGTCCCCCATAGAGCCAGCCCGCACCACGCCATGCTGAGAGGGGTATTCTGCTCCGATCGCCTGGCAGGCATCTTCAATCACAGCCAGCCTATACTCTTGCGCCAGTTCGAGCAACGCATCCATATTGGCAGACTGCCCGTACAAATGAACTGGAATCATTGCCTTAACGGTGAGCTCTGGACGCGTTTGCTTCAAAGCGTGTAAGACATTGCGGGTGCTCACGGGATCCATATTGAACGATACCGGATCAATATCGGCAAACACGGGGACAGCCCCCAATCGAACGATGCACCCAACCGTTCCAAAAAAGGTATACGGGGTTGTCAATACCGCATCGCCAGGCCCCACACCCAAAGCCATCAAAGAAAGCAACAGTGCATCCGATCCTGAAGTCACTCCAATGGCTTCTTTCACACCACAATAGGCGGCAATATTCGCCTCAAACTCTGTAACCTTTGGCCCTAGGATAAAATATTGAGCATCGCACACAGCATCCATTGCAGCACGAATCTCATCCCGAATCCCAGCATACTGCGCCTTCAAGTCCAACAAAGGAACCGATGTCACCATAAAATCCTCCCAATTCTTCAACGTTTCGCTTTGCCCGCGGGGTCAACCATTCCTATTGCCTCAAAAGCACGTTGGCGCTCCACACACGTGGGACAGCTACCGCACGGTGCCTCTCCACCACAATAGCAACTCCAGGTGTGACCATAATCAACACCAAGCGCCACCCCAATCCTAAGCAACTCGGCTTTTGATCGCTCTGCAAATGGAGCTTCTACCACGATCCGTGTTTGACGATTCAGCGCAAGAACATGGTTTATTCTCGTCACAAAATCAACTGTACAATCCCAATATCCATATTGATCCTGAGCCTGAGCCCCGTAAAATACAACGTTTGCACCCACCGACTCAGCCCAAGCCGCCGCCGTAGAAAGAAGAATCATATTACGATTGGGGACATAGGTTGGAGGCTGCGAGAGCTGATCTTCTTCCAAATCAACTAGATCAGGAACAGGAATATCAGGATTCGTGAGGGCAGAGCCCCCCTGCAGAAGTTCGCCAATAAAACCAATATCAATCAGACGATGCTCTTTCACACCCACAACATTCGCCTGCCACGATGCCATCTTCAATTCACGGGCGTGCTTCTGCCCATAGATCAAAGACAACGCATAAATATCCCGGATACCAAGCGTCTGCTTCATATAATGAAGCAGTGTCGTTGAATCCAACCCACCCGACAACAGCACAACAGCCTTATCGTATCCATGTTCTTTTGACTGCTTAACGTTCTGTTCCATTTTCATTTCCAAATTTTAGATTTCACGTTCTTTCAGTTTCCACGGCGTGTTTCCCAATCCGAGATTCCTCGACTACGCTCGGTATGACACTCGCTGAGTGCTCGGATTTTCTGAGGAACTATCATGCTGATCCCGACATACGTCGGGACGAAGCATCTCGCCGACTTGTCCGTCGTAGCACGAAGTACAAAGGAGGAAGGTGCGCTTTCGATAAGGGAACCACGGCGTTTAATATAAATTCACGATCACCTATCACCTGACACCTAATATCTTGTGCAACTGCACCTGCAACCGCACCTGCAGTCCATCCTCCAAAATCCACTGCCCAAGCAATGTCGCATCAAGCGCTCCCTGAACTGGACTAAAATGGATTGGATTCCCCTGCTTGCTAAGCCTATGTCCTATAACAAATTCACGAGCCCATTCATAGTCCTCACGACTCATCAGCACAAACTTCAATTCATCATCAGCCCGAAGGCGCTCCAAATTCTCAAAATCGAAACTCTCTCCTGCACCACTACCTGGACATTTCACATCCACAATGGCAATCGCCCCTTCAGGGATTCGGCTTATATCCTGACTCCCATTCGTCTCTATTAACACCCGCTTCCCCGGCAGTGAAACAAGCTTCCTTGCCAATTCAGTAAATTCCGCTTGAAGCAGCGGCTCCCCCCCCGTGATCTCAACAAGCGGAACGCGAGAGTCGCGAGCGCACTGCACAACCGATGCAACCTCGATTTTCTGCTGCCCCGCCTCCAATGCCTCTGGCGTATCGCAATAAAGACAACGCAAATTGCACCCCGCCAACCGGATAAAGAAACAGCCCAATCCGGCAAAAGTCGACTCCCCCTGAATCGACACAAACATCTCCGCTATATCTACTTTGGCCATAGCAATGGACAATACCCTACCCCACACACCTGATACCAGTCACGATTTCAAGTACGTACGCAATCTCCGTGGCTACATCAAGCTCCGACCCTTTTCGGACAACGTCAAAGTAGGTACGGCTCTCCACTCTCCACACTTCCGCCTTGGCTATTCTACGACCGCTCTGGCATGCTCTACTCATGTTTTCTCTGTATGACATCTCGGCAACTGAAGCATTCTGTAAAAGCAGGGGAATTGATCCTCACTGTTTGCGCCGCTTTCGCAATGCATTGCTCAAAAAGGGGCTACCAAAAGAGACTGCGTTGACACAAATCCCCGAAGATGTCAGAGATCGCTTTGAAAGCTCCATTCAACTTCAGACGCTTGAGCAAGTCGAACGCCAAGACTCCCAGAGAGACGGCGCCACAAAGCTAGGGCTTCGATGCATGAGCGACGGTGCATGCATCGAGGCTGTCATCCTCCGAATTATATCCGGGCGCACCAGCCTCTGCATATCATCTCAGGTCGGCTGCGGCGCTGGTTGCACGTTCTGTGCCTCAGGAGCATCAGGATTCACACGCAACTTGACAGCTACAGAAATGCTTGATCAAGTCTTAATCGCCCGACAACTCCTGCGCGAGGAAGGTCGCGACTTACGTAATGTCGTGGTTATGGGCATGGGAGAACCCCTGCACAATGAAACTGCCCTTCATCAATGCATGAATACGCTCCGGGATTCCCTCTTCTTTAACATATCTGAAAACCATCTGATGGTATCCACCGTGGGCATTGCCGATGCAATGGAACGATTCGCCCTCAGTTTTCCGAATATCAAGCTTGCTCTGAGCCTGCATAGTGCACGGCAAGACGTACGTGAAACGCTAATGCCAATTGCCAAGCGATATTCACTGGATACGCTTCGTGCTTCAATAATGAAAGCATGCAGCGATAAAAAATTGATGATCGAATATCTTTTGCTAAAGGGGATCAACGATGGCCCGGATGATCTAAAAGCCCTGATCGACTACCTCGACGGCATAGACGCGCACATCAACCTGATACAGTTTAATCCCTTTTCAGGGGCAATATTCACCCCAGTCGGTGATGCCACGCGTGCAGCTTTTGCAGAAGCATTGCGGAAGACAGGCCTGACAGTCACCCTCCGCTACTCACTTGGCGATGACATTGCCGCCGCCTGCGGCCAACTCGCAGCATTGTCACCGAAAGATAGGCCCCCGCTGACCACTAAAAGCCGCAGGTAGGCGTTTGTAGGATGAACTGTGCTTACGACGCACGAAGGCTGGCATGATAAGATCTCTATGGCCTCTCACAAACGAAATTGGCCGGGACGGCCAACGCTACAGCAATTCTATGATAGTGATCCTTTCCTATATTGAATAAGGTTTTGTTTCAAAATAACACTTCACGAACCGATTAGGATTACGAGCAAGTACGATTACAAAAGTTTTCCAACCTTCAACCTCCCTTCTCCCTATTTCAGCTTTCCCAATTTCAGCTTTCAGCTTTTTTCCCTTCCTCCACGTGCACCTTGACGTTGCATGTCGAATTTGGGAGGCTCCATCGCCATGCATATGCGCAAAACTTTCATTTTAGCCCTATCTATCATGGGGGTCTTTCTGTTGCTGTTCTGCGTAACGCAACTCTTCCCGCAGCGCAAGGATCAGACCATATCCTTTGTAGTCTCCGCTCCGCCCACCACAAACGTCGACTCTGTCACTATTGAATTGCGCTACGCGGGCGAAACAATTCTGATTCCGTTGCAACCAGACGCTTCTGTGGGAAAGGCTCTTCAGTGGCGTTCTCAATGGAAACCGCTCGCACCTTCACTCCTGATACCGGGGCGCATTCTAGTATCCCGCAAGGATGCAAAGGCCCCCGAAGCAATTGCGGTCTTTTTGGATCCTCTATATGCAGGCCAAAATGAACTTGCCTGGGGGATTGAAGTCGATGATGGAAAACTCACAGCCCTACGCGTCGCATACCCAGGGACGGTAGAGCATACGCAGCGGCTGGAAATGGTTTGGGTTGCTCTTAAGATTCTGGTTGCCATTGCGATCCTCATTCTCGTGCTCTGGATTGAAAGCCGATACAGAGGAAGCCCGCAGACTGAAGACATACCCCTTTCTTATCCCAATCGGCCTCAACGGATTCGGATGGCCGGCGTTGATCTTATCATTTGGCTGCTATTGGCAGCAGCATGGACATGGCCAGCACTAATGGCGCATGACAACGCAATTGTGGGACGACACTATGACGCTCTCGGCACCACCTGGGTCATCGACGCCGCACCACGCTTTCTTCCAGATTTCAAAGACACGCTAACCTCATGGCCAACGGTTGCAGACTATCGCCGCCTTGATAGCTTTGTTCTTCTGCTCCTGAGCATATTGTTTCGCGGACTTAGTGCAGCCCGATTACATGGATGGATGCAAATTCTCGGCGTGGCAACCTCTGCATGGGCGGCTCAGGGATTTGCGCGTGCGGTTGGTGCTCGTAGACCTTGGGACATGATTGGAGGATTGAGCTTTGCCTTCTCAGGGCTTGCCGCGAATGCACTGCTTGAGGGATATGTCTACCATATTGTATGCCCGTGGCTTCCTCTCTTCGCCTGGGTCTGGCACCGTGGCATGTCTGATTCTGGAAAATGGCATCACGGACTGCTAAGTGGCATTCTCTTCGGGCTTTGCCTTCTCTCCAGTGCCTACCTTGGCCTAGCCGCTGCCGTCATTGCAGGTGTTTTCTTTCTGGGAAGTGTTCTGCAAAGACGCAAAATACCATGGGCACCTACCCTTTTCGCCGCGGCTATCATTCTACCTCTAGTTATAGCATTGGCCAACCTATACGGCATAAGCGAGGGGCTGAGTCGCGATATGACAGAATCCACCGCCCGTCAAGCCAGTGCGCATCTGCTAAGCATTGTGGGGGCGACACCTGAGTTAGACCGTGCACAGCACTCGCTTGCCCTGGAACTCTCGCCACTTGTTTTAGCGCTTGTCATCATCGCTCCTATTATCCTGCGCAAACGGAGGCGATATCGCATTCTGATGTGGACTGCAATTGTCGGCATTCTGTTGGCTATGGGGCCCGCTATAGCCGTTAGCGACACAATGCTACTCTGTAGATCTCCACTTGCCTTGCTATTGGGTACACCTTTTGAAGTCGTCCTGCGATTTCCATTTCGATACGGTTGGATATGGAACCTGTGCGCAGGGGCTCTTGCCGCCATCGTGGTAACCGAACTCTCCCAGCGGCGGGTACGCCTCACCCCGTTACTGCTGCTTGTGGCACTGTTTCACGCCTTCTTCATCATCGGTCTCCCCGCGCGTCAGCGCACACTGACGTGGGTTACACCAGTGGTTTACACCGAAAACACGGGTCCCCTACTTGATCTCGTCCCTGTACAGGGCTCTCCTCCCCTCTATGATGAGATGTGGTTTCATCACCTCGCATGTGTCTACCAGATGGATCATGGACAAGTCATCGCGGCAAACAGCGTAGACACGACCCCCGAAAGCCAACCCCAAGTCAGACTTGGGCAGTGGACAACGCAGGCACTTCTTCAGGGCCGGTCTCAAGAAGCAAAAGTCGAACTGGCTGCACTTGGATTCCGCACCCTTATATTTCATTCTGACTATTTTCTGACAGAAGATCGGGAGCGCATTGATGCCGCTCTGAGCACATTCGGAGGGTTGCGACGCGTATCCACAAATGGCGGACTGCGCGTGATCGCACAACCCATTCCACCCGCTGACCAAACATTGACACGTGATGAAAGAGTGGCGCTTTACGATTCGATGCTTGCACCCATGGACAAAGATCCGACAGGCGAACTGCGGGTCGACACATTGCATGCAACCCCTGACTGGCCACACAATTCCAGCAACGGCAAGATCGCATTGGCTGGAGCAATCGTGTACGCATTTATCATTGCCGGTTGGATATTTCGGAGACGTGCATGAGTGCCTCATCCCGCATACGCCCTCACATCCCTGCTTTCCTTCTGTTCGTCGCCCTAGCGGCCGTTCTAGTCGGACGCAGTCTCTTCGAAGGGGGCAAGCAAATCTGCGCAACCGATGCCCCGGACACGTGGATCCACATGTGGGCATTCTGGCGTGCCAAATATGCCATTTTCGGACACGACCACAGCTATCTACTCTCCCACACGCTGACTTATCCCGGAATCGTTCGTGAACCCATTGCCATCTTCGATCCCCTCTTGCCTCTGATCTCCATTCCCATACAGCTCCTATTCAACAGTTGCTCAATCGCATTCAATTGGCTTGTTTTCTTTGGACTGCTATTCACAGGCATGGCGGGCTATATCCTTGGCCTCGAATATGGTCTAAGACGCACAGCAGCATTCCTTGTAGGGGTGATCATCGCGGCAAACCCCTTCATCTACCGACTCCTAGCGGGGGGCTATACAGAATATGCCTGGTGGGGATTGTTGCCTCTCACAATTGCCCTATACCACAAAAGTCTCCGCTCGCCTTCCCGATGGGTAACCGGCAGTTATCTCGCCGTCTTGACGGCAATGCTCCTGATGTCAATCTACTGCGCCTCATACTTTGTTTTTTTCGCCTTAGCATCCCTACTTCTCAACATCCTGCACGCACTTAGGCGCTCCACCTTCACCCGACTCAAGCGCCTTCTTAAAGTTCAGAGCCTGGCTCTTCTCTGTCTGGCCCCATTGTTACTTCTCTGGATACATGCACTCTCACTTCTGGCCTGGAAAAATATTGAATGGCCACGCCCTTTCCCTATTGAGGCGGCACGCAACTTTTCAGACCTTCAGCTCCACAACAGCAACACCCTGGATAACCGCTTGCCCGCAATTGATGAATCCGATGCCACTGATACCGCACCCGAAACGGAGATCAAAGACTGGCTTGCGTGGCGTACCCTAATGGGAGCTTTGGACCTTGCCGAACTCTCCGACCTCACGTGCGCATGGAAACAGAAGCATCCAGAGCATCTTATGGAATCAACAAACGGGCCACCTCAAACGGAAGATCAGGCATTAGTCTATCTTGATGAATCCGTCTTTGCCCGCGAATGGCTGTTTGTACTCCTGCTGGCTGCAATCGCACTACGGCCTAACCAGCGCCAGCGACACGAGTCTACCAGCTACGCCTTGCTTGCAATTGCATTCGTCATTCTAGCGCTAGGCCCCTTCCCCCTGTGGAACGGGCGCATCATAAACGAAATGAAGCTGCCCTACGCCTGGATGTACCACTGGGTTCCCGGATTCACTCGATTTGTGATCCCGGCACGCGCCTTCCTTGGAACGATCTTCTGCCTGGCAATTCTCGCCGGGCGTGGCGCAGAAACGATAAGCGACGGCATAGCTCGACATGTTCGCCGTATTCCGCAAACCGCAATCGAATTGCTGATTACCGCTCTTCTGCTATGGGGGTTTGTGGCGACAGGCTATCAAGGACTCTCGCTGCCACAAACCGCATCACGGGTCCCTTCTATATACAAAACCATTCGCGCAGAACCCGAACCCTTTGCGTTGCTTGATCTCCCAACAGGCGGGCCTTCGTCACGGCGAATGTATTACCAAAGCGTTCACGAAAAACCCGTTTACGGCGGACTTGTTGCAGAGGAATGGACCGAGGAAAATGGCGCAGATAAAGTTCGAGAAAACCCCATTGTCCTTGCAATGGAACATCCCGCTTCCACACAAAACGATGTTGAAAGACTACGCAACACCACTGCTGCGCTCACGCGCCAGGGCTTTCGATATCTCATCCTGCATCGTGATGGCTACTATCAAGAATCGGATCATGCAGCGGCAACAACACTCGCAGACGCCCTTTTCGGATCTCCCGCATTCAAAGATGAAACGATTACGGTCTATACCCTGCGTTCGTCCACAGAATGATCGTCCCGACTCTGACCTCAGTCCTCCGACCTCAGTCTTCTGACCTACGATCCCTCTGCAATCGTATACACATCAACATCACCTGAAAACGATTCCGGTTTTCCAAACCACTGTATAAGACAGTGTTTAACGCCATCTCGATCCATCGGATCAACAGCCCACATGTGAGCCACAAAATAACCATAGCCTAATGCGGCCATTTTTTTCCGTTCCCGTGCAGAGCAACCATCCCCCTCTGGACGCGCACATTGGGGACGCGGAGAAAGCGGTGTAAGTGCTGCCAGATTCCAAAAGAGTCCTGGTGCCAACTCCATCCACTGTAGGCCACCTACATCTGCAAACGGCCCTATGGGGTGCTGATGGAGGGTTTGATGATACTGAGCCTTCTCTGCGGGCACACGGTTTCCATCACACGTCTCGTTCTCTTTCCAGGAGGGCCACTCAAGAACCATCGACGCATCTTCACGAGCCCTAATCCATTCAAAAGCAGGATTCACTGCAGTAGTCACCGTCGGAACAGGAAAAGGAACCATGCCAAACAACAGTGTATCAGCAAAGCACCCCACCATGAGCAACCCGCCAAGCCACCGTCCGTAAGTGCCGCGACGCCACAACCGCGACGCCACAACCGCTGCCGCACATGAAGCAAGAAGGGTGACAATTACGGAAAACCGATAAGTCTGAGTAAGATCTGAAAAAAATGGGAAAACGTTTACCAGCCAATAGAAAGGCCCCGCCATTGGCCTGGCATCATGAACAATCAACGGACTCCCCTGCCAAGACGGAAAAATACCAAGCGAAAGCAAACCTGCAAGCATTGCCGCAATAAAGAAGCCACCCAAACGCTTTCGGCGTACAACAAGAAAGACGCCAAGACACAATTGAGCTAGGAGTCCGGGATAAACGGCGCACAACAAGCCCTTGGGATGCGCAAACTGCGTTTCACCACTCGGCGGCAAGTAGGCAGCCATATCAACACTGCCCGGACTGTGAAACCAAGCATGATCTCGGGAGGCAGATTCCGCTGCAATTCTAACGGCATAGGACCATTCTGATTCCGATGGCACCGATATGGGAACCCTCGCAGACTTCACAAACTCCGCAAGAATATCACCCTCGGAAACACGCCCGGGTTCAGTGTTCATAAAGAGTAGAATTCCGGGTACGGAAAGAATCAGACCAACAACAGGAGCGCAAGTGAGCACCAGCAAGCGGAACCCCCGTCGTCGACGTTCTAATAGCACACTCCAAACCGCAGCGGCGACATATCCAACCCCCGTAACCACCGTGTAGTACATGTTTGTATAGAATAACCCAGCAAACAGCAGTCCACCAAACACCCCCCGCTTCACCGAGGGAGAACGGCAGTTCAAAACCAAATTGAGAAACACTAAAGCAATCCAGTACACCCCCATTGATTCCGTATAATTATCAATATAGCTCGCTCGCAAATAGGGGCTCAACGCCACCATGATTCCAGCCACAACGGCTAGTTTTCGTACACGACACAGTTCATATGCCAACAGATACGTCGCCCATGCGGTTAGAAGAAGTGCCCCAATCATCAGCACATTGTATGCGGCCACCAATCCCAACACGCTACGAAAAGCCGTAACAACGATCAGATGCAAAGGATCAGCAGGATAGAGAAAAAGGCCTTCTGGAACATTAACGATATCAATCCACAGGGGCCAAGCATGACGCACAAAGAGCATATGCGGAAAGATCCAATAGGCCCACAAATGCCCCCACACCTCAGAGAATTCACGCCCTCCCACGCAGGATGAGAGATTGCAAAGGACGGGCCAGACAAACAACCCAACGGCAATAACCATCACCACAGGAATCCAAAGCCATCGTATATTGTGTCGCAAAGCAGACATGCGCGTAATCGTAGCATACTTCCCATAGACATCAAGATGAGCGATCAAGAACCTGTGGTTTTGCCATAAGCAGGCCTGATTCTCTTGCCGAACGCCAGAGACGGGAAATCGGCTGACGATTACGGGCGACGATTACGGATAACGATGAGCATTCTTCCAATCGTATTCCGTAATCGTCGTCCGTCGTCGTTTTCCGAAAGCTCGCCGATGCATAGAGGGCAATGGCTGACCCATCGGGGGTATTTCTCGGCACGGGCGCGGGATCAGGGCACAGTTCACCTGTCAGACGCCGTGCGATTTCCGGAACTCTTCTTCGTCCGTACGCATGGGACAGCGGACCGCCTGCCCCATGAGCATCATCAGCTCTTCGAGATCGAAGATCGCGTAATATTCGCCGCAGACGATCATGCATTTATGCCTGGCCCTCGCCATGGTCTTGACGCGATAGCGACGGATGCACTCTTCGGCGATATTTTCGCCCTGCTCGGTGCGATAGGCCAGCGACATGTTGAACATGCCTATCGTCAGGAAGACATGTGCCCGGATCGCATGCTCTTCCTTCTTGGGATACTTGTTGATCAGCCACCCTTGCTTCAGATCACGGTTGGCACAGTTCTCGATGAGACTGCGAAGGTCATAATCATCGATGATGATCCGTGGCGTATTGACCTCAAGCGATGAGAGAAAGACTTTCTCCTTCCCCGGATTGTAGTCCTTGCCGTCCCAGCACGTCACCATGACGGCATTGATTGCTTCGGGGGCCGCCCTCTTGCGTTTGGGATCATGGTACTGATCAAACGTTCGAAAACCTCCAACGCCGATGGTTTTGATCAGACCTTTCTTGGTCTCCCATGTCTGCCGGTGCAGGTTCGCGTCCTCAGGCAACTCGCGCATACCGCGAATATCATTGGTGATGATCAGGTTCTTCTTTGCAGGCACCACAAAATCAATGCCCCACTTGTGCTTCAGTGTCCATAATCGCCCGCCGTCGAGAAAGCCGCGATCAACCAGCACCAGCTTAATGACATCCTTGCCGATGTTCTTGCGTGCCTGCGCCACCAGCTCCAGAAGCAGCGGGCTTTCACTTTGCTGTATCGGAACCATCTTCGCTGCGGCCACATAGCGGTTATGCACATCGAAGACCAACAGCAGCTTAAATCCATAGATGATCTCCGGAATGATCACTCGATTGCCGTCTTTATCTCGTTTCTCGTGTTCAATACGCTTGGCACCGCGGCCCTTGCACTTCTCTGTCGTTCTCAGATCCGTAGCGTCCACGGCGAACTGCCCGCTGAACTTCACCCCGATCTTGCTCAGAAGCTTAATGCCGTCATTAAGACATTGAGTCACTTCCTCGCAGGATAGTCGCTCCAGGCAGTCCGGCAGAGTGTCCTTGTGAATGGGTCCGCTATGTTTGCCCTTTCCTCGATTGCAGACCCCTTCGTGGATCTGACTCGCCGTCCATCCCAGAGTCATCAAAAGCCCGATATCGCCGAAGAGCAGATAGGGAATCTTGTTCACCGAATCAATACCCAGCAGAACCCGGGCCTGATAGGTCAGTAGCAGCTTGGCGAGCGTAACCATTTTGCGGGTGTATCCTTCGCCGTCGAGATCCAGTGTGGCCAGGTACTTGACGCCTTTGAGGAAAATCAGAAAGCGATCGAAGAACCCCCATGAGCCATCATGGACATAATCGCAGCCCTCGCCATGCGCCAGCCGCTTGGCCACTTCCTTCTGGTTACGCGTAAGGTGCTTCCAGGCCGTGTATGGATGTTCACGACTTTGGCGTGTGCGCTCGGCCCGCTTCTCGGCTTGCCGCAACACGCTCCGTTTCTTCTTAGCCTTTTTTACGCCTAGGTTCATCAGGGATGCTCTTGATGGTGCGATTACTTTCCAACTGGTTGATTATTTCGATGATCTGTGCATTGAGTCGAACCCATGCCGCGCGGGCCTGACGAAAACGACGGTACTCATCGGTAAGACGCCGGACCGTCTCGAGCTGCTTACGCGGCACGTTCCGTGTGCGGGTACGGCTCTCTACACTCTGAGAGAGCTGATAACAAACATGCTTGTCACCCTTGGTGCATTTACATCCGGGCTTTCCGCACATGCGCTGCACTTCGGTGACGGTACCCTTGAGCAAATCCGACCGCCCCAAGAGGATGCTCTCTGCACTCTCTCGCTGCTGCACCAGCTGCGCGAGACGCTGCCGGGCTCTGCTGCTCTGTGATAAAGGGCTCATCGTTCTTATATGTCATTTACTGTTCTCGCATATAAGAGTCAAGCCAAAAAAATAAGAAAAATCAATTTCTCTACGATCTGGCGCTGACCCCACGCGAAAACCCATGCGTTTCCTAAGAAATCCACCCCTCATTTCTTATGGCAAAATTACAGATCAAGAACATGTTAAGGTTGGAATTCTCCTGTGTTCCCCATATCCTAATCCTGCTTGTAATCCTAATCGGACTTGTCTTTCTTGTGAACAATCAGTCTGAAAAGATGTGCACATGGTGGTTGAGAAACTAAAGCGCATTAAACGCTTGATTCTGAGTAGAACTAGACACATTCTTACCCAAAGGAATTGAATGAACGAACCACTGAACATTGTCGTCGTCATTTGCCATGACTTGGGACAGCACTTGGGCTGCTACGGGCAATCCGACGTGCGATCGCACAATATCGATTCCTTCGCGGTATCCGGAATTCAGTTTAAAAACAGCTTCTGTACTGCACCACAGTGCAGCCCCTCACGGGCGGCACTATGGACAGGACGCTTCCCTCACGCCAATGGCGTGTTTGGCCTCACCCATTCGGGCTTTGCCAACGACCTCCATTCCGATGAAAAGCATCTTGCACAGATCCTGAGGGCATCCGGTTACGACACCCACCTCTTCGGTGGTCAACACGAAGCACGAACACCCGAACGGTGTGGCCATGAACACATTCATGGTAGTGGCCCGTGTGGCAAGATCGCTGCGATATTCGAGAAATGGTTAACTCACTGCACTGGTGAAGACCAACCTTTCTTCGCTCAAGTGAACTTCTTTGAGCCGCACCGCCCATTCCCCCACGATGATGTTGAAGCGCTCTCAATTGATGGACTGACAGTCCCCCCTTACCTGCCGGATATTCCCGAGGTTCGGGAAGACCTTGCCGACATCGAAGCCTCCATTACTTCAGCCGACAAGGCGTTCGGGCGCATCGTCAAAGCGATTCGCTCCTCCGCATCCGCGGACAATACACTCATTGTATTCACTGCCGACCACGGAATCGCATTCCCGCATGCCAAAATGACGCTTTACGACCCCGGAATTGAGGTGCCTCTCCTGCTTGCAGGCCCGGGAATCATCCCCGGCACAGTCCGTAATGAGCTAATCAGCAATGTGGACATTATGCCTACATTACTTGAACTGGCATCGCTACCATTGCCGCCCAACTTGCATGGCCGCAGCTTCGTCGGCTTACTTCATTCTGGACCTTATGTTCCCAATGAACTTGTTTTCGCAGAAAAGACATACCATACGTACTATGATCCCATGCGTGCCGTCCGCACCAAGCGCTGGAAGCTCATTGCCAATTTCGAATTTACGCCATGGCAGGAGACTCCTCCCGACTACAAGGGCAACGGCAAGTGCTACGTTGAAGTTTCGAACGCTTTGGACGTGCCATACGACATTCAATACCATCCACCGTTCGAGTTGTATGATCTTGAGAATGATCCATACGAACAGCAAAACCTGGCAGATGACCCAGACGTCAAATCCACCCGCGATGAACTGATACGGTCTCTGAACAACTGGATGAAAACAACAGGCGACCCCCTACTAGACGGACCCATGTCGCAAGGCGCCTATAGGCAACGCATGAGAAAATTCAAAGACATCGGCCAACAAAGCACTGAGGGCAACGATCTAAAGCCCGCACCTTAGTGCACAGGTTCAACGCTGATAAGGAATGCTATGAGAAGACCGAATGTAATCCTCGTAATGACGGATGATCAGGGATATGGCGACCTTGGCTGCACCGGAAATCCTTGGATCCAGACACCCAACATTGACGCCTTCCATAACGATGCCGTGCGCCTGACGGACTTTCATGTATCCCCTCTTTGCACACCGACACGGGGTGCGCTGATGTCCGGTAAACGCCCAATTCGCAATGGCGCCTGGGCAACCACTTGGGGACGATCGATGCTGCGCAAGACTGAAGTGACTATGGCAAACGTCTTTGCCGACAACGGGTATGCGACAGGCATGTTCGGCAAGTGGCACCTAGGCGACAACTACCCATACCGCCCGCAAGACCGCGGCTTTCAGCATGTTGTTGCACATCGTGGTGGCGGGGTGGGCCAGACTCCAGACTTCTGGGGAAACAACTACTTCGACGACACCTACTTTCACAACAGCAAGCCCGTATCTCACGATGGATACTGCACAGATATCTGGTTCGAGGAGGCCACGAAGTTTATTGAAGCAAACAAGGACCAACCTTTCTTTGCCTATATCGCAACTAATGCGCCTCACAGCCCGTACCTCATCGCTGAAAAGTACCGAAAGCTTTATGAGCAGAATCCCGACATCCCCGAACCCGCATTCTACGGGATGATCACTAATATTGATGAGAACTTCGGGGCACTGGATACAAAACTCAAAGAACTTGGAATTGCAGATAATACCATCCTGATCTTTATGACCGACAACGGCAGCAGCGGAGGCGCCTCTCTTGGGGCAAATGGACTTGCCACGCGAGGGTACAATGCAGGACTGCGCGGCATGAAGGCCTCCTACTATGATGGAGGCCACCGGGCGCCGTTCTTCATTCGATGGCCGGATGGAAACCTGCAGGGAGGCCATGACCTGACAGAGCTGACATTACACATCGACCTCTTACCAACATTCATTGAGCTCTGTGGGATGACACCGCCAGACGGTGTCACGTTCGACGGGGCGAGCTTCGCGGATTATCTGGTGGGCAAGGCCGACAGCCTGCCAGATCGGACACAGTTCCTCCAATATCGTCAAAACACAACGCCGCCGGAGAAGTGGACCAATGCGGTAATGACAAAGCGCTGGCGGCTTATCTATGGCAAGGAACTATACGACATCAAGGCCGATCCGGGACAACAGAATGATGTTGCCAAGCAGCATCCTGAAGTGCTCGCCCAACTCCGATCCGAACACGAAGCCTGGTGGGCTGAAGTTTCTCCGCTCCTTGATGACTATTGCCCCATCAGTATCGGTAGTGACAACGAGAATCCGACGCGGCTCGATGCCTTGGATGTCATGGGAGACGTGGCCTGGCATCAGACCGCTATTGTACTTGCCCAGCGGAGCACTGGCCGCTGGACGGTAGATGTAGAGCGAGCGGGAGACTATATATTTTCCCTCCGTCGCTGGCCCAAGGAACTGGGTCTTTCAATTGATGACACGGTTGCACCGGAAGATGCCAATTGCCATATCTACGCCTCGGGCGACGGCCAATGCGTGCCTATTCATCCGATAAAGGCGCGCCTGAAGCTCTTCGATCAGGAATGGACTGCAGAAGTCGTGCCCAGGGCTGAGGCAGTCACGGTCAAGGTCAACCTGCCACAAACAGGCGTTACCCAACTTGAGGCCTGGTTCGCGGACGAGAGCGGGGAAGAATGCGGCGCTTATTATGCGTACGTTGAGCGGATCTAACTGATGGTAAGTTGTAGCAGTGGAGCATGATATCATGAACAATCTGGAACGATTCAAAGCTGTAGCCAGTTCCGAGGCAACGGACTATACACCCATATTTGGCTTCCCCGGAGCCCCAGGGATGAGTCGGGGATGCATGAAGATAACTCGGGACCAGCCTTTTGTGACCTTCTCAAATCTGTGTAAGTTCATGACGCTCCTTCACGAGGTCTGCAATAACCCAGAGGGGGATTTTCCTCGTTGCTGAGTTTTCCTTCAGGGGTGGGAAGTGGGGGGGGGCTTGCCTCAACAACCGTACAAAGGCATATTTCAAAATGCTCAACATCACCTGAGTTCGCACAGCAGACGGAAGCATGATGGTTCGAAAGCAAACATACAAACTGGTGCTGGCACTCACCTCCGTTTTGCTGAGCCTGATTTGCCTTGAAGGGGTGATCCGCACAACAGGCATTGCGCCTCTCCTACCAAAAGTTTACAGGACTAACATCTACATCCCCCACCCCATTCTGCCCTATCACCAAAAGCCATCAATTACACGTACCGTGACGTCAGGAACGGGTGAGTTCATCCAATCCATGCAGCACAACTCAGCCGGATATCGTGATGTCGAGCATACGCTGAACAAACCGGTCGGCACTATTCGAATTCTGGGAGTCGGAGACAGCTTCACCTATGGGGCTGGAGCTTCCTTTTCCGACACCTACCTTGCCGTATTGGAACACCTTCTGAATTCAAATCCAGAACACCCGCAGAACGTTGAAATCATCAAAGCGGGAATCGGCGGATTCTCCCCGCTCTCAGAACGCCTCCTCATTGAACACGAAGGCCTTGCATACCAACCGGATCTCATTCTTGTAGGTTTCAACGAAACCGATATTCTTGAAACCCATATTGGCATTGAAGAAGTGCGATTGTATCCAGGTTTTCTGAAGAATGTCCAGGCGAAGCGCCTTGGCTATACCCGAACATGGCTTATCCTGCATTCACATTTAGCCAGACTTATTCACGCTAAAGTCAGCCACGAATCCGCGCAGCAACGGCAAATTGATTTTGAAAATAGCCCCGAAGAGGTCGAGGCAGCCTGGGATCAAATTGAAAACGAATTCAAAACCATCAACGACCTGGCAACCGCATCAGGCGCAACGCTCGCGGTTTGTTACATCCCGCTTTCACTTGATAAGTATGCGCTCTCACGGGATGAACTCATCCGACATTGTACCCCTTACGGCATCCGCGTCATTGACACCTCCCCATATCTCCTAACGGCAAACAAGGAGAGCCCGGTTTACTGGAAGGCCGACGGCCATTGCACGGCACAAGGCTATCGCGCAATTGCGCAAGCTCTGTACGAGACACTCATACAGAAGGGCGGTCTGCTGTATCCATGAGGGCCCAACACCTTTTCCAACGAAACCACGAACACGGGCGTGTCTTCTTTCTCTTCCTTTTGTTGGCCATCGTGATGTGTGCTGCCCTCTTTTTCGGCAACGGCGATCGGGTCATCGGAAATGCAAAGCACCCGGGAATCCATGGTGAGATGTTTCACCAAAAGGACTTCACCGACAACATCCGAGCCGGTCGCTTTTTACAGCCTTTCTTCTCTCATCAAGTCGCCTACCCACAGGGGCAGGATCTACGAAAATACATGGGCATATCACTCCACCTGTACGGCTACATTCCTCTCATAGTACTGGGGAGTTTCGAAGCGCAATACAACGCTTACATCATCCTCACACTCGCCCTGAACGGTTTCTGCGCTTATCTCCTTGGCCGCTATCTTTCGCGATCCCTTCTTGCAGGACTGTTTTGCGGACTCGTGTTCATGCTGAGTCCCTACGCGATGCTCAAACTCGACATGGGCTTTCTTCAGAAAACCATCCTCTGGTGGATTCCACTCTTTCTTCTGAATCTATTTCGTTTTCTCGACCAGCCAAATCCGCGCGACGCCCTGAGAACTGGTTTGTTCTGGTCGCTCATGATGCTGACGTACGCACCCTATGCTTGGTACAGTGTGCTCTTCAGTCTCCTTCTGATCGGGCTTCACACCCGATGCCATCCTCGAAAAATCGGCACGCTGATCCAGCAGGGCTGGCCAGCGATTATCCCCCCCATCATTGCCCTCATTCTTCTCAGACTCAATCTCCCCGGCGGCCCCGCTCCCGCTGGAGACGAAGAACCGTGGGCCATTCTGGATGCTCCTCGTGGCGGCATCGATATACTACATCCCTTTCGCGGCTTTCCCTATTACAACTTCACACCCATGGTCAGGCGATTGCCTATCGGCATTTCGATCCTGACATTAGTCGCCGCCGTGGCCGCGCTCTTGCGCGGCAAAAAGCGCGCATGGCACCTGGCCTTTCTTGCGACCATTTTCCTGCTGATCGCAACCGGCCCATTCCTGCATACCGAAGGGCGCATTCTTTCTCGGATCCCCCTCCCCTACTACTTTCTAGCCAAATACGTCCCCGGTGGGTGTCGTCTTGGATTCCCCCTCCGCGCAATGCCATTCGTTGAAATAGCCCTTGCATCACTTACTGCCATCGCTCTCGGAGGCCTGTTCCTAAAGCGATTGCGACGCACACAGGCTTTGATTGCTGTCCTGATTGCCGCCATTACAATTGAACACATGGCCCTCTGGCCTGAGCTTTTCCCGCCGCGCATCACCTCCTCAGATGACAATCAAGCCATTCACTGGCTAAAGGATCATGGCGGAGTGGCTCTCCATCTTCCCTACACACCAGACGGCGTTGATGGCCGAATATATCTACAGGCCTGTGCCCGTAGCGGTACGCGCATGATGAATCCCTATTTCGACACTGCCCCCGGCTTCCCTGCCCCCCCGCTTCCGCTTGCCTCACGGCAAGATATGATCTGTTATCTTGAGCGACTTCACCGAGCGGGCTGTGATTACATCATTATCCATCCTAATGCATTTGTGCTGGAGAAACTGCAGCCACCCCTTGCGGGCGACCTCCCACCAGAGCCGCCCCCCCTCACGCTTTCTGACATGGACGTTTTTCGCTCCTTCTGCGGACACCCCGCATTCGCTGACAAAACCATAACCATCTACAGAATCCCACCTCCAGTAGCAATCGAGCGTGGCGATGCTGTAAGCGAGGAACAAGCGCGCGCGTTCTACGACGCCAATCCCACCCTATTTCAACGCGAGGAACAACGCCGAATCCACCATTTCCTAATTCCCGTAACAAACAGCGCCGATGCCGATAAACGCCGTCATGCCAGGACGCAAGCGGAGACCCTGAAGGCACGAATCGAAGGGGATACCGAAGAAACATTCATCATCTCCGAGGCGCTTAATGGCGATTGGAGCACCGTCCGATGGGGGGACCTTGGATACATCACTCGCGGCATATTCCCTCCAGAGTTCGACAAGCAGATCTTCGCGCGATCACGACCTGGTGAAGGGTGTATCATTGAGCAACCCGAGGGGTACCACATTTTCGTGTTGATGGATGTTCGTCCCAGCAAGACTTACAGCTTTGAAGAAAGCCGCCAGGCGGCATCAGACCACGTTCAACGAACGGTAGCGCGGATGTTCAACGAATCGAATGCACGTCCCACTGACGACATGGTGTTTATCCCTGGCGGCGAGACTTTCTTCGGATCCACCGAGGCCGAAATCGACCGTACTGCCGCCATGGCCAAACGTTTTGTCGGCAAGATTAAACCCGTTGATCGACGCTGGTTTGAGGACGAGCGTGGGCGCAGGGTGACCGTAAAGCCCTTTTTCATGGATCGCGATGAAGTAACCGTTGCGGAGTATCAGAACTTTGTCAAAGCCACGGGGCACGCGTCACTTCCCGATTCAATTAAAGCATTTGCTTCAAGTTCAAATCTCCCCGTCGTTGGCGTCACCCTACACGATGCGGAAGCATACGCAGCATGGGCTGGCAAGCGCCTACCCACTGAAGAGGAGTGGGAATGGGCCGCAAGAGGTGCGGAGCGACGCTGGTTCCCCTGGGGAGACGACGAACCCGACGGATCCCGCGGCAACTACGCGGATACCTCAACCGACTTTCCCTGGCGGGATGATGTCAACAACGACGGATTCACTGAGCTTGCCCCCATCGGAAGCTATCCTGCGGGTGTGACTCCTCTCGGACTTTTTGACATGGGAGGAAATGCACGCGAGTGGACATCCACACAGCGACTCGCATATGTGGATCCAAAGGACGCGCATATCTGGGACTACGATCAGATGAAAACAATAAATCCAGCCATTGCGACCACGCCACCACTTACCATGTATGCCGTGCGCGGCGGGGCATGGATGACAGCCTCCGATGATCTCCATTGCGCCGATGTACGCATGATGGCACCCGACACGCGCCACGAAACGCAAGGCTTCCGTTGCGTCCGCGATGTTGCCATAACCGCCAGTACGGAGGATGCTCCATGAGGCTCCCAATCCCATATCTTGCAGCAGCATACGCCCTTATTCTTCTCGCACCGTCATCGCTCCTTGCCGACCGCAACGCCCTGCCCGACGACTTTCCTTTGCCTCCCATCACCTACGGTGGGGCTGGAGGCGGCACATCCCGTTCAGACGCAATGACACTGACCCATTGTCCAATCATTCTGATTCCTGACGGCTTCCGTGATCACACCGATTGGACAGGAAGCAACCCCGGTAACACCACTACAACAAACGGCAACGTCTACGCCACGCTGCTACAGAGAGGCTTCAAGCCCATTGAAATTTGGATGATCGACTTGTCCCCGGCTGGTCATTACATGAGCAGCATTGAAGAGGCCACAGACGATCTAAAGCTCTTCATGACAGCTGTCATGCAATACACAGGGGCCAACCGTATCCAGTTGGTAGCGCATGGCTCCGGTGGTCTACTCGCACGCTTAACGTTGCTGAAGTACAACATCGCCCACTGGGTCGCTGCCGAAGTCTATATTGACACCCCATTTCAAGGGGATGCATCCAAAGATGCCATTGCCAGAACCCTTGCGGGAGATCCCACTGCATGGGCGCTTATGCCCAACTCGCCCCTGCTGCACGAGATCCAAGCCTATGGAGAGACCCCGACCTATTCCAGCCCACGCTCTGACATTCCCTTTCGCTTGCCCACACTCACTATTGGCCCAGACATACGTACAAACGGAAGATTCAATTCCGCATTACGAGGGGCTCAAAATCTAACTTTCCCAGATTATGATCATAATGCATTACGCTGCTCACCAGAAACAGTTGCCGCCTACGCAGATTTTCTTAAGCGTCCGGCGCTGCCCCTGCTACCCGAGCATGACAGGGATGCCGACGGATTCAGGGGGTACCAATGGGGCGGGCCCGATTTTGATGATAACAATCCCCATATCTATCCCGGAGCCCCCGAGATCCTAGGAGATGGAATTGACCAAGACTGCAACGGCTGCGACAAAGCAGACCATGGTGGCCGCGAAATGGAACTTCCCATAGAAGATAGGGACCGTACGCCGTAACGGCTCAGACTGGCGCGGGGACATCTACTCGTGAGATGCAATTCGAAGAATCGTTTCTGCAACATTCTCAGCCAGCAGGCGATTTCCCTTCTGAGTGCAGTGTCCAAAGCCACCTCCAAACATGTCCGTAAAGTAGGTTCTTAAACCGTCACGCCTCACGGCACTTCTGAAATTGATCGTGTTATCAAGAATAATGGTTTTCTCGGAAGGCATGACCATTTGCTCAAGCCCCACGACATCCAACATGGGATACTGCATTGCCACGTGCACAGCACCAAACTTGAGGACGGCGGCTTGCAGGGCTTGGTAGTTGGCACGGGTAACGGGGGCAACCTGTTTTTGCTGCAACTCTCTTGCATGGGCCCAACAGGTTTCGGCAAGGGAATGATCACCATGTGAGCAACAGATAGCAGCCAATGCACCCACAACGCGTTGACGTCCATCGGCATCTAGATGATGCTGTGCAACCCGCATTATGCGATGGACAATCTCGGCAGGTATCTGATTCCCAGAGGCCTCGGACGCCGAGGCAATCAAAGCCACAACAGGCCATGGATCACCCAATTCAAAGGCTTCAAGCTCTTTCAATGCCTTTGAAAGCACGTCTTCCACTGAACTATGCTGTGCTGTCACGGCAGCATATTTGAATGCCGTATCCTCACTTACAGCGGGATTAAACACATCAAGCCGTCCGGAGAGATCAGCAGCCGCAATCTCTTCATATTGGGCTAACGACCGAATCAGCAGCGTCTCTTCAGGCATGCGAGTAATGCCCTTTTTCAGTAGCGTGATCGCATTAGTAACCTGTCCACTCTTCCAATAAACTGATGCCAATCGAACATACAATTTAGCATGAAATGGCCGTTCCTGTATGGCCACCTCAAATCCTTCAATTGCCGCATGCGTTCGACCTTCCGAAAGATCACGCTTTGCCTTCTCATAAATTCGGTCACTTTCAGAGAAAGTGGGGTCTGCACGGAACGCATTACCATCACGAGACTCAAGCGGGGGAAGAAAGAACTCCGGATCATGCACGTCAGAATCATCATCTTTACGATCGCTTGCATCCGAAGAAAGGAGACAGAATCGGGCAGCCCGTGTAAAGGGGATGCGCATCAGCTTAACAACCCGCAAATCCTGAAACCACGCCGCCAGCGGGGATACAGGATTCCGATCCCAATAAGCGCAATCATTGATTCCCATCATAGTCACAACAATGTCAGGCTGGTATTCAGCCAATGCCGCGTCAATCTGTGAAACAATCTTTCCAGTGGTTGTGCCGGGAACCCCTAGGTTAACAACCTTAAACGTTTTATCACCCCCGCGTTCACTGAGGATACGCTGGAGTTGTCGCGGATAGGAATCACCGTTGTAGGTCTCCGCCGTTGTTGACTCGCCTAGACAAAGCACCACACACGCATGCGTACCATCAGACGACCGCTGTCGATTTGACTGTCGTGCAAGAAAATATGAACCTGCAAATCGGAGTCCAATCTCGGCACCCACAAGTGCGATCGCGATCCCAGTGACTATCAAGCAAAAACGTTGCAGCCATGTCCTTAACCTGCCCATCGTACCTCGCAACAATTAGGGTAAATCCAAGCGGAATTCGATTTCAGAGTTTGCGCAGACGTGGCAGTATCAGTGGTGTCGATTTTCGATAGGCAAGATAGTCGTCACCCCACAGTTTCACGCAAAGTTTTTCCTGTAGAAAACGAACAGCAAGCAGGGAGTAAGTCGTCAGGGCAGGGATAATCAGAAAGAAGAAAACCGGTGATCCCACGAGGAAACCAAAGCCCACAACGCCTAAAAACTTTCCGATAATGGAGGGATGGCGACAGACTGAGAACACCCCCGTTGTCACCAAGTTCTTGGTACCCCCTAAATGCGTCGCGGGGCTACCATCGCCCATGATGGCAAGGAAGCCATAGGTATACCAAACAATGAAAACGCCTAGTGGAAATAGAATCGAGAAAAGCGCAAGTCCAAGCGGCCAGGAGATAAACCGTTCCCAGCCGAAAAGCGTATCAAGTCGAGTTGCCAAATAGGCGATCACACTTGTGGTCGGAATCAAAATGCACACATGCACAGGAACATTAAACAGCACCTCCGGGCGGCGCACGGCTAGCATGATCTCCCGAAAGGAGGGCTCAGAGGTTTCCACATCAGAATGCATCGTTTCAGTAGTCATCGTACAAATCACCCACAAACACGTTCAAGCACCAAAACAACGACGAAAAGAACCGTCACAATCAAAGCCAATATCGCCATGTATGTGCCAAATTCTTTCATCGAAACTCCTCTTCTGCTACAGCTAAAGCGCAACTGAGTATAGAAGTCAGAATCATCAGGGTTCAAGACAAAACATCGTCGGTGGATGAATAGATCAGGAGATAATTAATGATGCGTGAACTCAAAACATTGCATGTAATGCCACTACATCCCGGCTGCGAAGCAGAATTGGCTGGCGATGCAGAAACCCTCCTTCAGAATGGTGTGGCTACCGATGTAGCCTGCATGATGACTTTGGTTCCCGAGAGCAACCCTCCCGTGGATAAAGCCAGGATACTCGGCGAGCGATACGCCGTTTTTCTCAAGAAATTCAAGGGCGATCACTCACGGGTCGGTATCCTTGCACAGGCAACCATCGGACACGGCTGGGTTCCCGACGAGTGTGCGCCCTATCAGAACATTGTCAACCCCGATGGCGCCATCGCAGCGGTTCCAAATAGGCGGCAATGCCGGGGGTCTGATCCTGTCGCGAGGAA